>CALQBK020000001.1 GCA_943328795.2 Bifidobacterium breve
ACATCCTGACCATCGAGGACCCGATCGAGTACGGCGTCGAGGGGGTGAGCCAGGTGCAGGTGAACGAGGCCGCTGGGGTGACGTTCGCGACCGCGGTCCGCAACTTCTTGCGCCAGGATCCCGACGTCATCGTGGTCGGCGAGACCCGCGACCCGCTCACGGCGGCGACGTCGGTCGAGGCCGCGCTCACCGGGCACTTGGTGGTCACTACGCTGCACGCGAACGACGCGCTCGGGGCCCTCGTCCGCCTGCGTGAGATGGGCATCGAGCCGTTCTTACTCGCCCACACCATCATCGGTGTCATCAGCCAGCGGCTCGTGCGGCGCATCTGCCCACACTGTCGGGAGCCGGCGAGCTACCCGCGGGAGCTCATCCAGCCGCTCGGGATCTTCCCCGAGGACGAGGCAGCGACCACCTACATGCTGTTCCGGGGCCGCGGCTGCCCGCTCTGCAACCAGCAGGGCTTTCGCGGGCGCACCGCCGTGTTCGAGGTCCTCACGATCGACGACCAGCTCCGCGTCGACGTCGCGTCGGGCGTCCCCGCGGGGCTGCTGCAAGAGACGGCTACGGCGTCCGGGCTGCTCCTCCCGATGCGCGACTACTGCCGGCAGCTCGTCACGGCCGGGGTCACCACCCCCGAGGAGGTCGCCCGCGTCTTGTTCATCGAGCGGTGACGCTACGGAGAACCGCGCGCGCCGCTACTCTGGCTCGGTCTCGACCAGCAGCGGGTAGCCAGCGGCGGTCGCGTGCCCCATCGCCGCGGCCGCCTTGGTCTCGGCGATCTCCTTGCTGTAGATCCCTGCCACGCCCTTGCCCGACCGGTGCACCGTCAGCATGATGCGCGCGGCCTCGACCTGCGACTTGCGGAACACCTCGACGAGCACCCAGATCACGAACTCCATCGTGGTGTAGTCGTCGTTGTAGAGCAGCACCTTGAAGTTGCGCGGCTTCTCGACGCGGTCCTTGACGTCAGCGCCGGGGTCGCCTTGGCCGGGCGTGCTTTCGGGGGGAGGCGGGGCTTTGGTGGGCATCGCGGAGATGTATCCACGAACGGCTCTACGCTAGAGGCTTTAGCGCACTGGACGACAAGATCGAACGATTCTCAGTCTCTGAGTTTCGTTACATCGGGCGAGCCGGGCTTCGGGTCCGCGCCGCGGAGGAGGGCTCGGCGGAGGAGCACGTACACCCCCGGGTCCCAGGTGAGCGCCGTGTGTCCGATGCCCGTGACCGGGATGTTCTGCATCGACGTCTCGCCCTCGCGGGGGATCAACACGCTCGCCCACCAGGGGCAGACCAGGTCGTGCCGCGAGTAGATGCTGGTGATCGGGATGTTCGCAGGGAACCTGTCGCTCCGGACGCGGCGGACGAACGCCGAGTCGGGGAGCATGTCGAACGGGCTGCGCGACAAGAGCCCCGCGCCCATCAGGCCAACGGCGATCGCGGCGGTGGGCGTGCCGTGGTGCGGGGTGCCGAGGGTGACGACCGACTTCACGCGCTTGTGGCCGCCATGACGCTGGACGTACTCGCGCGCGATCAGCCCGCCCTTCGAGTGCCCGATGATGTGGAAGCGCTCGAGCCCGGAGCGGTTGCAGATGCGCTCGATCTTTTCGGCGATCCGGCCGGCGAGGTCCCCCGGCCGCGCGGTGTTCAACGCGCCGAACAGCCCACCGAGGTCGAAGCTGAACACCCCGAAGCCGTCGTACCGCAGCCGATCTTCCATGATCTCCCAGACGTTCCGGGTCTGGAAAAAGCCGTGCAACAGCAGCACGGTCTCGGGGTGCTCGGCGAAGTCGTCCCGGCGAACGACCCGGTTGCCCCGTGCATACACGCGGCGCAGGCTCCCGAGCTGGTCCCGCAGGGCGCGGTAGAGGCGGCGCGGCGATGTGGGGGTGTTGACCAAGCCCCCCGCATCTATCACCGTGATAAACCCTGCGTGTAGATCGAGTCGTCATGCGCCCGTTCCTCTTCGCTCTCTTCCCCGCCTCGCTGCTCACCCTCTCCGGCTGCTCGTCCGGCAAGGAGGTAGGTGACTCCAGCGATCCACCCGACTTGCACGGAGGGGACACGGGCGACTGCAACGCGAACACGCCCGTGCTCACCAGCGTGGACATCAACAACGGGGGCGTGCAGACCTTCGACGACGGCGACCACCCGACCGTAGGCATCGAGATGCAGGTGGAGGACGACGATGGCGACCTGGACGTGCTCAGTATGTACGTCTGGTTCGACAGCGTGGTGGACGGCGCCGTGGACGTGAGCGGGGATGCGCCGATGGCTGTCGAGGCATGGCTGTTCGACGGGGTCGACGAGTGCACGAAGTTCAGCGCTGGGCTCACGATGAAGCCCGAGGTGTCCGGCGGCTTGTTCGAGTACAACACCCGGTACGAGTTCGCGGTCGTGGCCGTGGACCACCACCAGGTGGCGTCCGCGCCGCTCGTCGCAGACGGCGTCACGCCGCAGGAAGACGGCTCGAACGGGAACGCCCCGTGAGCACGCAGCGGGACGCCTACAAGGACGCGGGCGTCGACATCGAGGCGGGGGACGAGGTCGTCGATCGGATCGGGCGGCACGTGCGCTCGACGTACCGAGCGGGGGTGATCGGGGACATCGGTGGCTTCGGCGGGCTGTTTTCGCTGATGGGGCGGTACCGGGACCCGATCCTCGTCAGCGGGACGGACGGGGTCGGCACGAAGCTGCTGCTCGCCCAACAGCTCAAAAAGCACACGACGATCGGGCAGGACCTGGTCGCGATGTGCGTGAACGACGTCGTGGTGTGCGGGGCGGAGCCATTGTTCTTCCTCGACTACTTCGCGACCGGGAAGCTCGACCCGGCAGAGGCGGAGCAGGTGATCGCTGGCGTCGCGGCGGGCTGCCGCATCGCAGGCTGCGCGCTGATCGGCGGGGAGACCGCCGAGATGCCCGGGATGTACAAGCCGGGGCACTACGATCTCGCCGGCTTCTGTGTCGGAGCCGTCGAGCGGGACCGCATCGTCGACCCGACGCGCATCGGGCCGGGGGACGTGCTGGTGGGCTTGCCCTCGAGCGGGCCGCACTCCAACGGGTACTCACTGATCCGCAAGCTCGTGGACGGGCTCGACATGGCGGAGGAGCACGGGTGTGGCCGCCCGCTCGGGGACGCGCTGTTGGAGCCCACCCGCATCTACGTGAAGGAGCTGCTGGCGCTGCACGCGTCTGACCGGATGCTCGGCGCGGCGCACATCACGGGCGGGGGGTTCACCGGGAACGTCCCGCGGATGTTCCCGCCGGGCATCGGCGCGGTGATGCACAAGGGGTCTTGGCCGATGGACGGCGTCTGGCCGCTGCTCAGGGAGCGCGGCCAGCTGACGGACGCCGAGATGTGGCGCACGTTCAACGCGGGGCTCGGGATGGTGTTGGCCGTGCGGCGGTCCGACGCGGACGCCGTGGCCGCCGAGCTTGGTGGCTACATCGTCGGGGAGACCGTCGCGGACGCGGCCGGAGAGTGCCGCCTGTGATGCCCGTGCTCGGGGCAGGGGCACCGCCCCGGCGCGTCGGCGTGCTGGTGAGCGGGCGAGGCTCGAACCTGCAAGCGCTGTTGGACGCGTGCGTGGGGGAGTTCCCAGCGCGTGTCGTCTCCGTCGTGTCCAACATCCCGGACGTGTACGCGCTCGAGCGGGCGAGCCGGGCAGGGGTGCCGACCCGGGTGCTGTCGCACCGCGGAAAGCCGCGCGAGGTCTACGACCTGGAGCTCCGCGATCAGCTGCTCTCGGACGGGGTGGAGATCGTGTGCTTGGCTGGGTTCATGCGGGTCCTGGGGGCCGGCTTCTTGCACGGCTGGCCGGTGCTGAACGTGCACCCCGCGCTGTTGCCGGCGTTCCCGGGGATGCACGGCGCCAAGCAGGCGGTGGACGCCGGCGTGACGCAGGCGGGAGCCACCGTGCACCTGGTGGACGCGGGGGTCGACACGGGGCCGATCCTGGCCCAGGGCTCCGTGCCCGTGTTTTCGTCGGACACCGAGGACAGCCTGGCCGCGCGGATCCTGCCAATCGAGCACCAGCTCTACGTCCAAGCGCTGCGCCAGGTCGCGAGCGGCCGCGTAGCCGTGGACGGCCGCCGGGTGGTCGTCGAGCTCGTCGACGGCGAGCGCCGCTGGATCGGCGCGCCGTAGGGGACGTGGCTCCGATCAGTCGGCTGGGGGCACCCACTCTCGGACCCAGTCTACGACTTGGTCACCGGGCATCGGCCGCGCGATGAAGTAGCCCTGGGCGTAGTCGCAGCCCGAGGCGCGAACGAAGGTCCAGTCCTGCAGATCCTCGACGCCCTCGGCGACGCGCGTGAGCCCGAGGTCCGCGCCCAGCTTCGCGCTCGCTTCGAAGATGGCGCGCAGCGGCTGCGAGCGCCACGCCTTGTGTACGAACCCCTGGTCGATCTTCAGCTCGGTGAACGGGAAGTCTCGGAGCTGGGCCAGGGACGAGTGGCCGGTCCCGAAGTCGTCGATCGCGAGCCCGACGCGCTTCATCCGGAGCCGGGTCAGGATGTCGAGGGGGGCCTGCCTGTCCATGCTGACGCGGCTCTCGGTGACCTCCAAAACCAACCGGCTCAGGGGCGCTCGGGCGTGCTGCGCCGCTGCCGCCACGACGTCGGGGAACGCCAGGTCGGTCAGGTTCTCCATCGAGACGTTGACGGCGACGGTCAGGTCGAGCCCCCGCTCCATCCACTCGCGGAGCCGGGCCAGCGCGCGCGCTGTGACCAGCTGGGTCAGCTGCCCGATGACCTCCCGGTCGGTCTCCGCGACCTCGATGAACTGGTCAGGGAACACCATCCCGCGCGTCGGGTGTTGCCACCGGACCAACGCCTCGACCCCGACGACCTTGCCGGTCACCAGGCTCACCTTGGGTTGGTAGTAGTTGACGAACTGCTGCTGGGCCACCGCCGTGCGCAACTCCTCGATGGACGGAGGCGCGCGCGGGGTCGTGACCCGCCCCCCCCCGGCCCGGCTCGGGCACGAGGACGGCTTGGAGCATCCGCGGATCGATGGGCTTTTGCAGAACGCCGAGCACGTGGAGTCGCCGGGCGCGGGCCAGCGCGCGAGCCGAGTCCAGCACCCGTTGATCCTCGGCGCTCATCAGCACGATCGCGCCTCGGAACGCGCGGTCCGCGAGGTGACGGAGCACCTCCACGCCGTCCATGCCCGGCATCTGCAGGTCGCAGAACACCAAGCTGAAGTGCCCCGGCTGGGCCGTCAGCAGGGCCAGCGCCTCGGCGCCCGAGGTCGCCTGGACGAGGTCCCGGATGTCCAGGCGCTCAAGCTGGGCCCTGAGGATCCGGAGCGCAACAGGGTTGTCGTCAATCAGGAGGGTGGTCATGCGGGCCCCGGTCCAGCCAGCACCGCCTGGACCGCGTCGAGGACGGCTGGCAGCGCGGCACGAAAGCTCTCGTAGCGTATTGCGAGGGCGCCTGGGTCCTCGGACATCGCCGCGCTCTCGAACTCGACGCACACGTCGGCGAACGCGAACGCCCCCACCGCGCGTGCGGAGCTCTTTATCTGGTGGGCGAACCGCGCGACCGCGCGACCGTCGCCGGCCTTTCGCGCGGCGAGCAGCTCACCGGCCAGCTCCCGGGTGTTCGAGTCGAACTCGTACAGCACCTCTCGGATCACCGTGGCGTCGTCACCCACCAGCCGTTGAAGCGCCGCGATGTCCACCACGTTCGTCGTGCGCAGGTCGGCCGCGGGGGGCTCCGCCTCCGCCGCAGCGGGGGCGGGCAGCCACTTGTCCAGCGCCGTCCGAAGGTGGGCGAGGAGGAGCGGCTTGGTCAGGTAGTCGTCCATGCCCGCCGCGGTCGCGTGGTGCATGTCGCCGCGGAGCGCGTTCGCGGTCAGCGCCAAGATCGGCATCCTCGGGAGCCCCTTCGTCACCTCTTCGCGACGGATTGCGCGAGCGAGCTCGTAGCCGTCGAGGCCCGGCATGTTCAGGTCCGTCAGCAACAGCGCGTACCGGCCGCTGCTCCAGAGGCGCAGCGCCTCGTCTCCCGCCGGGGCGACCTCCGCCGACCACCCGAGCAGCGCGAGCTGGCGCAAGATCACGATGCGGTTCACCCGGTCGTCCTCCGCGACCAGGATGAGCTCGTCGCGCGAGCGTGCAGGCGGACTGGGGACGGGCGCGGGGCCCAGATCCGCGTCGGGGCCGCGTGCGACCCGGAGGATCGCGTCGACGAGCACGGACCGCCAGAAGTTGTCGAGGTCCACGCTGCCCGGCTCGGCGGGCAGGTCGTGCGTCAACACCACGGCTCGTTGGCCGGGGCGGGGGGAGCAACCACCCTTGAGGAACAAGAGCACGGGCGTATCGGACACCTGTTCCGGGCCGCGGGAGCGCAGGACGCGGGCGCCGGCGGCCTTGAGGAGGAGCTCGAGGTCCCCCCAGGGGCACCCGTCGCCGACCAGCGCCACGTCTACGCCCCGCAGCGGGGCGGTGCTGGGTGCAGGGGGCGCTTCATCCACCGGCAGCACGGCGGTGAACAACGCGCCTTGGCCGTACTCGCTCGCTGCGGTGATGCTGCCGCCCATCCGGTGCAGCAAGCGTTGCGTGATCGCGAGGCCAAGGCCGCTCCCGCCAAAGCGCCGGGTGGTCGACGCCTCGGCCTGGGTGAACGGTGCGAACAGCTTTGGTAGCGCGTCCGCCGCGATCCCGATCCCGTTGTCGCGGACGGTGAGCCGGAGCTGGCCGTCCTCCTGCACGTCGAGCCTCACGACCACCTTCCCGCGCTTGACGTCGAGCTTGCTCGAGAACTTGATCGCGTTGCCGACGAGGTTCGAGGCAACCTGTCGCACCCGCGTTGGGTCCCCCCACAGCCTGTCGGGGACCCGTGGGTGGACGATCAACGCAAGATCCACCTGCGCCTTCGCGGCTGTCACCGCCGCCGAGGAGCAGAGCCCCTCCAGCACGTCAGCGGGCGAGTACCGGACCCGCTCGAGGTCGACCCGGCCGGCCTCGACCTTCGAGAAGTCCAAGATGTCGTCGATGATCCCGAGCAGCGCCAGGCCGGACTCTCGCATGATGGATACCGCCTGCGCTTGCGCGGGGAGCAGGTCGTGCTGTGCGAGCACCTCGCACATCCCGATGACCCCGTTCATCGGCGTCCGGATCTCGTGGCTCATCGCTGCCAAGAACGCGGACTTGGCCTGGTTGGCTGCGACCGCCTCCGCGCGGGCGACCTCCAACGCATCGGCTCGCTCGGCGAGCGCAGACCCGAGCGCGCGCGCCTCCGTCGTGTCGCGCGCCGTGGCGTACAGGAGGCCATCCGGCGCGGGCGTGGAGCGCCACGACAGCCACCGGTACGTCCCGTCTTTGCACCGGTATCGATTCTCGAAATTCGTCACGGGGTCACCACCCTGCTGCCGTGCGACCTCGCTCAGCGTCGCGTCGATGTCGTCGGGGTGGATGAACGCGAAGAACGGCTTGTCAAGAAACTCCTCCTCGGCCCACCCGAGCGTCCGGGTGAACGCCGGGTTCACCCGCTTGAAGTACCCGTCCCCAGTGGCGATGCACAAGAGGTCGAGCCCAAGCGAGAAGAACCGGTCCCGCGCCTCTTCAGCGGTGCGCCGGGCCGTGATGTCGTGGATCACCCCGAGCCGCACCGGCTCGCCATCCACCTCGAGGACTTGCGTAGAGACGAGCGCGTGGCGCCGCTGGCCGTCGTGCCGCAGCAGCTCGGTCTCGAGCTGCCAGGGGAGCTCGCCAACCCGGGGTGGCGGTTGCGGGTGGCTGGCGAGTCCGCCAACCGGGCGGCTCAGGAGGGCCTGCACGTCCACCCCGTAGAGCTCAGCGGCGCGCTCGTTCGCCACCAGGAGCCCCTCCTTGTTGCGGGCCATTGCGGCCACTGGGAGTACTTCGACAAAGCTTTGCAACGTGGAGAGTGTCATGCCATGCCTGCCTTGTGACTGTCGCTCCGACCCACCCAAACCCTTCCGCGATCAACCGACGCCCCCTGCCGCCAGGAAGGCGCTCCCGGGTGCCAGTATAGCGCACCGCCGCTGCGGTGCACCACCGCCGTTTGTTTTCGCCCACCGGGAGTTCGCCCGGATCAGCGCCCCTTAGTCGGCTCGCTCGCATAGCGGTCGCACGCGACGATCTCGGCGTCCGACATGCGAGGGACCCCGTCCAACACGTGAAGTCGAAAGGTCTCGATCGGCGGCACCAGCTCTGCGTTGAACCGCCAGCAATCGAAGTACACCTTCGGGTACAGGCGGTCGTGCGCCATTCGGCGGTCGAGCCCCGCCTGCGTGCGCGTCCTCCCCCGGGCGATCACCCTGTCGTTGAGGCCCTGCAGGTCGATGATCGCTACGTCCGGGAACACCCAGCCCACCACCCCGACGGCCGCGAGGGGCGCCACCAGGTGCGCGTCCCAGCCGAGCTTGGCGCCAACCTCCCGCGGCGGGAGCGCGGCCACCAGCAGATTCGCGAGCACGCGGTGCTCCTGCACGCGCACGGCGATCGCGTGCGGGATCAGCCAACGCTGCAGGTCCTCCCAAGCGCGGCCCAGGGGGCGCAGCGGAGCAGGCAGGCTCGACGTCACCGGGACAACCAGCCAGGTGGTCGACTCGCGGGTGGTGTAGGCCTGGGAGAGCCCCCATTCCGTCCAAGCGATCGGCCAAGACAGGCCGATGAACGCCGCGAGCGCGGCCGCCTTCCACGCCCCGCTGGGGTGCACCTGCTCGGCGAGCCAGGCCATGCTGATGTAGAGCGGGAGCACCAGGTGAGCGAACACGCGGTACTCGAAGTGGTCGCCGCCCATCGCGACGATGTAGAACGCTGCGTGCGCGAGCACCGCCCCGACGGCCACCGCGGCGGGCACGTGATCACGCTGCGGGCGGGCCCCTCGGAGCGCTGCGAGCCCGACGGCCAGCGCCAGCACGGCGATCCACGTGTACACCCCGTTCTCCAGCACAAAGCTGGCGAGGTAGCGAACGCCCGCCTCCGGCCACGGCCCCGAGGACTTCGCGTAGTAGGTGTTGGGCAGCCACGCCCCGTAGGTCGAGTAGCGCCAGGACACGTGGGCGACGACCCCCAGCGCGGGGGCAGCTACGGCGAGGGGAAACCTCCGCGAGGCGCGCCAAGCCGCCGCGAGAGGAAACGACGCGGCCAGGAACAGGTAGCCGTCCGGCCGGACCAGCGAGAGCGCGCTCGCAGCGAGGAACAGGCGAAGCGCGGCGCCTGATCCGCGGCGGGCTTCGGGCGTGAGCGCCTCGTACAGCCACCACGTGAACACGCACATGAACAGCGGGGTCTCGAGCCCCGAGGTGGTCCACGCGATGAACGTGCGGTTGGTCACAGCACCACACAACACGAGCCCGAGCGCGAGGGTCGGCTGGCGAAGTCGAAGCCGGGCCAGCAGCCCCGCGCCGAGCGCGAGCGTGATGACGCTGCAGAGGAGGCCGATCACGTTCGCGGTGATGGGCGGCTCGAGCCCGGTCAGGCTCCAAGCGAGCTCGAGCAAGGCGACCCAGGCGAAGCTGGTGTACCCCTCGACAGGGGCGAACGGCGGCGGGTTCCAGGTCCACCCCCGCCCAGCGTGGTGGTTCCCGACGTAGCGGAACGCGATGTACGCGTCGTCGCACGTGAAGTACATCGCGCTCCACCCGAAGTAGAGAACGACCACCGCGAGCACGAAGATCGGCCCGTGGAGCCGCGCGGTCACGCCGGGTCCTGCCGTTGCCGCCAGCGCGCGATCAGCCAGGCCAGCGGGCCCGCTACAACCGCGAGCACGACCCCCAGCGCGACGCTGCCGTAGCAGCAGGAGATGAACAGGTCCGGCGTGGTCTTGAGCGCGTCCCAGAACGAGTGCCCGAACGAGGTGGTCTCTACACCGTCCACCTTGCCGTACCGCATGTACTGGCCGATCTCGATCTCGAGCGCGATCAGGAAAGGGGCGAACAGCGGGTTCGAGATGTTGGCCGCACCGTACATCACGGCCTCGTTGAGGCGGAAGATGCGGGCGACGACGAGACACACCCCGAAGTGGACGCCGTACAGCGGCAGCGCGCCGATGAAGACGCCGATGCCTACAGCCCAGCCGATTCCGGCCGGGGACAGGTTGGCCGACAGGATCTCGTGAACCTGCGCCCGCAGGCGTGCGAGCCGCTTCCGAATCAAGCTGGGCCGACCTCGCTGGCGCTCGGCGCGTCGGGATCCACGGCCATCATGCGCAGGTGACTGGCGAGCTCCCCCATGCGGTCCGCCATGCGCCGCGGGCTGGTCCGCGCGGGGTTGTAGACGTCGCCGGCGAGCAGCGAGACGATGCCGCGCCGGAAGTAGGGCTTTTGGAGCTTGGCCGGGGCGAGCGCGACGGTCATGAAGTCCCCGACGTACCAGTGGTCGATCACCTTGCGGAAGATCCCCGCGCCCTCGCGGTAGGTGCCTTGCCACGCGTCGAGCGCGGCCGTCGAGCCGTCCAGCAGGGCAGGGGCCATGGTGCGAGCGCCACACAGCCCGAGCAGCACGCCGGAGCTGAACACCGGGTCGATGAACGTCGCAGCATCGCCGCACAAGCCGAAGCCCGGGCCGTGAAAGGTCGACGAGGTCGCGGTGAAGTCCTGCAGGCCACGCCAAGGGAAGATCCGCTCGGCCCCGCCGAGGCGCTGTCGCGCGTCCGAGCTCATCGCCAACGCGCCGGCGTAGCGCTGGTCGGGCGACCCGCTAAGCGTGCAGGCGGGGGACATCACGACGCCGACGGACGCGACGCCGTCGCCGAACGGGATGATCCAGATCCAGCCGCCCGGGATGCTGCAGATGGTGATGTCGCCCGGCTGGTCGAGCCCGAGCGCCTTTACGCCGGTCATCCGGGTGCCGATCGCGCTGTTCTTCAACCGCGGGTCCGCGACGCGCAGCCCGAGCTTCTGCGAGAGCCACATCGTGCGGTCCCCCGTGTCGATGATGCGGCCGGCCTGGAGCGTGCCCGAGGTGGTCTCCACCTTGCCCGTCGCGGGGTCCGCCCCGGTGACCTTCGCGTACTGGATCGTGCAGCCGTGCCGCGTCGCGACGTCCCGCCACCGCAAGTCGAAGACCTCGCGCTGGACCTGCCACGCGTGGGTGTACACGGGGTCCTCGGCCTCGGAGAAGTCGAACCGCACGGAGTCGTCGCCCTGGCAGAACACCGCGCCGTGCTTGACCAGGAAGCCCGTGGTGTCGAGCCCGAGCTCGTCGAACACGATGCGCGAGCACGGCAGCATCGACTCGCCGACTACGCTCTCCGGGCGCTCGACCGCCTCGACGAGCGTGACCTTCGCCCCTGCCTTGGACAAGTAGGAGCCCAGCGCGCAGCCCGTCGGCCCAGCACCGATGATCACAAAGTCCTTCATCCGCGCGCCGTAGAGATGTAGCCAGCGAGGGCGTTCACCGACGCGAACGCCTTGCGCGTCCCGGCGTCGTCCGGCATCTTGACGCCGAATTCCTCCTCCACGTGGATCGCGAGCTCGAGCGCGTCGACGGAGTCCAACCCCAGCCCGGCGCCAAACAGCGGCGCATCGTCGGCGATGTCCTCGGCGTTCACCCCTTCGAGCATCAACACCCGCACGATCATCAGCTTCAGTCGGTGCTGCAGGGCGGGTTCGGAACCAGGCATCTCTCGCTCTCCGGGCCGCGATAGCTAACGGATCGGCGCACGAAGTGCAGGCCCCCCGGTGCCGTTGCCCGGGCTTCGTAGGAGCGAGATGAACCGCGCTGTCCCCGTCTTGTGTCTCGCCTCGATCGTGGTGCTGGCTGCCTGCCAGCACCGGCCCTCTGCATCCGCCGGTGGGAGCGCACCGTTCGACCTCGCGCTGGTCCCGGGCTGCCCAAGTGAGGCGGACGGGTCGCTGTCCGTCTGCCAGTGGCGGCGCGTCGCCTGGGCCGAGCACCTGTACGCCACCGGGGTGGTCCAGGGGTTCGTGACCTCGGGCGCTGCCGTGCATTCCCCGTTCGTCGAGGCGGACGCGCTCGCCGCTGGGCTGCAAGCGCTCGGGGTCCCGGACTCGGCGATCCGGCGGGAGCGCCGGGCACTTCACACCGACCAGAACGTCGCGTACTCGCTGCTCGTGGTGGACGAGGCGAGGGCGGGGGCAGCTGGCGGACCCGTGCTGGTGGCGTCTGACGGGGGCCAGGCCGCCGGCATGTGCTCGATGGTCAACGCGTGGAAGGGCAGCTACGCGAGCGTCACGGGCTGCGTGGCCGCGCGGTTGGACGAGACCTGGGTGCGTGATCGCCTCGCGCAAGGGATGCCGAGCGTCCGCACCGAGCCGGACCCGCAGTGGCTGCCACTCCCCGAGCGGGAGCGCTTGTTGGCGTTGGAGACGGGCTACGTGCGGCCGTCGTCGTTCTGGGTGTACGCCCGGGGGGCCTTCTTGAACCTGTTCGGGCTCAGCCGCCCGCCACCGTGATCAGGAGCCGGCAGCCACGCCGTCCACGCCGGTCGAGGCGTGTTTTTCGGCCACGAGCTTGCGGACGTAGTCGTGGATGTCGGCCACCGTGCGAAACTGCCGCGCGACCTCGTCGTCGAGGCGAATCCCGAACTTCTTCTCGATCGCGACGAGCATGTCGGCCGCGTCGAGGCTGTCCAGGTCCAAGTCCTCGCGGAGCTTCGCCCCGGGCACAACTTGGGTCGCCTCGAGCTCGAACTGGTCAACGAAGATCCGATCCAGGTCGCTGATGATGCGGTCGGCGTCGAGGGACTGGCTCACGAGCGGCTCCAGGGGGGTTGGGTGCACAGGGCACCCCGGTTCGAGGTTACAAGCTGTGTCATTATGTGACGATGGGCTCTTCGGCAAGGCCGCTTTGTGAACGGGAGGGAACGGCGGGACCCGCCTCTTGGCTCCACAGGTCGTGGAAGTTGTACCACTGGTGGGGCCAGCGCTGGACCCAAGCGCCGACCTGGTCGGCGTACGCCTGGGCCCACTCTTGGATCTGCTCGTCCCGGGAGCGCTTGCGGTCAAAGCGACAGACCATTGGGGGCGCGGCGAGCAGTCGGTAGGTGTCGCCGTCCTCCTTGAAGCAGCCGACGACGATCACCGGCACCCGCGCCAGGGCGGCCAAGAGCCAAGGTCCCGCGGGGACTCGGCACGGCGCGCCGAGCAGGTCGACAGTCACCACCCGGTCGTCGATGAGCCTGTCCCCGTGCATGGCGACGACGCCGCCTTCGCGAAGCAAGCGCAGCACGGTGAGCGCGGAGTAGCCCTCGGCGCGGTTCACCGCGATGATGTTGGGCCGCCACAACGGGTCCATCGACGCCATCACGGCTTGACCGTGATCGACTGCGGCGGCGAATCGGAGGATGTTGAGGATCTTCACGCGCTCCTCATTACGACCCGGGCCTGCCGCGCATTCGATGTTTCCGGCGTGGGACGACAACAGGATGGCGCCCTGGCGATTTCCGAACGCCTCGACCAACGCCTCCGCCCCCTCGCGCTCGTAGCGGAAGGTCGACGGGCCGCGCATCGCCCACGCCATCCGGTCGACGAGGGCCTCCGCGAAGTTGCCGTAGAGCTGCGCGCGGGCGCGCCACGGAGGCTCATTGGGCAGCACGCGGGCGAGGTAGCCGGCGAGCCCGGCCCGAGGGGCGAACGGGACGTACCAGAGGGACACTGCGCGGGCGAACCAGGCAGCCGGCTTCCTGCCGAGCACGCGCACCAAGGCGAGCACGAGCCGCCAGCCAAGCGCGAACCCCCGGGAGGTCGGATCCCAGCGCGTGATGGGTCGCCCGGGCCGGGGCAACCAGTACGGCGGCCACAGGATTCGCTCGGCGATCAGCTTGATGTTGACCCACGTGATGCGCGTGTTGTCGACGAGCGGCCGAAAGCTCGACACGCGCTCAGCCTTGGGCGGGTAGGTCACCTGGCATGGCAGGTCGCGGACCGCGACGCCGGACCACAACGCGCGCGTGAGCACCTCCACTTCGAGGTCGTAGCGGCTCGAGCCAAGGTCCAGCGCGAGGATTCGGGCGATCGGGTACGACCGGAAGCCGCACTGGCTGTCCGCCACGCGCCAGCCGGTCTCGACCCAGATCCAGAAGTTCGAGAACCGGCGCCCGAAGCGGCTGATCCCGGGCGCGGTCGACAGGTCGCGGACCCCGGCGAAGATCGCCCACGGGTCGGCGCCGATCGCCGCGGCGAACGCAGGGACGTCCTCGGGGTGGTGCTGCCCGTCTGCGTCGAGGCAAATCGCGTGCGTGTAGCCCGCGCGGGCCAGCGCCTTCATCCCGGTGAGCAGCGCCGCGCCTTTGCCTCGGTTCTCAGGGTGCACGATCACGATGGCGCCAGCGTCCTCGGCCAGCGCGCCGGACCCGTCGGTGCTGCCGTCGTCGAGCACGTACACGGGGATGCCGTTCCGGGCGTTCACCGCGACGGCGCGGGTCACCACGTCGCCGATCGACCGGTGGTTGTTGAACGTCGGGATCAGCACGGCTGGGCGGGGAGGGGTCGGGTGCGGCGCGGGCCACGGGACGCGGCGAGCGAGCAAGAGGAACGCGACAGCGGCCGAGAGCGCGAGCGCGATCGGCCAGGTCGGCCCGTGAACGGGGGCGCGGAGCCAATTCACGGCGACCAGGGCGGCCAGCGCGGTGACGAGGATGCGGTCGAGCCTCATTCCGGGGTCCCTCCGGGTGGGCCGACGTGGGGGAGCTCGCGGCCCGGGGCGACGATCGTGAGGGTGTACCCGCGCAGCCGGTCGTGCAAGAGCACGCGGTCTGCGGTGAGCTCGGCCTTCACGGGCCCTCCGGGGCCACGCCATCGCCGCGTCCAGGTCAAGCTGGCGTGGCCGGACCGGGTCCGCGTCGTGCCGCCGGCGCAGGTGTTCGGATCTACCCAGGTGCCGAACGCGACGCGCAGATCGCGGCCCAGCGGGAGCTTCTCCAACCAGGGCTTCCAGGCGTCGAGGCCGGTCTCCACCGAGACCGGCGGGTCGGCCGTCGTCGCGTCGAACGTCCCGCGGGCAGTGAACAGCGCGAGCCCGCCCGGCGAGAGCAGCGTGAGCGACCACGCGGTGACGTCCGCCTGGTCCTGCATCGTCACGATCCCCATCCCGCCCACCTGGTGGCCGTGCGTCTCGATCCCGAGCGTGATCGGCAGGTCCTCGAGCTCCACCATCTCGCACGCTGCGTGCGCATCGCCCATCGCGAGGATGCCCACGGCGCCGACGAGCCAGCGGCCGGCGCTCATCGGAGGGCCTTCTTCGCGGCCCGCGCTTGCTCGCTGCGCTCCGGCGTGGCGATGACCGACTCCAGGTAGGGCCGCGCCTCGTCCGTCCGGCCTTGCCCCGCCAGGAGCACGCCCAGCGCCAAGGTCGCGTCGACGTCCCCCGGGTTCAAGCGGAGCGCGCGCCGGTAGGCGGCTTCCGCGTCCTTCGCGCCCAGGTCGTGCGCGGTCCGGACGAGCTCGCGGGCCTCTTGCACCCGCCACGTGCCGGCTGGGTCATCCTCCGCGGCTGCCACTTGGGGCTCCAAGTTGCCCGCCAGCAGCTCATCCACCGAGAACCGCAAGAAGTGCCCGGCGAGGTTCGGCGACGTGGAGATGGTGATGGTGCCCGCTGTCGCGTCCAGCACGGCCCCGTGTGCTGCGATGTCGGCGTTGATGCCGGACTCGTGACCGTGCGGCAGCTCGACGTCGCCAACCCCCTTGCGGTCGCGCAGCATCGCGATCGCCGCGGCCTCGTCGATCACGGGCGTACGCGCCAACAGCTCCTCCATCCGCGCGAGGCGGGCCGTGGTGGTCCCCTCGATCATCCGCACGTGGTTCGCGAGGTCGCTCGCGTGCGGCCCGCGCAGGTGGTTCGACAACGCGAGCGTCATCCCCGTGGCCGTGCCGGTCGCGCCGGGGTCGAGCCGCGTCACGTCGTCGGGCGTGACCTCGAACACGGTGGCTTCGCCGGTCTTGCCGTCCACCGCGAGGATGCCCTCGCTGACGAAGCCCCGGCGCGCGTCGAGGATGCGCTGCACGTCGTCGAGCGACCGCGCGTTCTCCAAGATCTCGCGCGTGATGAAGATCATCGGCATCCCCACCCGCACGGGGGCGTCCGAAGCCGCGGCGAGCAGCGCAACGCCGATCTTGGCCTCGTTCATCCCGGTCACCACGCCCTCGAGCCCGACGATGGCCACGTGCACGAAGCCGAGCACGCCGTCGCCCTTGACCGCGATGACGGCCTTGTCCGAGTCGAACGACGGGCCCCCGTCGAAGTCGAAGTTGCGCGCGAGCAGCGTGTGCCCGTCAGCCACGCGGTCACCGGACGCGACGAAGCCGGTGCAGGCCATCAGCGGGCTGTCGACCATCGCTTGCCCTACGTCGTGAATCGCGTGGTAGCAGAGCTTCCGCGTGTAGTGCGGGGCGATCCACCCCCACCGGGCGTCGTCCCCCACGTCCGTGTACCCGCGCAGCTCGACCAGGTAGCGCTCCGGGACGTCACTCGCGAGCGCGCCACCGAACAGCGGGAACAAGCGGAACAGCCCGTATTGGACGGCGGGGTTCTTCACGTGCTTGAAGAACTCCGCGACGATGCCGGCCTCGTTGCGGTCCGGCAGCGGGCCCGCCAGGATCGCGTTGGCGCGCCCCATGTCGTAGGGCTTGCCCTCCAAGTGCTCGACCCACATCCCCCGGGTGCGGATCAGCCGGCTCGCCCCGAGGCGGCGGTCTGCCCCCGTCCCCGTGAGCTCTGGGAGGACAGCGGCGTCGGCCGGGACCGGCGGGGGCGTCAGCCAGCCCTGCAGGCACAGCAAAGCATCGGCCTGGAGCAGCAGCACGGTCAAGAACCCGCCGCGTCGCACCAGCCGCCGCGTCGTCGACTCGCCCTTGTCTGTCAGCAGCGCGGGGACGATCAGGAAGGCGGCGATCGCCGTCCAGCCGATGCCCAGCGACTCGGTGACGCCAACGCCGAACACCGCTGGGTACGTGGCCGAGCACAGCCCGACGAACCCCGCGAACGCGGTCGCGAGCGCGATGAAGATCGCCGCGCGGGCCGCCAGGAAGGTCGCGGTCGGGGACGAGCCACCGGCCCGCTTGCCGCCCGGGGTGTGCGCGGGTTGGTCCTCTTCGCGGGCTTCGACCAGGAAGATGCCCTGGTCGAACGCGACGCCGAGCACGAGCACGAACGCGGGGCCGCTGACGGGCGTGAGCGCCATCCCGCGCCACGCCAACACGCCCAGCGTGCCGATCGCGGCGGCCAGCGAAGGCAAGCTCGCGGCGAGCACCTTGACCGTGTCCCGGTACCGCAAGAGCATGAACAGCAGCACCGCGCCGAGGGCCAGGCCGGACCGCGACACCAGCTCGTCCCGGATGCGCGTTGCCCCGGCCTCGGCGACCCCGGCCGGGTACAGGAACCGCGCCCGCGCGGCGTCCGTGGACGACTCGTCCGGCCTGTTCGACAGCGCGAGGTCCAGCTCCGCGCCAGCGCGGGCCAGCGCCGGCTCGGTCACCCCCACGACGATCGCCGCGACGCGGGCGTTGCCGGTCACGGGGTCCACGTCCAGCGTCCGGGCGAGGATCTCCGCGCCGGGCGTCGTCGCCCAAGTCGACACGTCGGGCGGGGCGACGGCCGCGATGCTCCGCCGCAGTCCCGGCAGGAGCATCGCCGGGTCGAAGCCAGCGCCCTCGGCGACCGCGACGAACCGGGCCTCGATCGCAGGGGCGTCGGCGACGACCGCCGCGCGCTCTGCGCGCTGGCTCGGGGAGGGCAGCAGGTCGAGGGGCGAGTGCAACGTGATGCCGTTGACGTCCCGCAGGGCGGCGACCGCCGGCGCGAGCCTGTCGAGGGCGACGTCGAGCGTCTCACCCTCGGCGACCAGCAGGCCCTGCGTGGTCTCGCCGCCGTAGCGCGTGCGGATCGCGGCCTCCAACGCGGCGGTAGCGGGCAAGCGCGCGTCCATCGAGCGCGGGTCGCCGTCGAAGCGAACGCCGAGCGCGCGGGTGCCCAGGAACGCGAGCAGCAGGACCAGGCCGGCAGCCAGCGGCGCGGGGACCTTCAACGGCACCGGCAGCCACGGAACGCGGTCGCCCGGGCGAGCCAGCGCGGCGAACATCGCGGGCCCAGCCAGCACGATCGTGCAGAAAGCGCCGATCGAGCAGCCGATCCCAATCAGGCCGAGATCGCCGACCGCCTGGTACGCGCTGGTGGCGAGGGCGATGAACGCGACGACGGTCGCCGCCACGGAGATGATGTACGCCGGCATCAGCTCGCGGAGCGCGTGCTCCCCTTGCACGAGGCGCTCGTCGAACGTCGCCTTCACCCCGTCCCGCACGCCGGCCAGGTACAGGTGGATCCAGTAGTCGACGCCCATCCCGGCGAGCGCGCCGCCGAACGCCAGCGCGATCCCGTGGATTGGCGAGATCAGCGCCGCTACCGCCGTCGCGAAGATCGACCCCACGAGCAGCGGCGGGAACGTGCCCAGGATCGGGCGGACCGAGCGGAACGCGAGCAAGAACACCAGCAGTACGCCGACCGTGCCGGCGGTGACCGCCCGGTTGACCTCTGCCTGGATCTGCCCGCTGGCCTCCGCTGCGTAGCGGTGGGAGCCGACCCAGTCCGCGGGGAGCGGGCTCGTCGCCAAGTCCTCCGCCATGTGTACGATGATCGGGCTCGTCGCCTGCGTGCCCAGCGCGGCGTCAGCGGCCCGCGCCAAGATCAGCCCGTGCTGCCCGTCGGCGGAGAGCAGGTGCCCGCCCTCGAGGCGTGTGCCGGCCTGCTGAGTACGGGAGAGGGCGGTGGTGAAGCCGGTCCCGAGCCCCAGCGGGTCGTGCTCGAGCTGCCGCGCCGCGAGCACGCTGGCGGGGCCGAACAGCTGGCTCTTCAGGCGCTCCAGCGCGACGCGCATGCCCTCGTCTGTGAGCCGGGTGCGCAGCTCGTCCGTCGGCGTGAGCACGACGATCGACGGCTCGGCGGCCGTGGAGAGCCGAATCCCGTCCTGCAGCCCGTACGCGTAGCGAACGCTCGCGAGGTCCGTCCCTACGCGCGCCTCGAGCTTCGCCCCGAGCGCGTCGATGGCGGCGCCTAGCTCCTGCGGCGTGTGCCCTTCCCCGTTCACGTCCACGAGGATGGTGTCCAGCAGCGCGAAGCGCCGCACGTCGGCGAACGCTTGGCCGGCCTCGCCGCCCTTGGGCAACGCGTCCGCGAGGTCGAGTGACACCTTCACGTTCGTCGCGACGGCCGCCAGGACCACGCAAAGCGCGACGAGCAGCACGAGCCGGGCGCGCACGGACCAGGTGAGGGGGGACAGGTTCATCGGCGCGCGGCGGATATCAAGAATCTACTTGAGCACCACGTTGGAGAACGTGATGTCCACCGTGTCCCCGCTCGGCTCGGAGAGCTTCACAGCTGTCACGCGCCAGGGAGCCGCGGTGAGCGTGAGGTCGATGCTCGCGAGCAGCTTCTTCAGCTGTGCGTCGCGCGGCGTGAGCCGTGCGCCGGCGTCGCTGTAGGTCACCGTGAAGTCGCGGTCCACGGCGGTCGCGTCGGCCTGCATCCACACCAACAAGCTGGTGGCGAGGCGGTTCGCGTCCGGCACGCTTGCGAGGTCGATCGTCTCGTTCATTCCGAGCTCCGGGTACGACATCCTGGCGATCGAATTCTTCAACGTAAATGAGCTCTTGGAGGGTGACTCCACGACCCAGTCGAGCTCTTGCGGACGCGAAAAATGCACCGTGCCGGTGCTGGTGAGCGGCGACTTCAGCACCGCGCGGTGCTGCACCTGCGTGAAGCTCGCTGTCAGCTCGTGCGTCTTCGCCAGCTCGGTCCACACCGTCGCGTCCACGGCCCACGCGGGGCCCGGGGCGACGCTGGCCGCGGTGGCGAGCAGCGCGATAGCCGCCGCCTTCGTGACCGACCCTCGCCCCTCGATCCCCGCTCGCGTGCTGCTGCGAATCATTGGCGTTTGGAACCTGTGGATGTTCGGGTTTTTCACGGCGACTCTCCTGGTGGTGGCGGCGGTGCTCCAGGGGGTGACCCTGCCCTTCGACTCGCAGCGGCGCGTATCCGCTTCGCTCACGCGCTGGTTGTGGGGACGCGCGATGATCGGGGCGCACTGGCCGTTTTGGCGGGTGACGACGACAGGGCTGGAGCGGCTGGGCAAGGGCCCGTGGATCCTCGCTGCGAACCACCAGAGCATGCTCGATATTCCCCTCGTCACGCGCTTGCCGGTGCCCGTGCGGGTCCTGGCGCGGCCGGGGGTGTTCCGGATGCCGGTGTTCGGCACCATGGCGCGGGTCGGACGCCACATCAACCTCGACCCGACGTCCCGGGAGACGCTCGAGGAGGCGATGCGGGGCGCGCGCTCCGCGTCCACGGAGGGGGCGAGCGTGCTGGTGTTCCCCGAGGGCACGCGCGGGGACGGGGACGTGCTGCAGCCGTTCAACCGCGGCGCGTTCGAGCTCGCGATCCAGGCAGGCGCTGACGTCCTCCCCGTCGCGATCTCGGGGACGCGTGACGCGCTCCCGAAGGGTACGGCGTTCCCAATCAAGGTCTTTTGCCACTTTCACCTGCAGCTGCTGGAGCCGGTGCCGGTCGAGGGGCAGTCGCGGCGGAAGGTCGCGACCCGGGTACGGGAGCGGATCGAGGCGGCGCTGGCGGGCCCCCGGCCGTGGGAGGTCTGCGCGGCCGTGAAGTCGGCCTACCTGCCGCTCGGGAGGGGGCGCGCGGGTTGGGCGTACGGCAAGACGTCTTTTGACCCGGTGTTCTGGGCGTTGCACGAGCGGCTGCCGGTGCAGGGGCGGTGGTTGGACGTCGGGTGCGGGGAAGGCCTACTCGCGGTGTACGTGCGGGCGGCCGGCCACCAGCTCCAGGCCTCGGGGCTGGACCCGGACGCCGCGCGCGTCGGCCAGGCGACGACCCTGCTGGGGGCTGGGTTCTCGGTGGGCGATGCGCGCACTGCCGACCTCGGCGCTGGCTGGGACGTGATCACCTGCATCGACGTGCTGCACTACCTCTCCGCAGAGGAGCAGCGGCTCGTGCTCACCCGGTTCGTCGACGCGCTCGCGCCGGGGGGGCTCTTGCTGCTCCGGGACCCGGACCCGTCGCGCGGCTTGGCGGGCGCGCTGACCGTGCGGGCAGAGCAAGCCCTGGTGGCCGGCGGCCGGCACGTCGGCGACGGGGTCTCTGCGCAGGGGGCGGCTGGCTTGGCATCGCTGCTGCGCGAGCAGTTGGACGGGCTGAAGGCGGAAGACTGCTCGGCCGGCACCCCGTTCGCGAACGTGCTCATCTCCGGTCGGAAGCCGGCGGGATAGGCCCCGACCCGATGCACGTGCCTGTACATCTCGCCGCGATGGGCTGCTTGACCGCGCTCGGGGATCTCGACGGTACGATGTCTGGCCTTCGACGCGGCGTGGTGCCGTTCGGCCCTGGCCCCGCGTGGGCGCCGGCGGACCTCCCGGTCGCCCTGGTGCACGGGGACCTCGACCCCCTCGACCGGCACCGCACCTTCGCGCTGGCCAAGCAGGTGCTGGTGCTGGCCCGCCAGCAGGGCCTCGACCTCGACCCCGAGGGCCTCGCCGTCGTGTTCGCGACGACGACCTCTGCGATGCTCGCCGGCGAGGCCGCCATCGAGGAGCGGGTCTCGGGTCGACCCGTCACGGTCCCGGTGGACCTGCTCGTGTCGCACCTCGCACACCAGCCCGCCGAGTCGGTTGGAGAGTGGCTGGGGGCGCGAGGTCCCCGGCTCGTCGTGTCGACGGCGTGCACGTCGGGCACGGTGGCGTTCGGCATCGCTGCAGACTTGCTGCGCGCCGGCCGCTGCCGCCGCGCGCTCGTGGTGGGCGCGGACGCGCTGTGCCGGACCACCGTGTACGGCTTCCGCTCGCTCGGTGCGCACACCCGCACCGCCTGCCGCCCGTTCGACGTCGAGCGCGACGGGATGGCCATCGGCGAGGGTGCCGCCTTCGCGCTCTTGGAGCTCGGGGAGGGGGCCCTGGAGCTCGTCGGGGTCGCGTCCCGGACGGACGCCCACCACCTGACGGCCCCGGAGCCGGGCGGCGGGGGCCTGGTGCGAGCGATCCGGGCGGCTGTCGGGGGTGCAGACGCCGACGCGATCGACCACGTCAACGCCCACGCGACGGGCACGCCGACCAACGACGGGGTCGAGGCGGCTGCGCTGCGCGTGGCGGCGCCCTCCGCGTGGGTGTCCGCGACGAAGGGGGCCACGGGCCACACGCTCGGCGCCGCCGGGGTGGTCGAGGCCGTCTTGCTGGCGGAGTCGATGCGCCGCGGGGTGATCCCGCCCTCGACGGGCTGCCGCGCGGCTGTCGACGGCGTAGCTGTCGCCCTGGCGGAGCGCACCCGGGTGCAGCGGCTGGGCGTCTCTGTCAACTTGGCGTTTGGTGGTCACAACGCCGCGCTCGCGCTGCGGTACCGGGGGGCCAGCCCGGGCGCTGAGTACACAAACGAGCTCCAACATCCTGAAATCGCGCGAACCGAGACGCTCGCTGGCCCCCACCTGCGCCGTTCCCCGCAGGGTCTGGCGGAGCCGACGTCTTCGGCGGTTTCGCCAGACCGTGCCTTGGAACGGCGCAAAGTAATCGCCGATGCCGAGGCGAGGTGTGCCGAGCGTCGGCATCGGCGGGCCGGGTGAAGGCGGCTGTGCTCGCTCACCACGCGCTCGGCTGGCCGCTCTCGGCGGTCCAGGACGTGGTGCGGCCGCCGACGGTCGAGGCCGGCGCCTGGCGCCGCTTCTCCCGCGTCGCGCGGCTCTCCGCGGCCGCGGTCGCGCCGGTGATCGCCGCCGCCCCGGCCGCCTGCGAAGCCGTAGGCGTCGTGTTCGATCGCGACGAGGTGCCGTTGTTCTTCGGCACCGGGCTCGGCGAATACAGCTCCTCGTACGGGTTCTTGAAGTCGCTGGTCGAGAAGGGCCCGGCGATGGCGAGCCCCCTCCTCTTCCAGAACAGCGTGCACAACGCCGCTGCGGGCCACGTGTCGATCGCGTTCGGCCTGCGGGGCCCGTCCGAGACGATCTGCGCCGGTGCGCTCACGACGCTCCGCACGTTCGAGCGCGCGCTGTGCTGGCTCGCGGCCAACGGGGGCTGCGCGCTGGTCGTGTTGGCCGACGACGTGAACGCGGACAGCGCGGAGGGCTGGCGCCTCGGTGGGGTCCTTGGCCAGGTCGGCGAGGGCGGCGCCGCGTTCTTGCTCGCCGCCGTGCCCGCACGCGCGGCGATCGAGCTCTGCGCCGATGCCGCCGGGCGCCACGCCGAGCCCGGGTCCCGCGGCGCGGCCGACTTCGGGGCGTTCTGCACGGCAGACGCACACGGTATCGACGCGGCGCTGGAGCGTGGCGTGGAAGCCGCGTTCGACTACCCGGGTTGTGTCCTCCGGGTCCACGGCTGATGCTGCTCCTGCTCTTGCTCACCCCCGCGCACGCGGCGACCAACCCGGCGCCGATGGCGTCCGTGCAGCCGGTCTACCCGGCCGAAGCGCTGCACGACCACGTCGGCGGCACGGTGATCTTGCGCATCTCGGTCGACGCGACCGGCGCGGTCAGCGACGCGCAGGTGCTGCAGGGCGTACGCGAGGACGTGGACGCCGCCGCCGTCGCCGCGGCACGCACGATGCGGTTCACGCCCGCGACGGACGACCTCGGCGCGGCCGTCTTCGGCACGGTCGACTACGCGTTCTCGTTCGCGCTCAACGTGTCGGACGAGCAGGGCAACGCCGTGCCCGGCACGCTCCAGGTGCACTTCGAGGACGTCGACGGGCTCGACATCCCCGGCGTACGCTTCACGCTGCAGCCGCGCGACGGCGGGGCGGCGCGCACCTTCACTGGGTCGGACGGCGGCTTCGTGAACGCCCCGTTCCTGGAGCCCGGCACCTACGACTTCGTCTGCGACCACGACGGGTTCAGCAGCGCCGCCGGGGAGGTCGAGGTCAATGCCGGCGAGACTCGCTCGACCACGATCAAGCTCACGCCCGCCGGGCCGGCCCGCGAGGTGGTCGTCATCGGGCTGCGACAGCGCTGGCGCGAGGTCAACCGGGCAGCGCGTGTAGCGGACCCGTCGCCCGAGACAGGCGTGTACGAGCTCACCCGCCGCGACGTAGAGAGCACGCCGGGCGCGCTCGAGGACGTGACGCGCGCCGTGCACAAGCTCCCGGGCGTAGCGAGCGACAGCGACCTGCTCGGCACGTTCGCCGTCCGCGGCATGAAGTCGGACGACGTCGTGTTCATGCTGGACCGGGTGCCGCTGGACAACCCGTTCCACCTGGCCGGCTTCAACTCGATCTTCAACCCGGACATGATCGAGAAGGTCGACTTCTACGCGGGCGCGCCGCCGTCCCGCGTGCCGGACAGCACCAGCGCGGTGATGAGCGTGCAGAGTTGGGACGGCGCGCCGCGCGACGATCGGCACGACCTGGACGGCGCGATCGACGTCTCGATGAGCACGGCGCGCGGCTTCGTGATGGGCCCGATCGGCAAGTCCGACAACCTGACGTTCGCCGTAGCCGCCCGCCGCAGCTACCTCGAAGCCTACTTCGGAGCGATGAAAGCGCTCAACTTGCTCGACACGGCGATCGCGGCGCCCGAGTACGACGAGCTCTCGGCCCGCCTCGCGTGGCGCCTGGGCAAGCAGCGCCTGTTGCTCACCGGCATGCGCACGAGCGATCACCTCGCGCTGCTCGACTCCGGGGATGACAGCACGATCACCGTCGGCGGCACGTTCAAGCTCGACGACGTCGTTTACCTGGCGTCCCTCGATCACCGCGCGGAGATCGGCACCTCCGTGCTGCAGACCACCGTGGCGTACACCACCGACGCCAGCGTGGTGGACAAGGACATCGCCGGCTCGGTCCACCGCACCACCACGCGCGACCAGGTCTACGCGCGCACCGATCTCACGGCAGCGCCGTGGAAGGTCATGGACCTGCGCTTCGGCGCCAGCGCCCAGGCCCGCCACTACACGTTCGACGGCCCCATCCAGGACACGCGCGCTACGCCCACTTGGTCCGCCCTCCCGCTCGCCGACCGCGGCCTCTCGCTGATCGACCTCGACGGCGGGAGCGCCCAGACGCAGCTCTCCGGGTACGGCGAGGCCGAGACCAAGCTGCTCTACGGCGACGGGCAGTTTGGGGTCCGCGACCGCGTCGGCGTGCGCGTCACCGACGTGCTCCGCACCGGGGAGGTGCTGGTCTCCCCGTCGGCGGGCATCTCCGTACCGCTGCCGTCGGGCACGATCCCGAAGGTCACTGTCGGGCTCTACCACCACGTGATCGAAGACCCGCTGGTGATCAGCGCAGAGTACGGGAACCCGGACATCCGCGCCGAGCGCAGCGCGCAGATCGTCGCTGGGTTCGACCAGGCGCTCCCGACGTTCCCGGGGTGGAAGGGCGGGCTCATCCGGGTCGAGGGGTACTACGCGGAGCTCTCGAACCTCGTCGTGAACCCGGACACCGAGGCCGCGGTGGCGGACGGCCTGACCTACACGAACGAGGGCTCTGGGCGGAACTTCGGGGTTGACGCGATGATCGCGACGTCCTCGGACCGGGTGAACCTGGTGCTGAACGGCGGCTTCCTGGACGCACGCGTACACAACCCGATGAACGAGGTCTTCCCCCAGGACTACGTGCCCGGGCAAGCGCAGACGTGGACGCTCGGTGCCAGCGCCGAGTTCCAGGCGTCCCCGCGGTGGCGCTTCACGACGCGCTACGACTACCACTCGGGCCGCCCGATGTCGGAGGTGGCCATCGCCAGCGACTCGACGGTGCAGCAGGTCAGCCTCAACAGCGACCGGCTGTCGGACTTCCACCAGCTCGACCTCCGCGCCGAGTGGCGCAATGCGCTGCCGAAGTTGCGGCTCTCGGTGTACCTTGAGGTGCTGAGCGTCGCGTACGTGGCGTGGCAGAGCGACTTCTTGCCCATCGTCACGGTGGAGGACGGCGTGCGGACCGACTCGATGTTCTACCACCTGCCCACCCGGCCTTTCCTCGGGATCCGGGGGGAGTTCTGACCGTCGTTCGCTCGGTACCGAAGCTCTCCCGCCCCGTGTGGGCGGGCTCCGCGCTCTCGGAGCGCTACGGCAAGCCGCCTGGCACGCCCGCGGTCGGCGAGAGCTGGGAGGTGTGGCGCGACAACGTGTTGGCGGACGACCCGTCGCGCAGGCTGGGTGACGTCGCCGACTTCCCGCTGTTGATCAAGCTGATCTCCACGCGGGACGTGCTGTCGGTCCAGGTGCACCCGGACGACGCGACCGCGCGACGACACGGCGCTGCGTCCGGCAAAGCCGAGGCGTGGGTCATCTTGGAGGCCGCGCCCGATGCGCGCGTGGCGCTGGGGCTGGCGCGCGAGGTGTCGCAGCCCGAGCTCCGGGAGATGGCGCTCAGCGGGCGCATCGAGGACGAGCTCGCGTGGTTCCCGGTGCGCCCGGGGGACGTGATCGACGTGCCCTGCGGCACGATCCACGCGATCGGCGGCGGCATCACGCTCTACGAGGTGCAGCAGCCGGCGGACATCACCTGGCGCCTGTACGACTGGGGCCGAGGCCGGGAGCTGCACTTGGACGACGCGCTCGAGGTCGCGATCGCCGGCGCCGCGCGGGGCCCGGTGCAGCGCAGCGGGATGCTGATCCAGGGGCCGATCTTCAACGTGTGGCAAGCCGCGCCCGGCGCGGTCGTAGGCGCGTCCTGGCGGGCGCTCACGTGCACGAGCGGGCGCCTCGGCGTCGGCGACGCGACGCTGGGGGCCGGGGACACCGCCCTCGTGGGCCCGGGCGCAGCGGAGGTCTCGGGCGACGGCGCGGGGCTGTGGGCGTCGTGCTCCTGATCCTCGCGGCGTGCCGGGACCCGGCCGTGGACGAGACCGCTGCGGACTCGCCCGGCGACAGTGACTCGGCGCACGACTCGCGGCCGGACTCCCCGCCGGACACCGGCGAGGCGGACCCGGACCTGTACTCGGTCTGCCCGCTCGGCGGCGAGTTCTTGTCCATCCAGGACGCCGTCCACGGCACCGAGGGCGACGTCACGTTCCTGCTGTGCAACCAGCAGTACTTCGAGAACGTGGTCATCGACGCGCGCTCCATCACGCTGCGGTCGCGGGCCGCGGGCGACACGACGTTCCTGGACGGGCAGCGCCGCGGGTCCGTGATCACCGTCATCGGCGCGTCGGACGGGTCCACGACGCTCACGCTCGACGGGGTCTCGCTGATGAACGGCGAGCCGAGCGCGGTAGACGCTCCGGGCGTCCGGGTGGACGTCGACCGCTCGTGGTTCTACGACAACGAAGGCGACGTGATCGTAGCGGGAAGCGCCGCGGTCGCCGGGAGCCACTTTCACGACAACCTGGGCTTTGCGGTCCGCGCGCCGAGCGTGAGCCTGGACGGGGTCGAGCTCCTCGGCCCGGGGCTCTCGGCCGATGCGCTGGTCGCCACGACGTCGCTGTGGGTAGGCGACGGTGCGTTCACGACGGGGGAGCTCACGGCCGAGAACGTCACGCTGATCGGGGATGGCGCTGTCGCGGCCTCCGGGCAGGTGTCCAACGCGATCGTGGTCGGCGCGACGCCCGCCGACGCGGTCGAGTACCGGTACACGGACGCCTACGGCGGCTCCGTGGCGCTCGGGGAGGGGAGCTTCTCGGCCGACCCGCTGTTCGCCGAGACCTCGACCTACACGCTCACCCCGTCCTCGCCGTGCGTCGATGCAGGCGAGGGGACGGACGACGACGGAACGCCGCGGGACCTGGGGTGGGCGCCCATCTAGCCCCGGTATCACTTGTCCGCGAGGTTCTTCCCGAGCAGCAAGGGCTCCTGGACGGGGTCGAAGTTGTGCGGGTCCCAGTGGATCCGGCAGCGCGCCTCGTACGCGTCGCTCTCGCCGACCAGCACGCGCGCGTCGCGGTTGACCACGCGCTGCGAGCGGTCCGCCGGGTTCCCGCACACCACGCAGATGGCCAAGTTCTTCGTGATGTACTCGGCTACCGCCAGGAGCTGCGGGATCGGCTCGAAGGGCCGCCCCATGTAGTCCTGGTCCAGCCCAGCGACGATCACGCGCCGGCCCTCGTTGGCCAGCTGCTCGCAGACCGCGACCAGCTCGGGCCCGAGGAACTGGCCCTCGTCGATCCCCACGACCCGGGCGTCGCCGACCAGCGCGGGGATGCTCATGGCGTCCTCGACCAGGAAGCTGCGGATGTGCAGGCCGGAGTGGGAGTCGACCTGGTCCGCAGAGTAGCGCTGGTCGATCGCGGGCTTGAACACCACCACGCTCTGGCGCGCGTACTGGGCGCGACGCAAGCGGCGGATCATCTCCTCGGTCTTGCCCGAGAACATGCAACCGGTGATCACCTCGATCCAGCCCGTGTCGCGCGGCTGGAGGTGCGGCTGCAGGTGGGGGTTCACCCCAGCTCCAGGTCAGCCGGCAGCCCCTGCCACGTCATCGCGCGCAGCGGCTCACACCACGAGGCGCTCACCTGCGCGGAGAGCGCGGGGTCCTCGCCAAAGCAGCGGAAGCCGACGTCTGCCGGGCGGAGCGGGTGGTCGGCCCAGGGGTTGAGCCAGGCCCGCACCCGCACGCGCGCGGGGGCGTCCGGGTGCCTGTCGATCAGCAGCATGCCGCCGACGTTCCGGTACGTCGGGTCCCGGAACACGGCGACGGAGCCCGTAGGCGAGAAGCACGTGATCGTCTGGCCCGGCTCGGAGCCGATGGTCGCCCGCGGCCGCCCGTAGAGGAAGTCGCGCGCGTAGCCAGGGGAGAGCGCCCAGGGCTGGTCGGCGACACAGGCGAGCAGCACCGGGGTGTCGCGCAAGCTGGAGGCGTTGTGGCGATCGAGCTCACGCACGATCCGCGGCTCGACGGCCTCGAGCGTGCGGTTCGCGAGGAACGGTCCGAGCACCTGCGCCAGCAGCGGCTCGCCCTTGCGGACCTTCTCGCCGGTCAAGCAGAACTCGAGCGAGATGCGGTCGTCGTCGTAGGCCGCGTACCGCCCCTCCCACCGGTTCGCCGCGACCTGCGCGAGCCACGTCTCGGTGGCGCGCCGGACGGGGTCCACGTCGAAGTCGTGCGGCAGCCAGCGGCGGATCAGCACAGAGAAGCGATGCTTGCCCTGGACGCGCTGCAGCCCCGCTCGCAGCAGCGCAGCGCTCGAACGCTCGCCGTCCGGCCGGGCCTGGTGCAAGAACGCCAGCACCGCGAGCACCCAACGTCCGCCGCTCGGCGCGCGCATCTCCAGCCGAGGGCCGGGCTGCGACAAGCCGGTGAGCTCCCAGCCGCTCGTGCGCGTGGCGGCGAGCGCCGACACCTCCGCGAACCCTTGGAAGAAGCGACGGTTGTCCAGCGAGCTGAGCAGGTCCACCGCGCGGTCGGCGTGGATCGGCCCGCCGCGCACGATCGCTGACCGCAGGCGCTCCCGGAGCTCGACGTACTCCGGGCTGCAAACCTGCTTGAGCCACGAGTGGCTCGCGCCGGGCAGGCGCTCCAGATCGGTCACTAGCCGGTCAGGAAAGAGCTCCATGAAACATCAACTCGGAGGCAGCGGCGGCTAACCGATCATCCGCTCACTGGCTACGTTTCCGTCTGATTTGGAGTATTTGCGGTTGGTGCGCTTGGGCTAAAACGCGCTCTTGTCATCCGGCTGCACGCCGAGCGCGTAGTCCTCGACCTCGTAGACGATGTCGTCGTGGATCTCGACCGGCCGCCAGAGGGTCGCCACCTCTCCCGGGGAGACCGTGAAGTAGGCAGGCTCTTGGCCCTTGATCCACGCTTGGAGCTGCGCGCGACCGTGCGCGAGCTGCGTCGTCGCGCTGTCGGAGAGGTTGTCGTTGTCGAGCACGGAGAGGCGAGTATCGCCGTCGTCCGGGCGGCTCACGCCGAAGAGCGACTCGGGGCCCTCCCCGTCGTTGTCGGTGCGGAGCATCTCGGCCTCCGCCGCGGCGGTCGTGTTCTCCGGGTGACGGGGGTCGTCGGCCCACAGGTGGTAGGTGCCCTCGCCGGCTTCGCCCGACTGGCCGCCCGCCAGCGGGGACGTCAGGTGCAGGTCGAGGTCGAGCGGGTGTGGACCCCAGGTGAGCGCGGCCGTCAGCCAGCGATCCTCGAGGGGGGGCACGACGCCGTCGAGCGTCCCGAGGTCCGTGCTGGCGCTGACGAACACACCGAAGCGCGCTTCGCCCGTCGTGGCCGTGGCCGGCGCCCGCGCGGTCCACCACCCCGGCGTCGCCCGGAAGGTCACCTCGCCGTCGTCGTCCGCCACGAGCTCCTGCTGGGCGGGGTCCGTGTTCGCAGCGTTCCAGCCCCGGCGAAGCTCCAACACCTGCCCCGGCAGCCGCGCTCCGTCGAGCCCGACGACGCGGATCGTAGCTACACCCTCGTCAGCTTCGTCCGCGAGCTGCATCGCGGGGAGGTGGCGCTCGCTCGCCTCCCAGGTCTGCCAGGGCCCGGGGTCCAGCGTCGCGATCGTCGGGCTGCGCACGTTGAGCACGTACCGGGCCCAGCCCTGGGTCGCGCCGGGCGCGTCGTACAGCGCGACGAGCTCGTTGCCGAGCAGCGTGTCGCCGTAGATCACCGTGCTCCAATCGCCGGCGGCGTCCGCTTGCGACGTGGCGATGACCTCGCCGTCCACGGTGCCGAGCGTGACGGTCGCAGCGCGCCCTTCGTCCGCCTCGTCGACCACCCGGCCGGACACGACCAGCACAAAACCGTCGGGCGGCGTGTCGGAGCAGGCGATTAGCAGCGCGAGGAGCATGAGCGACGCCGGCAGGCGTAACCGACCACGATCCAGCCGAGGGACAACGAGCCCTGGATCGGCGCCGCCGCGCAGCCGCACGCGCGGTCCGGGATCGCGTCCGCGTGCAAGGCCCCGGCGCCCCAGCCGGTGTCCGAGCCCCCGGGCCCGAGGTCGGTCGCGCCGTCTTGCGCCCAGCTTCGAAACCCCTCTGGGTCGCCCCACCGGTGCGTCGCGTCGAGCCAGAGCGCGGCCAAGCCTGCCGCGTGCGGCGCGGACGCGCTGGTCCCGTCGAACGCGCCTTCGCCGAGCGTGGTGGTGGTCACGCCCGTGGGGCCGACCACGTCAGGCTTGAGCCGGCCGTCGTCCGTCGGGCCCCGGCTGGTCCAGCTCGGCAAGCCGTCGTCCGTCCACGCGCCGACGCTGAACGCGCCGTCCGCGTCCGCGGGCAACGTGAGCGTGTCGGCTGCCGCGGCCTCGGCCGGGTCCACGCCGTTGAGCGCGTAGAGCCAGCCGGTCAACCCGCTCACGTCCTGGGCGGGGTCCTTCGCGACGATCGCGGCGATCACCTCCTCCCCGTCGCAGCTCGCGGTCGAGATGGACTCCACCGGGTCTCCGCGCCCGTCTTGCGTCGACTCGGACGACGCGCACTCAACACCCGTCGTGTCGTACAGCACGAGGTCGAGATCGACGCTCGCGGCGCCGAAGGGCTCGCTCCACCGGAAGCTCACGCCGACGTAGCCGCTGCGGCTCGCCAACGGGTGGCGGGCATGCCCGTCGAGCCTCACCGCGTCCAGCCCGCGGGAGAGGTCCCCGATCACGTACTTGCCGGTCTCGTTCCCGGCGGCAGCGACGTAGATCACGCCGGCGTCCCGCGCGGCGTCGACAGCCCGGCTCGCGAGCGACGTGCCGTCGGCGGGCCAGGTGTTGTCGAAGCCGATGCTGCCGTTGATCACGTCGACGTGGTCGGCCACGAGGGCCTCCACGGCCGCGGCGAACTCGACGTCCGTCGAGAAGCTCACCAGCCGCAGCCGCGCGTCTGGCGCAAAATCGTGGATGACCTCCGCGACCGCGAGGCCGTGGGTCGAGCTCTCGGCGTTCCCCCAGGTAAAGTCCGTCGTCGTGCGCGCGGGCAGCTCGGTCCCGACGAGCTCCTCCCAGCCCGCGAAGCCGACGTCGAGCACCGCGACCTCGACGTGCCGCCCGGTCACGCCCTCGGCGTGCCAGTCGACGGTCCCGAACGTCTCCGCGTACCCCTCCGACGTCGTGGCGCCTGTGCCTGCTTCACCTACGTCTTTTGGGGTCGCCCACGATGGCGGACGCACGCGCGCCGCGCCGGGTGCCTCCCCGAGCCGGCTGGCCGCGGTGCCGGCGCAGTCCACCTGGAGCGCGGCGGACGCTCGCGCCGTGATCGTGCAGCCTTCCGCCTCGATCCAGCGGATCGCACGTTCGTCGCTGGTCTCCACGACCCAAGCATCGCCCGCTACGACGCGGGGACAAAGAGCGAGCCAGGCGATCAGCACCAAGCCAGGTATCCGGACTGAGCAAATTCGGATGGGTCGTTTCTGTACCCCAAGTCGGATAGACGGCGGCTTCTCTCGCCCCCCAGTGGAGGTCCCCCGTGTTCGAGCTCCCCGACGACGTCCAGCAAATCCAGCAACTCGCTCGCGATTTTGCCCGGAAGGAGATCCTCCCCGGTGCCCAGCACCGCGACCACACGCACACGTTCCCCGCCGACCTGGTGCGCCAGCTCGCCGAGATGGGCTTCATGGGCATGGTCGTGCCCGAGGCGTACGGCGGCGCCGGCCTCTCCACGCTCGCGTACGTCGTAGCGCTGGAGGAGATCTGCTACGCGGACGCCTCGGTGGGCGTGACCATGTCGGTGAACAACTCGCTGGTGTGCACCCCGATCCTCGCGAACGGCACCGAGGAGCAGAAGCAGCGCTGGCTGCCGGGCCTCGCGTCGGGCGCGCAGCTGGGCTGCTACGCGCTCACCGAGCCGGACGCTGGCTCCGACGCCGGCGCCCAGCGCACGAAAGCGCGGCGCGATGGCGACGACTACGTGCTCGACGGCAACAAGATCTGGATCACGAACGCCCCGTTCGCGCAGGTGTGCGTCGCGTACGCGAACCTCGCGCCCGAGGAGCGCCACCGGGGCGTCTGCGCGTTCATCATCGACATGGCGAGCCCCGGCTTCAAGGTCGGCAAGCTCGAGGACAAGCTCGGCATCACGTCCAGCGCGACGTCCGAGCTCTCGTTCGACGGCCTGCGGGTGCCCGCCGCCAACCTGCTCGGCCCCGAGCGCCAGGGCTTCCGCATCGCGATGGCCACCCTCGACGGCGGGCGCATCGGAATCGCGGCCCAGTCGCTCGGCATCGCGCAGCGGGCGTTTGACCTCGCGGTGGCCCACGCCCGGCAGCGCATGGCGTTCGGGAAGCCGATCGCGGCGAACCAGGCCATCCAGTGGATGATCGCGGACATGGCCACTCGCATCGAGTCCGCGCGCCTGCTCACGTGGCGGGCGGCGGTCACCAAGGACAGCAACGACACCGCGCGGGCGTCGCACTTTTGCTCGATGGCGAAGCTCGCGGCTTCCGAGACGGCGAACTACTGCGCCGACAAGGCCCTGCAGATCCACGGCGGCTACGGCTTCTCGAAGGAGTACGAGGTGGAGCGCCTGTTCCGCGACGCGCGCATCACCACCCTGTACGAGGGCACCAGCGAGATCCAGCGCATCGTGATCTCGCGGAACTACCTGGGCTAAGCGATGGAAGCCCCCATCCGTGTGCTGATCGGAAAGCCAGGCCTCGACGGTCACGACCGCGGGGCCAAGGTCGTCGCGCGCGGGCTGCGAGACGCGGGGTTCGAGGTGATCTACACCGGGCTCCACCAGACGCCGCAGCAGATCGTGCGCGCGGCGGTGGACGAAGACGTACAGGTGGTCGGCCTCTCGGTGCTGTCCGGGGCCCACAACCACCTGCTGCCCGAGATCGTGCGTGGCCTCCGCGAAGCGGACCGGGCCGACGTGCTGGTGCTCGCAGGGGGCATCATCCCCAATGCCGACATCCCCGGCCTGCTCGACGCCGGGGTCGCGATGGTGTTCCAGCCCGGGACCCCGATCCCCGAGATCGTCTCGGCGATTCGAGAGCGCGTCAAACCACGCTGGTAAGCATTGCGGCGAGCGCGGAACTGTCCTATTGTTCCGCGGGTTCCGCCCCCACCCACACCGAGAGGCAGTGTCGGCATGTCCGTGCTCGATGTCCAAGAATCGTCTCCGCCCGCGCACCTGACGCGTACGGCTGGGGAGTTCCTGGGCCGGCGCCCGCTCCCCCGGGTGATCGCCGGGCGCTCCCTGGTGTTCCTGCTCGGGCCCACTGGCTCCGGGAAGTCGTCGGTCGCGCTCCGGCTGGTAGGGGCGGACCCGCTGGTGATCGACGGGCCAGCGCTGCGCAGCCACCTCGTCTCGCGCGCCCGGAATGGGCGGTTCGCCGTGGCGTTGGAGAACGCGCCGCGGCTGTTGCTGGACGGGGTCGATTGCCTCTTCGGGCGCGAGGGCGCGGTGCGCTTCCTCCAGTCGCTGCTCAGGGACCGCTGCGCTGCCGGGCTCCGCACGGCCGTGGTGCAAGGGCCCGCGGACGACTCCGTCGTGCTGTTGTACCCGAGCGTCTCGCCGCAACACCGCGCGTCGGTCTTGCTTCGGTTCCCGGTTGGGAGGGGCCGTCGGCTGTTCGTGCAGCGCGAGTGCGCCCGCGCCGGGGTCCCTTTCCCGCTCGCTCGCGACCTCGTCGGGATGGCGCCGTGGTCGTACACGTCGGTCCGGGCTGCCGTGGACGCGCTGGCCGTGGGCCCGTCCTCCGGCGGCTAGTCCGTCAGCCTGAGCAGGGCGGCGCGCCCGTCCAACGTGACCGCCTTGGCGGCGGGGACCTGCAGCGGGGCGCAGCCCGCGGCCGTCGCGGCGTCCAGCGCCCGCTTGCCGGCCGCCGCGTCTACGCGCTCGGGCAAGTCCGAGCCCGAGAAGTACAGCGGGGCCCGAGCCACGTCCACCACGGCTGGGACCACGACGACGAGCCGTCCGCTGGGGTAGCCCGTGCCGATCCGCTCGACGGGGAGCGCGCCCGCGAACAGGGTGGGCTGGTGGGTGTCGCTCGGGACCAGCCACGTAGGGTCCACGTCCAGGACGAGCAGCGTGCCGGACGTGACGTCGAGCGCGTCGGCCGACCACTCGTAGCGGTACGGGGTCGTGAGCGTAAAGGGGGTGGCGGACACGACCGAGCGAACCGCGTGACAGGCGTCAGAGTCCGGCGGGGCGGCGAGCGCCAGGTGCACGAGCAGGGGGATCATCGCGAGAGCTCCACGTTGTCGAGCCCGATGGCCCCGGGGGCGGTCCCGACGCCGCCGAAGTCCAGCCGCACCGTCGCGATGCGCGAGAGGTCGAGCATCGAGCCGACGGTGAAGTCCGCGAGCGGCACGCGGACGGTGACGAACTCGTCGGCCCAGCCGGCGCCGGTGCCGCCGTCGGTACGCTGGTAGGGCTCGGGGGCCTCGCCTTGGTCTGCGAAGTCGACGTGCCCTTCGACGCCGTCCTCGTCCACGAGCGTGATCCCAAAGGCGAGGGGGCCGGCGACCGCGACCGTGTTCGGGTGGCGGCTCAGCTGGGCGTACGACACCGCCAGCGTCGTCCACGCCGTGGTGTCGGCCTGGTCGGCGACGACCGCCAGCGACCACGACGCGGCGCCCGTCCACGAGAACGTCGCGCCCCGCGCGCGGTCGATGTACGTCGTCGCGTGGGTCATGCCGTTCATCGGGTCGTCGGCGCTCCAGGTGAATTGCGAGTCGGCGTCCTCGAGCTTGTCCTCCGCCAGCTCGTCCACGGTTGCCGTCACGGCGCCGCCCGAGCTGGCCACCCGCGTGTCGTCCTCCTCCTGGAAGTCGTCGAACACCGGCGCGCCTACGCTCTCGGCGTCGCGGTACGTGTTGGCCAAGATGACGCCCGCGCCGGCCCCGGAGGGCGTGAACCCCGCGTACTCGCGCCGGAACACGTCTAGCAGCGACGCGTCGTCGTCCAGCCACGCGCCCGCCATCGCCAAGAAGTACCCGCGCGCGATCACCTGCGCCTCGTCCCGCCCGATCAGGTCCGGGCCCGTCGCGTCGTCGAACCCGCAGCAGTTGAAGTCGTTGTGCCCTGCGCCGTGCACGTACGCGGACGCCTTGGGCCCCGTGCCGGCCTCCCAGATCCGGTAGAAGTCGCACTCGTCGCAGTCCACGCCCCCGTTCACGTCGCCGTCGGCCGTACCGGCGATCAGGAAGTACGGCACGTCGTGCGGGTCGGAGTCCGTGACCTCGTAGAACACCGTCGGCGCGATGCTCGTGATCACGCGGATGTCGTCGGTTGTGAACTCCTCCGGGGTCGACTCGCCCTCGATCATCCGGTCGTACGCGCGCACGACGCCTTCCCCCCCGCGAGAGTGGCCGATCCACCCGATCCGGGTCCCGTCGATCAGCCCGGCGAGCGCGCCGCCGGCGATGGTGTCCTGGTTCGCGAGCAGGTAGTCGGTGTTGCTGAGGGTCGTCTTCGACGCCGCGTTGATCCCGGGCCCCGTGTTGTTCTCGTGGGCCATCACGACGTAGCCCCAGCTCGCCAAGTGCTCGCCGATGTAGTCGTACCAGGTGAACTGGTGGCCGTTCCCGTGGGAGATCACGACCAGCGGCCGCGGGCCCATCGTCGCGAGGTCCGAAGGCCAGTAGATCCGCTCGCCGAGGAACGAGCCGCCGTCGATGTCCACCTGCTCCACCGCGTGGGGGCCCGACAGCGACAGGTCGCCGACCATCGAGAACCCGAACGCTTCCCCGGGCCCGTCGACCAGGTCACCGGGGTCGAGCGTCCCGTCGTCCCCGAAGTCGACCACGACGTCGTAGCGCTCGGTCGGGTGGTCGACGACGAGCGGGGGTGTCGACCAGGCCTCGACCTGGAGCAGCCCGGACTCGGGGACCGTGCCGGCTTCGACGGCGCCGGTCACGTCGACGAGCGACGGGTCGGTCCCCCACTCGTCCGCCGTCTTGTGCGCGGTGACGTACACGTGAAAGGGCAAGCCGACGCGGTCCGCGTACCGGTCGGCGTCGATGCCGACGTAGACCGGGTCGACGTCTCGGTAACTCTCGACGTGCTCCCAGCCGGGCGCGAGGGAGCGGGGCCGCCCGGCGAGGGACGCCGGCGGGATCGCCTCCAGGTCGAGCGTAGCGTCGTACGCGCAGGGCAACGTGCCGCCCGCAAAACGCGCAGTCAACGTGGCGGGGCCGGAGCCCGTCGCGACGAGGTAGACGGTCGCGGGCAGCGTTGACACCGTCGTCACCGGCGCGCCGTCCGCGTCGAGCACGCTGACCGGGCCATCGATCACGAGCTCAACCGTGCCGACCTGGCCGGGCAAGCCGACCTCGACCGCCCGCGAGCGAAGGGCCCCGCTGCTGGCTGGCTCGACCCGCACGGGCGAGCCGTTCGAGTACAGCGCGGTCAAGCTGGGGGTGCACGCGACGCAGCCTTCGCCGGTGACGCACACGGCGTCATCGGCGCAGGTCTCGACGACGGCGCCGTCGCTCGTGACCAGGTCGGCGCCGTCGCAGGTCGTGGAGGTGTCCACCGGGTCCGGCTTCCCGTGGCAGCCGAGCAACGCAAGGAGCAGGATCACCGTGCCCCCATGTCGCAGGCCGGGATGTAGACGCACGCGGGGACGAGGAGCAACAGCATCTCCGCCGCTGTATCCAGGCCCCGGGCCTCGAAGATGCTGTATACTCGCCGGATGCGCACGTTTGCTCTCCCGTTGGTCGGATTCCCGCTGCTCCTGACCGCCTGCTCCGACTTCCAGCTCAAAGAGCAGGCGGGCGAGCCGGACCCGTTCGAGGACAACACTACGGCCCCAGACATCGACGTCTCGCCGACCGAGCTCACGTTCGCCGCGCTCGCCGCCGGGATGACCTCCGACGCGCAGGCGGTCACCGTCGCCAACGTCGGAGACGCCGTGCTCAACCTCGACGACGTCGCGCTGGTCGACCCCACCGTGCCGTTTGCGGTGTACGAGCCCGACGCGACCGTCCTCCAGCCCGGTGAGTCCACCACGTTCGTGGTCACGTTCACGCCCGTTGGCAGCGGCGCGGTGTCCGGCCAAGTGCACGTCGAGAGCAACGACGCGGACGAGCCCATCGTCGGCGTCGACCTCGCCGGCTCGGGGCTTGCCCCGGAGATCACCATCGATCCCGAGCTGTACGACTTCGGCACGCTCGAGTACGCCGCGACCGCGAGCGTAGACGTCACGGTCCGAAACGACGGGGACGCCGACCTGCAAATCACCGACATCGAGTACACCACGACCAGCGCGGAGCTGAGCATGCGGGCGACCGCCGGCGCGCTCACCCTGGCCCCTGGGGAGTCCACCACCGTCACGGTCGACTACGCGCCCACTGACGACGTCGCCGACGAGGGCTACTTCACCGTGTACTCGAACGACCCGGACGAGGCGATCGCGTACGGCAACCAAATCGGAAACGGGCGGGTGTTCGAGGGGTTCTCCACGGGTTGGTACATCGTGGACGACTCGACCAACTACGAGACGACCTCCAACTCGTTGTACTCGGTGAGCTCCTACGGCGACCCCGACGGGTATTGGTACGAGCCCTCAGGCGCGCACGGGCTCGTCGCGAGCGCGGACCCGGAGACCGACTTTGCGACGATGCACGACTACGTGATCGCGCGGGCGGGCGCCCCGACGCCGGTGACCGCGCCGCTGAGCTTCTACACGACGAGCACCGTGCCTGCGTTCTCCTACGCGTCGTTCAGCTACATCCTGTGCGACTTCTGGATTGACTCGACGGACGATCCGAACTTGTACGAAGTGCGCGCGGGCACGGACGACGACGGGGCCCAAGTGATGGTCAACGGGCAGATCATGACCAACTGGTACCTCGGCGCGGCCGGGAGCGTGAACATTGGGTCGGCGATCCGGGCGGGAGAGGTGAACTCGCTGATCGTCATCCTGATGGACAACTCTGCGTCCGACAAGTACATCACGGACCTGGGGTTCTACCGGGACGGCGTGTTCGTCAGCGGGTAGCGCCGCGGGCATAGGCCCAGGTGCGGGCGCGCTCGAACGGCAAGCGGCCGAGGTGCCAGGGCAAACGCGCGGCCCCACGCAGCGTAGGTTGGTCGACGAAGCGCGCGACGGCGTGCTCGGCCCTCAACACCTCGCGTGCGGCGTCGTAGAACGCTTGGGGGTACGGGCTGCGGAACAGCAGGCGGTTCTCCATCGACCCCGCCCAACGTGCGTCGGGGATCGAGGCCCCCGGCTGCTCGGCCATCACCCTGTCGAAGAACGCTGTGCCGGGCAGCGGGTAGCTGACGGACACGCCAATCTCGGCCGGGCGCAGCTCACGCACCATCCGCACGGTCTGCAGCACGTCCTCGTAGCGCTCGCCCGGGTAGCCGAGCTGCAAGAAAAAGCCCGTGCGGATGCCCGCGCGCCGCAACAAGCCCGCGGCTTGGCGGATCTCGGCGACGGTGCCATCCTTGTCCATCGCCTTGAGCACCGCGTCGCTGCCGCTCTCCGCGCCAAGCCAAACCTCGGCGGCGCCGGCCCTCGCCAAGTCGGCGACGACGCGCTCGTCGGTCAACAGGTCCGCGCGGGACAAGCAGCGGAAGGGAAGGGGGCTCGGCTCGGCGAGGTCTGCGTAGCGGGTGAGCCAATCCTTGTGAATGCCGAAGATGTCGTCGGTGAACCACAGCCGGTCGGGCGCGTACGCCGCGCGCAGCGCTCGGACCTCGGCCCAGACCTCGTCCGCCGGGCGGACCGTGTACCGCCGACCCCACGTCGGCTTCGCGCACCAGTTGCACCGGAAGGGGCACCCGCGCGCCGTCGAGACGTTCACCTCCCACGTCCCGTGCGCGGCCCTCCACGTGGCGGCGTAGGTGGCCATGTCCACCCGCCCCCAGGCCGGGTGTGGCAGCCCCACGAGGCTCGTGCGCGGGGTTCGAGGCGGGGGCAACGGCTCGCCTCTCGCCCACGCGGCTACCGTGGTGTCGTGCTCGCCGATGACGGCCGTGACCCCCGGTCGCGCGTACTCGGTTGGGTGGTCGGAGACGTCGGGCCCGGCGACGAGCACGGACGCGCCTGCGTCCGTGGCCATCGTGGCCATCTCCAGCGCCGCGGTACGCCACACCGAGAGGCACATCTTCTGCGAGATGTTGTGCGGGTCCGCGAGGATCGCGACCCGGCGCGGGGTGTGCCCCGCGAGCGCCGCGCGGAAGTCCTCGACCCGGCCGAACGTGCCGTCGTACACCGCGACGTCGTGCCCGGCGGCCTCGAGCTCCGCCGCGGTGACCAAGAGCCCCAGCGGTGGGTGCGGCTTGCGCTCGGCCTTCGCCCGCGGGTCGAGCGCGAGGTGAAGGCTGTGTGCGAGGAGGAGCTCCGCCATGGGGGGCCGATAACGCGAGGCGGGGAGCGGCGGGCCGGCACGTGAGCAGCGTGGGCGCGGCGTCTCCGCGCTCCGCCGGCTCGCCCCGCGCCCCGCCGGCTCTCGGCGCTCTCCGTGGTAGACTCCACGCCTCTCGGAGCTACCGCCATGTCCCGTCTCCTGCCCGCGTCCCTTCGTGTTGGCCTCTTGCTCGGCATCGGCGTGATCGGCACCACCGCCCGCGCCGGCTCGTTCACCGTAGACAAGTCCGGGAGCGGCGACTACACCTCGATCCAGGCCGCGATCAACGCATCGTCCAGCGGCGACGTGATCACCGTCAACGCCGGCACCTACTACGAGTACGTGAGCTTCGGCGGCAAGAACGTCACGGTGCAGTCTGCCTCGGGCTCGGCGAGCACGATCATCTCCGCGCCGGGCTCCACCAGCGCGGCGGTCACGTTCTCCAGCTCGGAGACCGCGAGCGCGGTGCTCGATGGGTTCACGGTCACCAACCCGTCCTCCGGCGGGCGCGGCATCCGGATCAGCTCCGCGAGCCCGACGATCCGCAACAGCAAGCTCTCGTTGAACGGCACGGCGTACTCCGGCTCGGGCGGCGGGGCGTACATCTCGGGGGGCTCCCCAACCTTCGACACCGTCACGTTCTCAGACAACCAAGCCTACTACGGCGGGGACGTGTACGTGGACACGTACGGCGCGCCGACCTTCCAGAGCTGCACGTTCTCCAGCTCGCAGGCCTACTACGGGGCCGGCATCTACGCGAGCTACGGCTACCCGGAGGTGTACGACTCCGAGGTGAGTGGCGAGTACTCCGCGTACTACGGCGCGTTCCTGTACGGCACCTACTCTGCGATCGTGTTGGACACGGTGAACGTGCACGACAACTACGGGTACTACGGCCACGGCGGCGCGGTGTACATCGAGAACTACTCGACGTTGAACGTGGTCGACTCGGACTTCACCGGGAACTACGCCCAAGCCTACGGCTCTGGCTACGCGGGCGGCGCGATCTACACGTACAACCACTCGGATCTCACGGTCGCCGGGTCCACGTTCTCGTCCAACTACAACTACTACGGCGGTGCGATCTACGGGAACCACTACGGCACGTTCACCATCACCGACTCGACGTTCTCGGACAACTACGCGATCCAGGGCGCCGGCATCTACGTGTCCGACAACATGACGCTGAACACGTCGAACGACACGTTCGACACCAACCACGCGGCCTACTACGGCGGCGGGCTGTTCATCTACAACACGAGCACCTGGACGGACGCCGGGTCCACCTTCGACTCCAACTACACCACCAGCTACTACGGCGGCGCCGTCTACTCGGACTACTACGTGCACCACACGTGGGACGGCACGGTGTTCTCGAACAACACCTCGGGCTCGCACGGCGGCGCTGCGTACATCTACCGGAACGTGTACGACGTGACGATGACGGACGTGACGATGACGGACAACACCGCGGCGGGGTCCGGCGGCGGCGTGTACTTCGACTCCGCGTACAACGTGTCGATCACGAGCTCCACGTTCACGGGCAACGCCTCCACAGGCGGCACGGGCGGGGCGCTGCGTTGGGACTACGCGAGCGCGTACGTGTACGACCTGTCCGTGCAGACCTCGGTGTTCGACCAGAACACGGCCTGCTACTGGGGTGGCGGCATCTACATGCACGCGCCCGAGACGTTCACGGCGGACGAGAGCGTGTTCACGCGCAACCAAGCCAACACCTGCGGCTCCGGCTACCACGGTGGGGCGCTCGCCGTTTACGGGTCGCACAACACGGTGATCACCAACAACCTGTTCCACGACAACTCGGCGTACTACGGTGGCGCGGTGTACCAATACGCGAACTCCACCGCCGACACGATGCGGAACAACGTGTTCACCGAGAACTACGCGTCGTACTCGGGCGGGGCGGTGTACGAGACAAGCGTGTCGGTGCTCGGCATCGTGAACAACACCTTCGCGGGGAATGAGGCCTACTATTACGGTGGCCACTTGTTCCAAGCCAGCAGCTATGGCGACATCGTCAACAACATCTTCTACCTCGCGATCGACGGTGGCGGGGTGTATGCGGACGACTCCACGTCTGCGTCGACGACCTACACGGACTTCTACTACAACGACGTGTACGGCAACTCGGGGGGCGACTACGCCGGGTCGTACTCGAGCCACACCGGCACGTCGGGCAACATCTCGGCGGATCCTGCGTTGGGCGCCTACTCGATCGACGGGAACGAGGACAACGACGACTTCACGCTGAACACGGGCTCGCCGTGCTTGAACACCGGTTCTCCGTCGTTGTTCGACACGGACGGGAGCCGGTCGGACATGGGCGCGTACGGCGGCGCAGGGGCGATCATCCCCGACGTCGACGGCGACGGGTACTCCACGCCGGAGGACTGCGACGACTCCGCGGCGAGCGTGTACCCGGGCGCCCCCGAGGTGGCCTACGACGGTGTCGACCAAGACTGCGACGGCAGCGACCTCGTGGACGCGGACAGCGACGGCTACGACGCCACGAGCGCGGGTGGCACCGACTGCGACGACACGTCGTCCGCAGTGCACCCCGGCGCGGCGGACGCTTGGTACGACGGCGTCGACTCCAACTGTGACGGCGCGAGCGACTACGACAAGGACGCGGACGGCTACACGTCTGCCTCGTACGGCGGCACGGACTGCGACGACGCCTCTGCGAGCGTGCACCCCGGCGCGACGGACGCTTGGTACGACGGCGTCGACTCCAACTGTGACGGCGCCGACGACTACGACAAGGACGCCGACGGCTACACGTCGTCCTCGTACGGCGGCACGGACTGCGACGACGCCTCCGCGTCCACGCACCCCGGCGCGGCCGACGCTTGGTACGACGGCGTTGACTCCAATTGCGACGGCGCCAACGACAACGACGCCGACGGGGACGGTCATGCCTCCGATGCCCACGGCGGGGACGACTGCAACGACGCGGTCGCCACGACCTACCCTGGGGCAGCGGACGCTTGGTACGACGGCGTGGACTCCAACTGTGACGGCGCCGACGACTACGACCAGGACGGCGATGGCTACACGTCCACGGCGTCGGGCGGGGACGATTGCGCGGACACCAACTCGGCGATCCACCCGGGCGTGCCGGAGACGTGGTACGACGGCGTCGACTCCAACTGCGACGGCGCCGACGACTACGACCAGGACGGCGACGGGCACGACGTCCTGACGCACGCCGGCGACGACTGTGATGACACCGCGTCGTCCGTGTACCCCGGGCACGCCGAGGCTTGGTACGACGGCATTGACTCGGACTGCGACGGCGGCAGCGACTACGACGCCGACGGAGACGGGCATGACTCGGTGACGTACGGCGGCGACGACTGCGACGACGCGAGCGCCACGGTGTACCCGGGCGCCCCCGAGATCTCCTACGACGGCATCGACAACGACTGCGCCGGCGGCAGCGACAGCGACGCCGACGGGGACGGCCACGACTCCGCAGACTACGGCGGGGACGACTGCGACGACGCCAACTCCGCCGTGTACGACGGCGCGCCGGACACCGCCTACGACGGCGTCGACAGCGACTGCTCCGGCGGCTCGGACTTCGACGCTGACGGGGACGGCCACGACAGCGATGACTGGGGCGGCGACGACTGCGCGGACGACGACACGACGGTGTACGGCGGGGCAGCGGACGCGTGGTACGACGGCGTCGACTCCAACTGTGACGAGGCCAGCGACTACGACGCGGACGCCGACGGTCACGATGCCGCCGGCTATGGCGGGGACGACTGCGACGACGCGGACGGCGACGTGTACCCCGGCGCCGACGACACCTGGTACGACGGCGTCGACTCCAACTGCGACGAAGCGAGCGACTACGACGCGGACGCCGACGGCTACGACGTAGATTCCTGGGGGGGCGACGACTGCGACGACGGGGACAGCGACATCCACCCGGACGCCGCCGAGACCGCTGACGGAACGGACGAGGACTGCGACGGCGTGATCGACGACGGCACAGCGGCCTACGACGACGACGGCGACGGGTTCAGCGAGGACGCCGGCGACTGCGACGACGCCCAGGACACGGTGTACCCGGGCGCCGCCGAGACCGGTGACGGGCTCGACAACGACTGCGACGACCTCATCGACGAGGGCACCGAGCTCTCGGACCTCGACGGGGACGGCGTGACCGACGCCGACGAGGCCGCGGTCGGCACCGACCCGCAAGACGCCGACACCGACGGCGACGGGCGCTCGGACGGCGAGGAGGTCGGGGACCCGGCGGCGCCGAACGACACCGACGGCGACGGCATCATCGACCCGCTGGACACGGATGACGACGGCGACGGGATCTCGACCACCGACGAGGACTCGGTGGACGTGGACGGCGACGGCACGCCGGACACCGACGTGGACGGGGACGGCGTCGACAACGCGCTCGACACCGACTCGGACGACGACGGCGTGTCCGACGCTGACGAGGGGACCGGCGACAGCGACGGGGACACTGTCCCCGACTACCTGGACGCGTCGGGCGACCTGAAGGGCGGGGGCGCCGGCTGCGGGTGCGCGTCTGCGGCGGGCGGCGACGACGCCGCGTTCGCCTCGTTGTTCGTGGGCCTCGGCGCCGTGCTGCTCCGCCGCCGCCGGGCCTGACGGATGCCCTTGACGTTGCTCGCGTGGCTCCTCGCCACCCCAGGGGCGCTCGCCGCGGACGTTGGCGGGCTCGACGCCCACGGCTTCTCGGTCGCTGGGCACCAGGGCAACCCGCTTGGGTACCTGGAGCTCGCTTACCCCGCGGCGGGGTGGAAGGGCGCGTGGGACGTCGGCGTGGTGTTCGACTACTCCGACGATCCGCTCGTCGAGCAGATCGGAGACGAGCTCAAGCCGGTGCTCGACTCGGTGCTCGCGGCCAACGTGGTCGGCGGCGTGTCGATCCTGGGGTACGCGCGGGTGGACATCGCGCTGCCGGTCTACCCGCTCGCGATCGACCAGCTGGGGACGTTCTCGGGGCTCGGCGACCTGCGGCTGGACGGCACGGTCCCGCTGCTCACGGTCAAGGGGCTCCGGCCTGGCGTCGCGGTCGTGCCCGCGGTGTGGGCGCCAACGGGCACCGAGAAGCGCTACCTGGGTGACGCCGGGTTCGGGTTCGGTGCGACGCTCGCGGTCGCGCAAGAGCTCGGTGCGATCGGCTGGGACCTGAACGTCGGCGGCCGGTTCGGGCCCGAGACGGACGTACGCAACGTGAAATGGGGGACGGGGCTGCTCGCCGGGGTCGGCGTCCACTACGCGTTCGACGACGTGGGGTCGATCGGCGTCGAGGCGCACGCTACGCCGTCGTACGGCTTCTCCGGCGCGCAGTTCCCGCTCGAGGTGCTCGGGCACGCGCGGTATCGGTTGCCGCTGGGCTTGTACGCGGACGTTGGCGGCGGCGGCGGCGTGACCAGCGGGATCGGGGCGTCGCGCTACCGCCTCGTCGTCGGTCTCGGCTACTCCGCGCTGGGCACCCCGCCCGTGGTGGACGTGGACGGCGACGGCTTGCTCGGGAAGGCGGACGCTTGCCCCGACAAGGCCGAGGACGTCGACCGGTTCCAGGACGAGGACGGCTGCCCGGACCTGGACAACGACGGCGACGGCTTCGTCGACGCGAAGGACTCCTGCCCGGACGAGCGGGAGGACATCGACGGGGTGAACGACGGCGACGGCTGCGCGGAGGCCGACGGGGACCAGGACGGCGTCCCGGATGGGTCGGACCAGTGCCCGAACGACCCCGAGGACCTGGACGGCAACGCGGACACCGATGGGTGCGAGGAGATCGACGCGGACACGGACGCCGACGGCGTGCCCGACTACCGCGACCAGTGCCCGGCCGAGCCGATCCGCAAGGGGCAGAACCCCAAGACGTCCGACGGCTGCCCGCGCCTGGCGGAGATCACCGGCGACAAGATCGTGATCACCGACAAGATCTTCTTCGCCGAGGGGAAGTCGGTGCTGCTGCCGACCTCGACGCCCGTGCTGACCGCCGTTGCGCAGGTGCTGAAGGAGCACCCGGAGGTGAAGGACCTGTTGATCGAGGGCCACACCGACGACGTCGGGAACGACGAGGCGAACTACACGCTGAGCGAAGACCGCGCACGGTCGGTGATGGCGTGGTTGATCGCCAACGGCGTCGACCGCAACCGGCTCGCCGCGAAGGGCTACGGCGAGACCAAGCCCCTCGCACCGAACGACTCGGACGAGAGCCGGGCGAAGAACAGGCGGGTCGAGTTCACCATCGTCACGCGGTAGCCACCGGGCGCCGGATACGAGGCGGCATGCGCGCCGTCGTCCTCGGTCCCTCTGGCCCCGCCTCCGTCGAGATGCCCTTCACGCCGCGGGCGGGCGAAGCTACGGTGCGCGTGCGGCTCGCGGGCGTCTGCGCGACCGATCTCGAGCTGGTGAAGGGGTACATGGGGTTCTCCGGCGTGCTCGGCCACGAGTTCGTCGGAGAGGTGGAAGACGGCCCGCTTGAGTGGCGCGGCAAGCGGGTGGTCGCCGACATCAACGCGGCGTGCGGACAGTGCGAGGCCTGCCGCGCGGGGCGGGGATCCCACTGCCCGAGTCGAACGGTGCTCGGGATCGTGAACCGGGACGGCGCGTTCGCGGAGCGGGTGTCCATCCCGGTGGCGAACCTCCACGCGGTCCCGGGCAGCGTGGACGACCGCGCCGCCGTGTTCGTAGAGCCGCTTGCGGCGGCCCTGCGCATCGTGGAGCAGGTCCACGTCGCGCCCTCCGACCGGGTGATCGTGCTCGGCCCCGGCAGGCTGGGTCAGCTCTGCGCGCGGGTGCTCGCGCTCACCGGCGCCCGGGTGCAGGTGATCGGCCGGGCGGAGCGGCTCGCGCGCCTGCCGCGGGGGATCGAGCACGGAGGGGAGCCCGGGGCGGACCTCGTGGTGGACTGCACGGGCAGCGCGCAGGGGCTTGGGAAGGCCGTCGCGCTGGTGCGGCCGGGCGGCACCGTGGTGCTCAAGACCACGGTGCACGACCTCGCGGGGTTCGAGCCGAACCGGCTCGTGATCGACGAGGTCCGAGTCGTTGGCAGCCGGTGCGGCCCGTTCGAGCCCGCGCTCAGGCTGCTGGCGAGCGGGGTGGTCGATCCGACGCCGCTGATCGACGCGGACCTGCCGCTCGGCGTCGAGGCCCTGCACGCCGCTGTTGGCGCGATGAAGGTCGTGATGCGGCCCTGACCCGCCTGACGTAGCCGGTTGAAACCGTATAGGATTGGCGGATGGAAGCACAGACCGAATCGACGTCTCCCGGCTGCCTGATGCCCATCGCCTGGCTGCTCGTCAGCGGCCTGGTCACGATCGTCTGTGTCGCCGCGGTCGGGGCGAGCGGGGCCGGCTCGGAGTCCGCCGGGGTCTCCGCGGCCTACGCGGCGGCTGGCCCCATCGGCTTTGCGTGGGGTGGGGCGCTCGCGGCGCTGATCACGCACTTCACGGCGAAGTCCGCGGGCGCGCGCATCGGCGTGCCGCTTGGCTGCGGCTGCGTCGGCGCGATCGGCATGGTGCTCACCGTCTTCGTGTTCTTCGCCGCGATCTTCCCGGCCCTGTAGCGGCCAGCACGTCGCGCCGGCGCCCGCCCAGCACGCTCGCTACCGCGGGGTCAGCTTCGCCGGCAGCGGCAAGCTGCGGATCCGCTGGCCGGTGGCGGCGAAGATCGCGTTGCACACCGCGGGGGCGATCGGGGGCAGCGCGGGCTCTCCCACCCCGCCCGGGTCGTCCAGCGCGCCCTCGAGCACCTCGACCTCGACCAGCGGCATCTGCGCGAGCTTCAGCAGCGGGTACGCGTAGAAGTTCGGGACCGCAGACGCGCCGCCCTTGATGGACAAGCGCTCGCCGAACATCGCGGAGAGGCCCATCCCGAGCGCGCCCTCGGCCTGCGCGCGGATGATCCCACGGTGGATGCAGCGCCCGCAGTCGAACGCCACCCACGCGCGGTCGACGTGCAGCTGGTCGCCGACGACGCGCACCTCCGCGACCTCCGCGACGATCGACCCGAAGCTCTCGACTACCGCGATGCCGAGGTGACGCCCGTCTCGGTGCGCCCAGTCAGCCATCTCCGCGACCTTCGCGACGGCCGCGTAGTGCCTCGGCGAGTCTGCGAGGTGGTCGAGCCGGAACTGCACCGGGTCCTTGCCCGCCAGCTGCGCGAGCTCGTCGAGGAAGCACTCGCGGAAGAACCCATTGTGGCTGGCGCTGACCGAGCGCCAGAACCCCGTCGGGATCGGGAGGTCCAGGCGGCTGTACTCGAGGTGCTGGTTCGGGACCGTGTACGGCAGGTCGTAGAAGTTCTCGCCGGTGAAGAACCCGAAGGGAACGGGGTCGAGGAAAAACGGCAGGAATCGCGTCAAGATGTTCGGCCCGCAGAGCCGGACGTTCAGCCGCTGGAGCTTGCCATCCGCGACGCTCCCTTCGAGGCTCGCGGCAAACGCGGGCCGGTAGTACCCGTGAGCGAAGTCCTCTTCCCGGGTCCAGGTGACCTTGACGGGCTTGCCCAGCGCTTCGGAGACCTGGCACGCCTCCACGACGAAGTCCACCTCGGACTTGCGGCCGAGCCCGCCGCCGAGCATCGTCGTGTGAAGCCGAATTCGGTCGCGCGGCACCCCGAGCACCCGGGACACCGCGGCCTCGGTGAACCCCTGCGCCTGCGTCGGCGCCCAGATCTCCACCTCGCCGTCATGCACGTGCGCGGTCGCGGTGAGCGGCTCCATCGTCGCGTGGTGCAGGTACGGGACCTCGTACACCTCGCTTAAGGTGGTGTAGACGGCGGGCTCCTTCCCGTGGACGTCCTTGCAGGTCTGACCGGGCTTCTCCAGCCCCGCGCGCAGCGCCGCCGAGACGGCGGCGTCGTCCAGGTCGGGGCGCCCGCCCTCCCAGGTGGCCACCACCGAAGCGATCGCCAGCCGAGCTTGCCAAAACGTCTCCGCGACCACCACCACGAAGTCGGTGGTGTGCCCCTTGGCGGAGCCCTTGAAGGACAAGACGTCGATCACCCCGGGCATCTTTCGGGCCTCGGCGTCGTCCACGCGCACGAGCTTCGCCCCGAACACCGGGCTGTGCAGCACGGTCGCCTGCAGGGCGCCGGGCACCATGACGTCGATCCCGAACACGGCGGTGCCGTTGGTCTTCGCGGGGATGTCCAGCCGGGGCGGCTCCGTGCCGACCAGCCGCCACTGGGCGCGAGGCTTCGGCGCCGCGTCCGGCACCTTCAGCGCTGCAGCCTCGACCGCCAGCTCGCCGTAGCTCGCGGAGCGCGCGCCACACGTCACCCGGCCCGACGCCGTCGCGCAGTCTACGGCGGGCACCCCCCACCGCTGAGCGGCCGCCTGCACGAGCATCGCCCTCGCTGTCGCCCCGGCGATCGCCATCGGCGTCCACCATCCGCGTACGCTGCCGCTCCCGGCCGTCAGCTGCTGCTTTCCCAGGTCCCCCGGGTGCGCGTACGCCGTGCTGTTCGGCGCCATCTCGACCCGAACGGCGGCGAGGTCCAGGTCCAGCTCCTCGGCGAGGATCATCGGCAGCGACGTGTGCACGCCCTGGCCCATCTCGGAGGCTGGGACCCGCAGCGTGACGACCCCGCCCGGATCGATGCAGACGTAGGCGCCGAGCCACTCGCCGTCGGGCCCGCGGTCCGTGCTGGCGCCGGGGTTGTACTCGATGAGCTCGGGGGAGGTCGGGAACGCAAAGCCGAGCAGCAGGCCACCTGCCGACTTGAGCAGGTCCCGGCGGGAGAGGTTGATCATGGCGTGCTCCCGGGGATCGCCGACCACGGGGGCGCGGCCTCGTCGTCGGCCGGACAGGGCAATCCGTTCGAGCAGCGCCGGATCGCCTTCTTGATACGCGCGTAGGTCGCGCAGCGACACAGGTTGGTCATCCACTCCGCGACCTCACCCTCGGACGGTTGAGGGTTCTGATCCAGCAGCGCGGCGGCGGCCATGATCTGCCCGCTCTGGCAGTACCCACACTGCGGGACTTGCTCGGCGACCCAGGCGGCCTGCACCGGGTGGTCAAGCCCTTCGATGGTGGTGACCGCGCGGCCCTCGACCCCGCTGACCGCCGTGATGCACGAGCGGGTCGGTCTTCCGTCCAGGTGCACGGTGCACGCCCCGCACTGGCCGACGCCGCAGCCGTACTTCGTGCCCCGCAGCGCGAGCTGCTCCCGGAGCACCCAGAGGAGCGGCGTGTCGGGGTCCACGTTGACGGAGACGGCCTTGGAGTTGAGCGTAAACGTCGGCATTGGCGCCGTCTATGCCCAGACCTCGTGGCGAGCGGCCGCGCCACGCCTTTCCACGCAGGCCGACGGTGTGTACAGGATCGTACCCCTGGAGCTCCTCGTGGACATCGGAATCGAGTCAACCTCTCGCGCGCAGATCGTCGACGGACTGTCCCACTTCCTCGCCGACACCTACACGCTCTACCTGAAGACCCACCACTTCCACTGGAACGTGACCGGCCCCCAGTTCAACGACCTGCACGCCATGTTCATGGTCCAGTACACCGAGCTCTGGACCGCGGTGGACCTGGTCGCCGAGCGCATCCGCTCGCTCGACGCCCCGGCGCCCGGCACGTACCGGGAGTTCGCGGCCCTCACCAGCATCCCCGAGACGGAAGGCGTCCCGAAGGCGATGGACATGGTGCGCCAGGTGAAGGAGGGGCACGAGGCCTGCTGCCGGACGATCCGGCGGGTGTTCCCGCTTGCGGAGGCCGCAGGGGACCAGGGCACGGTCGACCTGCTCACGCAGAGGCTGGTGCTCCACGAGAAGACCGCGTGGATGCTCCGCAGCCTGCTGGCCTGATGCCGTCGTAGCGCGAGAGCAGTTGCGCTACACGCTCAACGCGAGGCTGATCAGCAGCCCGACGAGCACCAGCCCCGCGAGGCAACCGGCGGACTTGTTGGGCTTGACCCGCTTCCGGAGCCAGTCGGCGTCGTTCATCGGGGCCAGATGGGCCGAGCGTCGGCACCGGCGGCGGCCACGGTCAAGGCAGGTCGCCCGGGGCGAGCCAGCCCCGCAGCACGTCCTCGACTTGCGCGAGCCGATCCTGCCCCCAGAACCGCTGCGCCGGTAGGCCGGGCCGGCGGACGATGAACGTCGGCGTGCCGAACACGCCGGTGTGGAGCGCCTCCTGCGTGTTCTGGAACAGCGCGTCGCGTTGGGCTTCGGCCGCGGCGGGGTCCCCGCCAAGCGCCGTGAGCACCTCGGGCCGGCTGATGTCCTCGCCGCGCGCCCAGGCGGCGCCGAACACGCGCTCGGAGAAGGCGAGGGGGTCCGGGTGGGCGAGCGTGCAACGCAGCGCCAGGACGGTGCGCAGGGGGAAGTGGGGCGACCAGCGGAACGGGACGCCCCACCGCGCGGCCCACTGGTGCAAGTCGCGCAGGTACCAGAGGCGCTTCGGCTCGGAGAACGCGAAGAACGGCACGTCCACTTGGCCGACGGTCTTGAACAGCGCGCCGAGGAGGAACGGCCGGAGGCGCAGCGTGGCGCCCGTGCGATCGGCGAGGCCCCGGACCTGGGTGCCGGCGAGGTAGGCGAACGGGGACGCGTAGTCGAACCAGAAGTCGACCACGGCGTCAGACGGTGGGGCCAAGACCGCGTTTTCGGGCGGCCACGCGGGGCTCGGGTCGCGCAGCGCGCGCTCGACGAAGTCCAGCCGGTCGTGCCCCCAGTAGAGCTGCGGGGCGGCGTCCGGCGCGTGGATGACGAACGCGGGCGCGCCGAAGACACCGGCCTCGATCGCGTCGTCGGTCTCGCGCTTGAGGCGCTCGCGCTCGCCGTCCAGGTCCAGGTCGATGAACCCGTGCTGCGCGGCGATCGCGCGGACGACGGCCTCGTCCTCGATCGCGCGCCCCTCGGCCCAGTACGCGCGGAAGAACGCGCGCACCAGGGGGCGAGCGTCCCCCTGGCGGGAGGCAGCGAGGGTCGCCCGGAGCGCGTGAACCGTGCGGCGAGGGTGCTCGAGCGGGAACCGCAGGGGGAGGCCCGCGCGGACGAGCGCCCGCTGCTGGTCGTGCAGCGTGTGCAGGGCCTTTTGGGGCGAGAGCGTCGTCGCGAGGTTTTGGGCCGTGCCGACGGCGCGGAACACCCCGCCGAGCAGGAACGGGCGGTAGACCAGGTCGGCGCCCGTCCGTGCGGCTACGCCCTCTACCAGGCCCGAGGCCGCGTACGCGAAGGGGCAGGAGTAGTCGAACCAGAAGTCCAAGCGCATCCCGCTGCTTATCCGCCGAGTGAACAAAATCGGAGGGATCGTCTCTGCTCGGTCGGGGGTGGGCTTGACGTGTCAACAGTAGCGCGCTTTGTACCTGATCTGTTAGCCAGCGCGGTTCGTCGAGGGTTCTGCTGGAACGTCTTGGGCTCCTGGTCTCCGCCGCCTGCGCTGCCGTGCTCGCTACGGGAGCGGTGGTGTCTGCGCCGCCGGCCGCCGATGGCCGGGCCTGGCAGCCGCCGGCGCGGCTCACGGCTATGGTCGTGCCGATCGCCGAGGCGTCGGAGGTGTGGATGGACGCCGGTGCCGGCCGGGCAGCGCGCGCTGTCCGAGACCTCGCTGTCGCGCCACAGACCGTGCTGGCGCTCGCCGTGGGCATGTCGGACGCGACGCTGACGACGATGCTGCCGGGCGTCTCGAACGCCCGCGCCGCGCTCGCGCAAGGCGACGCGATGGGCGCCCGCACCGCGGTGGACGGGCTGCTCGCGGTGCTGCGCGCCGACGTGGACGCTGGCGTCGTGTCGATGGACCTCGCGGTGCCTGTCGCCGAGCAGCTCTGCAGCCTCCGCGCCGAGGCCATCTGGGCGCTCGGCGCGGCCCCTCGGGGCTCTCAAGGCACGTTCCTCTCGCGCACGGCCCCGGCGGCGATGCTCGGCGACTGGCAGTACGGCGTGCCGGCGTCGGTCACGCTGGCGCAGGCCGTCCTGGAGAGCGACTGGGGACGCTCCGCCCCCGGCCACAACCTGTTCGGCTTGAAGGGAGAGGGGCCGGCCGGGTCCAGCGTGCGGCAGGTCGTCGAGTACCGCCATGGTCGTCGCGGCGTGCGTCGTGACGCCTTCCGCGCGTACAACAGCGAGTCCGAGGCGTTGAAGGACCACGCGCGTATCCTCGGCACCCGCGCCCGGTACGCGCGCGCCCGCGCTGCCGGCGAGGACCGGCAGGCCTTCGCCCGCGCGCTGGTCGGCGTGTACGCGACCGATCCCCGGTACGCCGGCAAGCTCGACCGCATCATCGGCCTCTTCGACCTCGATCGCTTCGACTGGGCCACGCCACGATCCTTCACCGTGCCCGCCCCGGTCGCTGACCTGCCGCAGGTCGTCGATCTCGGCCTTCCGTGGCAACTCCCGGCAGCATGGGGCGTTGGCCAGTAGTTCAGGATAGACACGGCGTCCCCGCCTGGAGCCCGCATGCCCACGACCACCCCCCCGGCTTACCTCGACTGGCTCACCGAAGTCTTCGAAGAGGCGCAGGTGCCGCACGACGACGCTGCGCGGCTCTACTTGGACGTCGCGCTCCGCCGCATCGCGCGCTGCGAGACCGGGACCGAGGAGCAGGTGTACCGGCTGTTGCGCGAGCGCTGGCTGAAGCACGGCGTCCCGGGCCGGCAGCTGCTCTCGGGGCTGCTCCGGGACGAGGTGTTCTCGCGTCGTGACTCCCCGCTGCGCCCGGTGGAGGGCCAGGCCTACTTCACGAACGACTACAAGCCGCACACCATCTTGCCGAACGTCGGGCCCGCGCGCACCTGATCCCCCTGCGCACCGCCCACCCCTAGGCCCGCCCCGTGCGCATCCGCAAGCTCGAGCTGCAGGGGTTCAAGTCGTTCGCTGACCGGGCGACTTTTCACTTCGGCGCCGGCATCTCCGGGGTGGTCGGACCCAACGGCTGCGGGAAGTCCAACGTCGTGGACGGCGTGAAGTGGTGCCTCGGCGAGCAGCGGGCGAAGACGCTGCGCGGCGACGCGATGACGGACGTGATCTTCGCGGGCAGCTCCTCGCGGAAAGGCGTGAGCTTCGCGGAGGTGTCGCTCACGTTCACGGCGGACGAGGAGCCTTTCCCAGGGATCTGGCAACGGTTCCCGGAGCTGGACGTGACGCGCCGGCTGTACCGCGACGGCACGAGCGAGTACCGGATCAACCAAGAGAAGGTCCGCCTGCGCGACGTGAACGACCTGTTCATGGACTCGGGGGCGGGCAACCAGCTCTACAGCTTCATCGAGCAAGGCCGCATCGGCCAGATCGTGCAAGCGCACCCCGAGCAGCGCCGGACGTTGATCGAGGAGGCCGCCGGCATCTCCCGGTACAAGGCGCGGCGGGAGGAGACGCTGCAAAAGCTGGTCTCGACCCGGACGAGCCTGGAGCGCGTGGCGGACCTGACGGACGAGATGGCGCGGCAGCTGAAGAGCGCGGAGCGGGCGGTACAGCGGGCGCTCCGGTGGCAGGAGCTGAGCGCGAAGCTGCGCCAGGAGGAGATCGCCGTGGCGCTCGCCCGCTGCCACGCGCTGATCGGCGACCGCAAGGTGCTCGGGCAAGGCGTGCGGGACTGTCAGGCCGCGATGGAGGAGGCGACGCGCGCCGTTGAGCGCACCGAGGCCGAGGTGGGCGCACGCCGGGCGCTGCTCGAGAGCCGCGAGGCCGAGCTCGGCGAGGTGCGGGACGCGTTGGCGACGGCGGAGGGGGACCGCCGCGTGGAAGAGTCCGGGATCCAGTTCCAGGAGCGCGAGGCGACCGGCGCCCGCGAGCGCCTCGCCCAGCTCGAGCGCGACGTGCACGGGCTCGAGACCGAGCGCAGCAGCGCGCGCGGCGAGGCGGAGCGGGCCGACCTGGCCCTGCGCGAGGCCGACGCCCAGATCCCTCCGCTGCGGGTTCGGGCCGAGGCGCTGGGCGAGTCCTGCCGGGCGATGGGGCTGGAGCTCGGGCACACCCGGGCCGCGCTCGACGCCGCTCGGAAGGTGGCCCTCGCCGCGCTCGAGGCGGCGATTCGCGCAAAGTCGGTGCGGGACGGCATGGGCCGGCGGGTGGCGGACCTGGACGAGCGGGCCCGGCGGCACGCGGAGCGCGTCGAGGAGGCGCGCGCGCAAGACGCGCGGGTGGCGGACGAGATCACCCGGGTGCAAGCCCAGCTCGAGGAGTCCCGGGCGCGGGTGGGCGAGGCGAAGGCCGTCGTCGACCAGCGCGTGGTCGAGCAGCGCGAGGTCGAGCAAGCGCGCGCCGCGGCCGTCGCGACGGTGCGCGCGGCGGAGCAAGGCGTCCGCGAGGCCGAGCAAGCGGTCTCGCACGTGCAGGAGGCCGTTCGCGGCGCCGAGGACAGCGTACGCCGGGCCTCGGCCGGCGTGCAGGCGCGCGAGGGGGAGGTGCGCGCGAAGGAGCAGGCGTGGACCGCCGCCGACCGGGAGCGCGCGGCGCTGCTGGCCCGCGTGGACGCGATGGAGGACGGCATCCGCCGCAACGCGGACGCCCCCGATGGGCTGAAGCAGGCGCTCGCGGTGCCGGGCGTGCTCGGGCTGTTGGCGCCGCTGCTGGACGTGCCGCGCGAGTCAGAGGACCTGCTGGCCCGGGCGCTCGACGGCGGCCTGGAGACCGTGCTGGTGCCCGATGTCGCGACGGCCCTCGCGGTGGCGCGCGCAGCGAAGGGGCAGAAGGTCCGCGTGCTGGTCGTCCCGCCCGGCGGCGCCCCGGCCCAAGCCGGCGTGCTCGGCGTGGGCGGGTCGGCGCTGGCGCAGCGAGCGCTCGAGCAGCTCGCCCCGCGGGTCGTGCAGGTGGACACGCTGGAGCAAGCGTACGCGGCGTGGACACCGGGCGCGCGCGTCGTCAGCCGGGATGGTGCGCTGCTCCGCGAAGACGGCGTGCTCCTGCTGGGGTTGGGGCTCGCGGGCACGGCGGCCTTCGCACGGAAGCGCGAGGTCGCGGCGCTCAGGGTGCAGCTCGACGCGCGCGCGGCGGCGGTGGGCGAGGCCGCCGAGGCGGTGAAGGCCGCCCGTGGGCGGGTGACCGAGGCGGAGGCCGCCCGCGACGCGTTGGCGAGCGCCGTGTCCGTCGAGGTGGCCCGCGTGGCCGACGCGCAAGGCAAGGTCGCGGTCGCGCGCGGGGTCGTGCGGGAGCGCCAGGACGCCGCGGCGGCGATGGACACGACGGTGCGCGCAGCTGCCGCGGCGGTGGAGCAGGCCCGGCAGGAGCAGCGCAAGGTCGAGGCCGTCGAGCAGGAGGTGCGCGGGCGCTTGGAGGCGCGGCGGGCTTCTCGGACCGCCGCCGAGCGCCTCGCCCAGCAGCTCGTCAGCGACGGCGCAGGCATCGAGCGCGCGCGGGGCGACCTCGCGAAGGAGGCCGAGGCGGCGGTCGCGGCCATCACGGTGGCCGAGGCGAAGCAAGACGCCGCGGAGCAAGAGGTGCGGGCGGCCCAGCGGGTGTTGGAGACGGCGGAGCCGCAGCTGGCCGCCGGGCAAGCGGAGATCGCGACCGTCCGGATGCAGCTCTCCGAGCTCCAAGGCGTCGTCCGCAGCCAAGGGGCGCTGGCGGACGCCGCCCGCGCGCGCGTCGACCGGGCCACGGTGCGCGTCGAGCAGGTCGGCCAGGAGCGGTCGCGGCTCGAGACGCGCCTCGTCGAGATGGCGCTCGAGGCCGAGGCGGCGACTGCGCGCTTGCAGGCCCTCGGCGAGCGGATCGGGGGGCTGCGCGACCGGATGGACGGGCTCAAGGCCGGGGTCAGCGAGAGCCGGGACCTGGTGCGCATCGCGGACGCCGCGGCCCGGTCCGCTCGGGACCGGCGGGACGCCGCGCGGGACGCCCTGGGGGTCGCGGAGGCTCGGTTCGCCGCGGTGCGCGACGGGCTGGAGCGGCTCCGGACCGAGGTCGAAGGGCGGTACACGGTGAACTTGGTCGGGCTGCTGGACCGCATCGATCGCGACGGTCAGCTGCTGCTCGACGGGTGGGAGGCCGCTCCGGTCGCCGGGCTGGTGATCCCGGAGCCGGTCCCAGTGCTGCGCCTCGGCCGATCCGACCTCGAGCGGGACGTCGCCGAGCGGGCGAAGGGCGCGACGGAGCTGCGCGCCGCGCTGGGCCGCGTCGGCGAGGTGAACCCCAGCGCGGAGGAGGAGTTCCGCGAGGTCGCGGACCGCCACGGGGAGCTGGTGCGCCAGCGCGCGGACCTCGAGGAGGCCATGCGCATCATCGAGGACGTGATCGGGCAGCTCAACCGGACCTGCCGCGAGAGGTTCCGTGAGACGTTCGACCTCGTCGCAGAGCACTTCATCGAGCTCTACCCCCGGCTGGTCGGGGGTGGCTCCGGCCGGCTCGCGCTCACGAACGAGGACGACCTGCTGCTCACCGGCGTCGAGATGTTCGTCCAACCGCCGGGGAAGAAGGTCCAGAGCCTCTCGTTGTTGTCCGGCGGCGAGAAGGCGATGGCCGCCATCGCGCTGATCTTCAGCCTCTTCCGCGTCAAGCCGTCGCCCTTTTGCCTGTTGGACGAGGTGGACGCGCCGCTCGACGAGGGCAACGGGGAGCGCTTCAACCAGGTGCTGAAGGAGATGTCGAAGCGCTCCCAGTTCATCATCATCACGCACAACAAGAAGACGATGGAGTGCGCCGACGTGCTCTACGGCGTGAGCATGCCCGAGCCGGGCACGAGCCGCCTCGTCACCGTGAAGCTGGATTGATCACGTCAGCCCTTGATTCGTTCGCCCGGGGCTTGTGGACGTTGTACACGCCCTTCCCCTCCGCCAGCATCTTCGTCGGGTCGCCCGCGTGGATCGCGATCCGCGCGATGCCCACGCGGTTGCCCAGCCGCACGACCTCCGCGACTGCGTAGAGATCCTCCAGCGGGGCAGGGGAGTAGTAGTCCACCCGCAAGTCCACCGTGCTCACGCGCGCCTCCAGCGCCCCCGCCTTCGAGAACACCGCGAGCCCCCCCGCGGTGTCCGCCAACGTGGAGATCACTCCGCCGTGGATCGCCGGCCGGGACGCGTCGCCGACCAACGCGGGTTGGTAAGGCACCCGGAGCGTGCAGTGCCCCGCAGAGAGCTCGACGACCTTGAGGCCCAGGTACCGGTTGAACGGGATGCCCTCCTCGAAGAAGCGAATCAGCGCGGCGTGGGACTCGTCAGCATCACGGGACATCGGCCAAGTTTAGTCCGGGGGGTTACCAGCGGCTCGATGTCTGTGAACTCCGAGGCCAACGACAGCGAGCTTGTCGCCCGGGTGCTCCAGGGCGACAAGAACGCGTTCCGCCCGATCGTCGAGCGCTACCAAAATCGCATCTACGCAATGGTCGTGGGCATGGTCCGCGACGAGGCCGAGGCCCGCGACCTCGTGCAGAACGCGTTCATCAAGGCCTACCAGGGGCTGGACACGTTCCGCGTGGACTCGTCGTTCTACACGTGGCTGTACCGGATCGCGATGAACCTCGCGATCGACAGCTGCCGCAAGCGCCGCCGCCGCAAGACGGGCAGCTTCGACGAGGCGATCGCCGCGCGCGACGAGGACGGCGAGATGCTGGTGCTCCACCACGCGGACGGCCCTGCGGAGGCCCTGCACCGCAAGGAGCTGCGGCAGCGGATCTTCGCCGCGATGGAAGAGCTCACCGAGGAGCAGCGCGAGGTCCTGCTGTTGCGCGAGGTGGAGGGCTTGTCGTACGCCGAGATCTCGGAGAGCATGGGGATCCCGGAGGGAACGGTGATGAGCCGGCTGTTCTACGCCCGCAAGAAGATGCAGGCGCTGCTGAAGGACACCCCCGAAGCGCCGATGCAGGGCGCCAAAAAGGCGCCCTCGGCATGAATGAACCCGGCCCCGGCGCGTCATTGGAGGTGATGGACCCCTCCAACGCCCCGGCCCCCGACCTCGCACCAGCGGAGCGCGAGCTCCTGCTGGCCGCAGACGACGCCGGGTACGACGTCCAGAGCGGGCCCCTCGCGGCCGCCGTGCGGGACCTCCGCGCCCCCGGGGAGCGGCTCCGCGCCTTGCTCCTCGGCGCCCAGGTGGACGTGGCGGACGACGTCCTGGCCATCCTCGGCGACGGGTTTGAGCGGCTGCACGCGCTGCGTGAGGGGCTGCAGGGCGACCTGGACGTGGCTGACGCCGTGTTCGCGTCGCTCGACCTGCGGGCTGTCCCGCTCCGCGATGTGCTCCCGGCGGCCCCGGTCGGGCTGGCGGACGACGTGTGGGCCGCGATTGGGGATGCAGACGACATGCTGCTCTCGGCGTTTGGCGACGGCGAGCTCGAGGGGGCGCAGCGCTCCCGGGTCTCTCGCACGGCGCTTCGGCAGTCGGCCGCGCAGGAGCAGCTGCAAACGCAGGCCCGGCTCGGCGTACAGGTGCGAGATGCCGCGGTGTCGGGCGCCGCGGACGTCGACCTCTGGGGGGCCATCGGCGCGAGCATCGGGGCCGAGGGCGCCGAGGCCGAGGCGGACGTCGGCGATCAGCTCAGGGCGGCCGTCGCGGCGCTGCCGCCTGTCGACATCACGCGCGGCGTGATGGCCGGGATCACGCCGAGGGAGCGCGCGATGCCGCGCTGGCTCGCGATCGGGGGCCCGGTCGCCGCGCTGCTGATGGCCGCCGTGGTGTTGCTCGCGGTGGTGCCGAGCCTCACGATGCCCGGCGTGAAGGTCGGGGGCGCGTCGCTCGCTCAAGTCGCGGCGCCGTTCATCATGGCGTCGGTGAACGACGCGCAGGTCGAAGACTTGGAGACGGCCACCGACGTGGTCGCGCAGGTCGTCCAGTTTGACGACGGTGGTCCCACGTTCATCCTCATCGACGAGTCCGGCGCGTCAGGCGGTACCCTTTGATCACCCTTCGCTCCCTCGCGCTCGGGGCGCTCCTCGCCGCGGGCAGCTTCGGCGTCCCCGCGTTCACCCCGGACGCCTTCGCCGCAGAGGACCGGCTGCCGAGCCGCATCCAGCTCACCGTGCTCGTCGTCCACGCGACGGACAGCGAGTCGGGGGTCGACCCGCGGCTCGCTTCGCTCGCGAGCTCGTTCCGATACTTCAAGTACAAGGGCTACCGGCTGCTCTCGCAGCAGAGCTCGGACCTCGCGGTGAACGCGTCGTCCACGTACTCGGTGGAGGGCGGCCGCAAGGTGAAGGTCACGCTGTTGTCGATGGACGAAGCTCGGGCCAAGCTCCGCGTCGAGATGTCCAACGAGCAGGGCAAGGTGCTCGACACCACCGTGAACATCAACCGCGACGGCACGTTCATCATCTCCGGCCCGAAGTACAAGGACGGCATCCTGATGCTGCCGCTGCGGGCCTCCTACTAGCTCTTCCGCGGTGCCCTACGGCAGCGGAGAGCCGCGCGGATCGCCCGCCCGCTTCTCGAGGTTGTCCGACGCGAGCTCGTGGAAGCGCGTCGCCAGGCCCCGCACGAGCGGGCCGAGCCACCGGTTGCGGCCGAGCTCGGCGTCCAGCGCCTCGCGGGTGATGACGCGCACCATCACGTCGCTGACGGCGACGACGCTGGCGACCCGCGGGCCCCCCGCCAACAGCGCGGCTTCGCCGAAGATCTCGCCGGGCCCGAGCTCCGCGATCGGCCCGCCGTTCTGGCGCACCTCGCAGGTGCCGGCGTCGAGCAGATAGGCGGCGTCGGCCTTGTCGCCCTCGTGGATGATCTCGGTCTCGGCCTCGTAGAACCGGCGCTCGAACCACCAGCCGCCATCGAGCATCGCGCGCAGGTCTGCCGTCAGCTCGACCATGCTCGGGTACCGGGCCGACGGGTTCGGCTGGAGCGCGCGCATCGTGATGCGGACGAGCTCGTACGGCAGCTTCCGCTCCGGCGCGATCGCGGTCGGGGGGACCGGCGCGCGGCCGGACGCTGCGTTGGCAGCGCGCTCGTTGGCCGACGCCCCGGCGTTGGGGCGCGCGCCGCACAGCACGGAGTACAGGATCGCGCCCACGCCCCACACGTCCGTCGCCGGTGAGCAGGCCTCGCCGCGGGCTTGCTCAGGCGCCATCCAGCCGGTGGTGCCAGCGAACGGGTCCTCGACCTCGCCCGCGACCTGGGCGATCCCCCAGTCCATCAAGTACACCTGGCCGAACCGCCCCACCATGATGTTCTCGGGCTTCAAGTCGCGGTGGATGATGCCCCTGGAGTGCGCGAACGCCAGCGCGTCGCACACCTTGATCAGGGTGTCGAGCACCTGGCTCACGAGCGCGACGCTGAACGGCTCCCCGCGCAGCAGCGCGCCCAGGGTCGCCCCCTCCACGCGCTTCATCGTGAACCAGGTGTTCCCCAGGTCGTGCACCGGCACGATGTTCGGGTGCTCGAGCTGTGCCGTGACGCGCGCCTCGCGCTGGAACTTCCGCAGCCGCTCGGGCTCGTCGACCTGGCTCACCTTCATCGCGACCGCGCGGCCGAGCACCTCGTCCATGGTCAGGTGGATCTCGGCGGTGCCGCCGCGGGCGAACGCGCCGAGGTCGGTGTAGCGCTCTGGGGAACGATCCGGGGGCAGGGACTTGGACATGCCGACGCCTATCGAGTCTCCATCCGTTGTCCCGTCCGCCGCCTGTGAACTGTCCTCACCCCGTCAGCGGGCTGGCTCGTGGCTCGTCGAGCGCTTCAGCTCGGCGGAGTAGATGGACTCGGGATCTAGCCGCCGGGACACGCTCGTGGAGATCGCGGTCGCGAGCAGCAGCGGGAGCACGATGTCGTAGTCGCCGGAGACCTCGAACACCAGGATCGCCGACATCGCGGGCGCGTGTGTCGCGGCGGCGGTGACCGCGGCCATCCCGACGAGCGCGTAGCTGGCCGCGGGGCCGACGCTCTCCCCGAGCACCGCGGCGAAGCCCTGGCCGACGAGCGCGCCAAGCGCGGCTCCGAGCAACAGCGTCGGCGTGAACACGCCGCCCGGGCTGCCGGACCCCACGGACACCGACGTCGCCACCATCTTCGCGAGGGGCACCACGAGGAGCAGCCCCAGCGGGTACTGGCCGTCCAGGATGCCGCGCAGGGGCTCGTAGCCGTTCCCTGCGACGCCGGGCACGAACACGAGCACGAGGCCGAGCGCGAGGCCCCCGAGGCCCGCACGCCAGGGCTGTGGGACCTGGGTGCGGGCGAACAGCCGCTCGGTGGCGGACAGCATCCAGCGAAACCCCGTCGCAGCAGGCGCGGCGAGTAGCCCGAGGATCGCGTAGAGGCCGAGCTCCCAGGGGCCCGCCAGGTGGAACCCGCGCGAGCCGTACAGCGGGCCACCCCCGATCGCCGCGCGCGTGATCACCGTAGCGAGCGCCGTCGCCGCGAACGCGGGCAGGATGCTGTCGAGCGCGACGATGCCGGTGACGACCTCCAGCACGAACATCAGCGCGGCCAGCGGCGTGTTGTAGGCGGCCGCGAACCCCGCTGCGGTGCCCGCCGCGATCATCGCGCGCCGCGTGTCCGGCGGCAGGCCGAGCGTCTTCGACACGATCTTGCCCCAGCTGCCCCCGAACTGGACGAGCGGGCCCTCTCGACCGACCGATGCGCCCCCAGCCAGCGCGAGCCAGGTCCCGACCGAGCGGAGCAGCGTGCCCAGCATCGAGAGCTTGACCCGCCCGAACGCGACGGCCTCCATCACCTCTCCGACGCCCGCTCCCGGGCCCTTCTTCGCCGCCGCCCGGCTGAACAGCCCCGCGAGCAGGCCCCCCATGACGGCGACCAGCACACGGACGCCTGCGGGCATCGCGACCATCGCGCTGACGACGTCCGGGTGCCCGTACGCGGTCCGGAAGAACATCGACAGGCTCGCCCGGAACACGATCGCGAAGGTGGAGGCGCCGACGGCGACCGCGACGAGCGCCACGACCCAGCGGCCCGCGCTGGCAAGGCGAACCAAGGCGGGCTCGGGAGGCGGGTTCGTCAGCCGGGGCCCCGGAGCCGAGGTGGATACCCCTGCAAGACGCGCTCCTTCAGCAGCGGGGCGATGCGGTCGGCGTCGTCTACGCTCCGCGGCAGGGGGAGAAGCGCGACGTCCGCCGGCGAGCGCGACAGCGTGCGAAGTGCGTGCACCTCGCAGGGGTCGACGCGCTCGGGGACCAGGTAGTGGCGGTGGCACGCGTGGAAGAGGCGAGGGAACGCCGCCGCGAGGTGGACGGGGATCGAGCGTTCGGCCTCGTGCCCCGTCCACCGCACGACCGGCATCAGCGGGATGCCGATGGTCGGCGGGGGCTCTCGGAAGTCGGGCTGGGTGTAGGGCAGCCGGGCGGGGTCGATGATCGAGAAGCCGGACCGGCCGTACGCGACGAGGCGGATGATCGACGCGGGGTCGGACAGGTCGATCGGCTCCATCTCGGCGGCGAGCAGGATCTCCGGTGGCTTGGCGCACACGCGGGCGGTCACCTCGCGACCGAGGGTGACCGGCATCGCCCGGAACAGCGCCGCGAGCCCCGAGCGCCGGCACTCGGGCACGACGTAGGAGTGCGACAGCGCCATGATGCAGACCCCGGCGTCCAGGTCGAGGTCCGCGTAGCAGTCGCGCACGCCGACGAGCGTGTCGCCCTCCCAAGCCAGCACCATCCGGTAGTGGCCCTCCATCTGCGCGCCGTAGTCGAGCACGCCGGCTCGGACGAACCCAGCGAGCGTGTCCCAGGTCTCGAGCTCGCCGCGCGGCCCAAAGTAGCTGTCGAGCAGCGCGTAGGCGCGATCGAAGCTCGGCCCCACGGTCTCCAGGCACTCCAGCCTGTACATCCCCGCGGCGGTCGAGACCTTGGCCAGGTCGGCCGGCGCGACGTCTGCGAGGTCGATCACCGAGCTCACGGACCTACCCCGAGCAGCTCGATGATCGGCCCATCCGGGTTGGTGTCGCCGCGAAGGTCGACGCGCGCCTCGATCGACCACGCGCCCTCGTCCATCTCGTCGTCCTGCTCGAATTCGTCGGCGAGCGTTCGCTCCCGCACGGGGGTCGGGAGCACTTGGCGCACGAGCCACTGGTGCGGCCCGGACGGCCGAACCGTCGTGAACGTGGCGCCGCGCGCGCGGTGGTCGAACTGCACACCCCCGTGCTCCTCGATGAACGGGGCGAGGGCGCGCTCGAGCTCGGCAGGCCCCCACGGGCCCTCCTCCGGCCGCCGGATCAGCGCCGCCGCCTCCTCCCAGTCCTGGCGGGAGAGCGCCTTCAATAGGCCGTGGAGCTCGGCCCGCACGCGCGCGACGAACACCCGGCGGTCCGCGGAGATGTCCACCTTGCGTACAGTCGCAGCCGGGGCATCCCCGCCGCTCAGCAGCGTCTCCCACTCGGTCAACAGGCTCGCGTCCACGGTCGCCAACATGGCCCGCAGGTACGCGAGCAAGTCGAGCATGCCGTCGCTGTGGTTGTCCACGGGCACGTTTTGGACCAGCGCCTTGTACACGTCCGTGACGTAGCGGAGCAGCACGCCTTCTGAGCGTTGGAGCCCCAGGTCCTTCACGTAGTCCGCAAACGACGTGTAGATGGCCGACATCTCGCCGACGACGGACTTGGGCCGGATGGCCTCGGCCGAGAGCCAAGGGTGGCGCTCCTTGTAGCTGTTGAAGTACTCGTAGATCGCGTCGGCGCCCGGCTTTGGCCAGCTGATCTCCTCCAGCGCCGTGATCCGCTCCTCGTACGGCACGCCCGCCGCCTTCAAGGCCTGCAACGCTTGGAACCGCTCCCGGTCTTGCTGCTTCATCAGGACCGGGCGAGGGTTCTCCAGGATGGCCTCGACCCAAGTCAACGTGTCCGTCGTGTGGGTTGGGGACTTCGGATCGAGCGTGCCCAGCGCGTCGAGCAGGAAGAGCGACAGCGAGTGGTGCAGGCTGAAGTCGTGCTGTAGAGTTGGGTCGAGGACCAACACACCGCGGTCCTCCCCGACGACGTGCGCCTGCCGCAAGTTGTCGAGCAACCCGGCGGCGGCGGCGCGGAGCTTGTCCTTCTCTGCGGTCGAGCCGTGACTGCGGTCGATCAGCTCCAGCAGCACCTCGTAGCCCCGCCGTGCGTCGCCGTGGGCCTCCTGGGCGTGTTGCATCAGCGCGAGCAGGCGGCCGTGGTCCACGCTGAACTTGCTCTCGAGCGTCTCCGGCGGGCGCTCACACAGCTGGTTGAACGTGTCTTGGTCCCAGTGCTTGTAGCCCTTCGTGGGGGGCTGGGCTTTCACGATCTTCCGGCGCTTCTTGGGGTCGGTGACCCGGATGTCGGTGACCAGGTTCTCGATCACGTGGGCCGGGGCCTGGGCGACGACGTAGCCGACCGTGTCGTACCCGGCGCGGCCGGCACGCCCCGCGATCTGCTTGAACTCGCGCACCTTGAGGATCCCGACCTTCTCCCCGTCGAACTTGCACAGCTGGGTGAACAGGACCGTGCGGATCGGGACGTTGATCCCAACCCCGAGGGTGTCCGTCCCGCAGATGATCTTCAGCAGTCCCTGCTGGGCCAGCCGCTCGACCAGCAGACGGTAGCGGGGGAGCAGGCCGGCGTGGTGGAGGCCGATGCCGTGCATCACGTAGCGTCGCATCGTGGCGCCGAACGGGCTGTGGAACCGAAAACCGTGGAGGGCGGCGGCGATCGCCTTCTTCTCCTCCTTCGTGCAATAGTCCAAGCTCATCAGCGCCTGGGCTTGGTCGGTCGCGTCGTTCTGGGTGAAGTGCACGACGTAGACGGGGGCCTTGCCTTCTCGCACGAGGGTAGACAACGCCTCGGTGAACGGGCGTTGGCTGTACGAGAACTCGAGCGGCACGGGGCGATGCGCGCCGTACACCTCGACGACGGGCCTCCCGGTGCGCGCTGCGAGGTCCTCGCGGATGACGCGCGTGTCCCCCAGGGTCGCCGACATCAACAGGAACGTGGCCCTCGGCAGCGTGAGCAGCGGGAGCTGCCAGGCCATCCCCCGGTCGCGATCGGCGTAGTAGTGGAACTCGTCCATGACCACGCTGGTGACGTCGGCGTCTTCGCCTTCGCCAAGCGCGATGTTCGCCAAGATCTCGGCGGTGCAGCACATGATCGGCGCGTCCCGGTTCACCGCGCCGTCCCCCGTGATCATCCCGACGTGGGCGGCGCCGAACGTGCGGCACAGCTCGAAGAACTTCTCGCTCACGAGCGCCTTGATCGGCGCCGTGTACCAGGCGCGGCCGAGCCCCGCGAACGTCTTGAAGTGCATCGCCGTAGCGACCAGCGACTTCCCGGACCCCGTCGGGGCGTCGAGCACGACGCTGTTCCCGGAGAACAACTCCAGGATGGCCTCCTCCTGGTGCGGGTAGAGCACGATGCCCTGGTCGGACACCCACCCGAGGAACGCCTCGAGCAGGTCGTCCGGGTGCTGGAATCCGTGCTCGGGGATGCGCTGGTCGAGTGTGGGCACGGGCATCGCGCTGGCTAACTCACGACGCGCCCTGGGAGCGCGCCTGGGCCCGGGCACGGGGCGCCCTCGCGGCTGCGCGCCCCGCACGCCGCGGGGTGATCAGGTCATGCGCACACCCGCCCCGCGCGTGCTATGGATATCGCAGGCCGGATACGAACAACTCCGCAATGCAACGCCCCCTGAGATCCCTTCGTCGAGCCCCGTCCACCTGCGTCGCTTGCGGGCGGCTGGTCGATTCGAACGACGCCGCGTGCCCCCGGTGTGGCGCGGAGCGGCCGGCCGTCGGATGGCCGGCGATGAGCGCGATTCGGCCGGACGACTCGCCGGCCATCGAGCTAAGCGGCCCTCCGCCTGCGCAGCCTGCGCGGCCTGAGGACGACGAGGACGCGTACCCGCACACCGAGGAGGTCCCCGAGTCGGTGTTCGACCTCTCGCGCCCCACCGGGGTGCTCGTCGGGGTGCGCCGGTCGGGGATCCAAGAGCCAACGGCGGCGGCGGCCGATCCAGAGACCACGGGCCCGTTCAGCCCGGTGCGAATCCGGGTGGGCCCGCGGGTCGAAGCGGAGGACAAGGCGCCGGAGATGCTCGAAGCGGCCGACTACAGCGGGGGCTCGCACGAGAACGACGAGGGGCGGCTGTACTCCGGCCGCTACTGGATCGAGGAGACCCTGTCGTCCGGCGTCGGCGCGATGCGCTACCGGGCCGTCCAAGAGCCCGCGGTGCGCCGCGTGGTGCTCACGGTGCTGCGCGCGGAGCGGCCGCCGGAGGTGCAGCAGGCGTTGGAGTCGCGGTTCTTGAAGGAGGCGCGCCTCTTGGCCCGGGTTCGACACCCGTGCTTGGCGCCAGTGCACGACGCGGGGCGGGCGCTCGACGGCACGTGCTTCGCGACCGAGGAGGTGCTGTACGGCTCAACGTTCTCGGCGATGTGCCTGAAGGGCGCGATGGGCCCCGACGTCCTGCTCGCCGTCCTGCTGGACGCCACGAGCGCGCTCGCGGCGATGCACGACGCGGGGGTGATCCACCGCGCGCTGCGTGGGGACGCGATCGTGGTCCCCGCAGCCGGCGCGCGTGGACAGCGTGAGCCCGCGCAGCTCGGGCGCTTCGGCTGGCACGTCGTGCCCGAGGACCTCGCGGCGGACGACGACGTGGACTCGGCACTCGCTGCCGCGCCCGAGGTGCTGGCCGGGCAGGAGCCCGACGAGCTGTCGGACGTCTACTCGCTCGGCGTGCTGATGTACCGGGCCCTGGTCGGGCGGCCCCCGTATGCCGGGGCAGCCGCCGCCGTGCGTGAAGCTGTGCTCGCGGGCGAGCCGCTGGTGCTGCCCGCCGCCACGGGGCTCGGTGGGCAGCTCACCCGCATCGCGACACGGTGCTTGGCGCGCCGCCCCGAAGATCGCGTCGCGTCCGCCGGGGCGCTGCACGACGCGCTGGCCGACCTCGCAAAGCCCGCGCCGGTGGCCGCTCCCGCGTCCGTCGTGGTCCAGGCGCCGCGCCCGTTCCCCTGGGGCTGGGCCGCCGCGGCGCTCATCGGCACCGCAGTCCCGAGCCTCGCGCTGCTCTTCGTCGTCACCCGGCCCCCGGTCGAGGCGCCGCCAGTGGCCGCGGCCCCCGTGCCGAGCGCGCTCGCAAGCGTGGCCCCCACAGCACCCGTCGATCCCGCGCCGCCGGTAGCCACAGTCGCCCCCGCCGTCGCCCGCGCGCCCGCGGTCCCCCCCGCGAAGGCCTCGCCCCCGCCCGCGCGGGTCGAGCCGGCCCGCCCGCCGCGTGAGCCCGCCCCCGTTCGTCCGCCCCGCGCGGCTGAGCCGGCAGCCCCCCCTCGCGCGGTCCCCGTCGTGCGCGACGTCCCCGCCGCGACGCCCGCCGCGACCCCCGCCCCGACGCCCGCGCCTGTCGCCGTTGCGGCGCAGCCTGAGCCGCCGCCGGACGCGCCGCCCCCCGTTCCCGTGGCGGTCGCCCCGCCGCCCGCACCCGTCTCGAGCGGTCCGGTCGTCCCGGGTGCCGCGGGCTTGAGCGGGCTCTGGCTCGGCAAAGCCCCCGGGGCCACGCTGGCGTTGGACCTCACGGTGGGCGGAGATGGCAAGGTCTCCGGCCGTGCCCGGCGCAGCGACGAGCCCGGCGAGGGCCGCGTGTCGGGCCGCGTCCGGCAGACCGACGCCGGGCTGGAGGTCAACCTCGTGGTCACCGGCGGCGGCGCTGTCGAGACGTACAGCGGCGTCGTGGTCGATGGGCAGCTCGTTGGCCGTGTCTCCACCGACGGAAAGCCTGGCGGGCGCTTCAACGCGAAGCGCTGACCGACGCGTCCATCAACGCGAGCCCCGTGTCGAACGCCCGGCCGATGCGGGTCTGGTCGCGCACCATCGCGAGGCTCGCCCAGGTCGCTCGCTCTCCCGCGCGGATGAACTCGGCGAGGTCCGCGGGGGTGGGGTTCGCGACGATCTTGCGCAGCAGCGCGGGGTGGAACTCGGGGTAGATGTCGATGTCCCCGCCGTAGTCCTGGCTCGCGAGGGCGTGGGCGCGGTCCGCGAGCTGCTGCAACGGCCCGCGGAACGCCGCACGGCGCGCGAGCTCGGCGGCCGCGACGCCCTGTGTGCGGGCGGCGAGGCCGGCAGCGTCCGCGACCCCGCGGGCGAGCCCCGACGCCGCGCCACGTCGGCGGGTTCGCCGGGCGAACGGGACGACGTGGGGGTTCGTCTGGCTCACGATGAAGTGGTTCACGTTGTGCAAGCGGGCGAGCCGGAGCTTCGGGAGGTCTTCGTAGAGCGACCCGTCCACCCAGCGCTCGCTCGGGACGTACGGCACGACTTGGCCGGTCGGGCTCCGGGCCTCCAGCACGATCGGCGGGAACAAGCCGGGCAACGCGCTGGAGGCGAGCGCCGCCCGCGCGACCAAGACGTCGGGGGCGGTGAGGTGCGTCAGGACGCGCGGCTTCTGGCGCGTGCGGGTCGGCGATACCGAGATGTTCAGCGCCCGCCCGCTGTGCGCGTAGGCCTCCGCGAACGTGGCGCCGCCGACGTTGTGCTGGAGCACCGCGAGCAGCTGCTCGGGGTCGAGCCACGCGCGTTGCTCCAGCGCTCGCCGCACGCCAACGGGCAACAGCCCGTCGAGGCGCATCTGCTCGGGGTGCGCGAACAGCTCGGCGAGCTCCGCGTCGTTGCGGGCGCAGATCCCCGCGGCGATCATCGCCCCGGTGCTGGCGCCAGAGAGGATCTTCGGCAGCACGCCGCCCTCGAACAGCGCCTTGACGACGCCGAGGTGGTGGAACCCCCACGTCGCGCCGCCCGAGAGCATCAGCGCGGAGCGGCCGAACGCGTGCGCGGCCTCGGCGAACCGGCGACGGCGCTCGACGTGCGGCAGGCCCGGGATCGGCGTCGCAGCGAGCCAAAGCAGGCACGTCTCCACCTCGCCCAGGTACTCGGTCACGAGGTGCTTCGTCCCCGCGAGCGCCACCGTGTAGAGCTCCTTCGCGCCGAGGTCCGCATGCTGCCGGTACAAGCTCGCGGTCAGGGACTCGGCGAGCGCGAGCGCCTGCCCTTGCTGCCGCTGGCGCCGTAAACCCTGGAGCTCCTCGCGCAGCAGGGTCGCATCGTAGCAGGGGTCTCCTGCCTCGGATCGCCACTCGTCCGCGCCGGAGAAGCGGTCCAGCGCCTCGGCAGCCTGGAGCCACTCCGCGTAGGTCGCGGCCCTGGCGAGCGCGTCTTCTGCCTCGCGCTCCTTGGCGCTGGTGAACATCGACATCGCGGCGAGGTCTACTTCCCGCCGATGGTCTGGAGCTCCTCGAAGCCGGGGAGCTGCGAGAGGTCCGCCACCACGGTGATCTCGATGCGGCGGTTCGCGGCCTTGGCGTCCGGCGTCGTGTTGTTGGCGACGGGCCGGAACTCGCCGTACGCCGCGGCGCTGACGCGGTCCGCCGCGACCCCGGAGGCGATCATCGCGCGCACCACGGTGATCGCGCGGGCGCTCGCGAGCTCCCAGTTGCTCGGGAACTGCGCGGTCTTGATCGGGTCGTTGTCGGTGTGCCCCTCGACCTGGTACTTGCGGTCCGGGATCGAGGCCAGCACCGCGCCGACCTCCGCGATCGCGGTCTTGCCGGCCTCCGAGAGGTCCGCCTTGCCGGAGGCGAAGAGCACGTCCGTCGCGAGCACCACGACCATGCGCCCGTCGACGATCTTGACGGTGAGCCGGCCGGCGTCCGACAGGGTCTTGAACCGCGCGACCAGGTCCCGGTACTGCGCGATGCGCGCCTCGGCCTGTGCCTTGCGGGCCTGGAGCTCCTTGAGCGCCGTGGCGGTCTCCTCGACCGCGGCCTTCAGCTTCGTCTTGTCCGTCGTCAGCGCCGCCTTCTCGGACGTCAGCGCGTCCACCGCGGCCTGCTTCGCGTCGAGCTCCGTCTTCGTGGCCCGGATCTGCTCCCCGAGGGCGCGGGCGCCGTCGACCTCGCTCGCGAGGGAGCCCTCCAGCGACTTCACCTTCGCGTCGCGGGCGGCGATCTCGCTGGCGGCGGTCGCTTGGGCCTCGGTGAGCTGCGCCTCGAGCGCGTCGAACTTCTTCTGGGGCACACACGCGAGGGAGAGCAGGAACAGCGACGGGATTAGGGTCATCGGGCCGGGCTAACGCACCGGGGCTTGACTGGCGCGGGGGCTTGCAGTATCGTCGTGGGATCGCGGAGCCGTGCGTGCGACCAGAGCCCCTGTCCTTGCTGGTCGTTCTGATGGGGTTTACGCCGCTCTTTTCCGTCGCGGCCTGCGGGGTACACGACGCGCCGACCACCCCCGCCGAGCTGCACGTCTACGCGTTCGCCGAGTCGATCCCCCAGGAAGTACTTGAAGGGTTCCACCAGCACACCGGGGTGAGCGTCGTGCTCACCACCTACGCGTCCAACGAGGAGCTCGTGGCCGGCTTGCGCGCCGCCCCGGCGGCCTACGACCTCGTGATGCCAAGCGACTACGCGGTGGACGAGCTCGTGAGCGCGGGCGCGCTCCTGCCCCTGGACCTCGCGTCCATCCCGAACTACAACAACGTCGCGCCCGCGTTCTTGTCCCCCTGGTTCGACGCCGGTGGCGTGTCCCAGCCCGGACGTGGCCGGGCACGAAACGAGAAGTACAGCTTGCCGTGGCTGTGGGGGACGACGGGGATCATCTTTGACTCCACCGTGCCCGGTCCCGCCCCGGCGCGCTGGGCCGACCTGTGGAGCCCCGCGTTCGCCGGCCGGCTCGTGCTGCCCGACGACGCCCGCGAGATGCTCGGCATCGGCCTCCTCGCGCTCGGTTATCCGACGAACGACCCAGACCCGGCCCACATTCACGCCGCGGCCGAGCACCTCCGCCCGCTGGTGCAAGGCGCCGTCGCGCTCGACGCCAACACGCCGGAGACCATGCTCGTAGCGGGGCCGATCCACGCGGCGACAGCGTCCGCGGGGGTCGTGTACTCCGGCAACGCGGTGCTCGCCCGGCGGGGGAACCCCGCGCTGGTGTACGTGCTCCCCCAGGACGGCCCGGGCATCTGGTTCGACAACCTCGCGATCCCGGCGGCTGCCCCGCACCCCGAGGCCGCGCACCAGCTGATCGACTGGCTGTTGAGCGAGGACAGCGGTGCCGCCGTGGTCACGTCGTTGCCCTACGCGACGCCCAACGAGGCCGCGGTGCGCGCGCTGAAGGCGCGAGACCCCGCGCGGTGGAGCGAGTACGCGCTCGACCCGGTCGCGAACCCGTCGATGGACACCGTCGCTGGCGCGATCCCCGTGAAGAACGTGGGCGCGGCCGCGCAAGCCGTGTACGAGAGCGAGTGGGCCGTCATCGTCGGCGCGCGAGGTGCAAAATGAGCGAGCAGGTGCCCGAGACCAGCCTCCCCGCGAGCCCCGGTCGGAAGCTCACGCTGCTGCCGCTGGTCATGGTGATGTTCTTCACGGTCTCGGGCGGCGCGTACGGGCTCGAGGACCTGGTCGGGTCCAGCGGGCCGGGGATGGCGCTCATCCTGATCGTGGTGACCCCGCTGATCTGGAGCTTGCCGACGGCGCTGATGGTCGCGGAGCTCAGCACCGCGATGCCGGTAGCCGGCGGGTACTACGCGTGGGTGAAGAAGGCCCTCGGGCCGTTCTGGGGCTTCCAGGAGGGGTGGTGGAGCTGGATCACCAGCTTCGTCGACATGGCGATCTACCCGGTGCTGTTCGCGGACTACCTGAACACGCTGCTGGTGCAGCAGTTCGACTTCCACCTGCTGGAGGAGAACTGGCTCGCGCACTGGGCGGTCTGCCTCGTCGTCATCTGGACCTTCGTGTTCGTGAACATCCGAGGCGCGAAGGGCGTCGGCGCGTCGTCGAACTGGTTCGGGGCGTTCGTGCTCATCCCGTTCGGCGTGATGGCGGTGATCGGGCTCTTCACGATGGTGGGGAGCCCGGTCGACTTCTGGCGACCGTTCGTGCCCGAGGACAGCACGCTGCTGGGGAGCTTCGGCACGGGCCTCTTCGTCGTGATGTGGAACTACCTCGGCTGGGACGGGCTCTCGACGATCTCGGACGAGGTGCACGAGCCCAAGCGCAACTTCCCGCGAGGGCTCGCGCTCACGATCCCGCTGGTCACGCTGGCGTACTTGCTGCCGGTCGGCGCTGGGCTGCAGGCGGCTCCGGACTGGGCGGGCTGGACCGCGGGCTACTTCCCCGAGGTCGCGGCCAAGGTCGGTGGCCCCTGGTTGGGCGCCTGGCTTGCCATCGGCGGGCTCGTCTCTGCCGCCGCGCTGTTCAACGCGTTGATGCTGTCGATCTCCCGGCTGCCGTACGTGATGGCCGAGGACGGCTACTTGCCGGCGGCGATCACCCGACGGCACCCCAAGTACGACACGCCGTACGTCGCGATCATCGTCTGTGCGGTCATCTACAGCTTCTTCACGCTGTCAGCGTTCTCGAGCCTGGTCGTCATCGACGTCATCGTCTACGCCGCGTCGCTGCTGCTCGAGTTCGCGGCGCTGATCGCGCTGCGGGTGAACGAGCCGCGGATGAAGCGGCCGGTGCGCGTGCCGGGCGGGTGGCTCGGCGTCGCGCTGGTGACGTTCTTCCCAACCGCGGTGCTCGCGCTCGCGTTGTACAGCACCTGGGTGGAGGAGGGCTTCACCGCGATCTGGATGTCGGCGGCGGCGATCCTGACCGGGCCGCTGCTGTACCCGTTGGCCGTGCGGTTCGTGAAGAAGGGCCGGCCGTCGGCGCAGGTCGACGTGGAGTACGAGTAGTCATATCAGTTGCTCCGCACGCGCCCCAGCGGCGCGGTGTCGACCGGCCGAATGCCGCCCATGATGGAGGGCCGCGGGGGGACCTGCGCGGGGGGCTCGCCCATCAGCACGTGGGTCGGGGGCGTGACGACGTCCTGCGCGGCGCTCACCTCCGGGATGATGCTCGCGTCGCTCGTGCCCTGGCCGGTAGCTGCGGTCGCCTCGGTCACGCGGGCCTGCCCTGTCACGAGGCGCGCCCCGTCGTCCCCGAGCTCGGGGATGGCGCTCACCTCGACGCTCGCGCCCGGCGACGTCGCGACGTCGTTGGGGCTCGAGTCTGAGTCGGCGGTGGGCGCACCGCCCGCCAGCCCGGCCGCGAGCACCGCCCCAGCGAGCATCGCAGGCCGCGACGGGCGGTGGATCGACCGACCGGCGGCGTCGACCTCGATGCGTACGCAGATCGGGGTGGCGTCGTCGCGGACGAGGGCCTCGGCCTCCGCCCGGGACATCGCCGAGAGGTTGTGCACGTGCTTGTTGCACGCGTGGCAGAAGCGCTTCTCGTCGTCGACGCCGTTCGGGTGTTGGCCGCCAGCGACGCGCGCGAGCTTCTCCCAACGCATGGGGCACTCAAAAGCGAGGCGGACGGTGTCGAGCGAGAAGGGGGAAGAGGTCACGGTGGCTCCGGGTTCGCGGGGACAACGCGGGGCCAGCCCGGTGCTTACAGTCTTCGTGTGACGCCGCTGCCGGATCCGCCGCCCGCCCTCCATGTCTACGTGACCGCCGGGGTGGGTTTGCCCGAGGTGTTGCACGGCGAAGCCGGGGTCTTCGTGCTGCCTCGACTCGCGGTGGGCGCGCACGTCGGGTGGGTCGTCTTGAACCCCGAGGCGGGGCTCGAGGTGACCGGCTACCTGCTCGGTACGCCGGTCGCGGGGCGTCCGCCGCGCCACGCGCTCACCCTGCAGGCCCAAGCGATGCTGAACCCCGCGCAGCGGCCCCTGTCGCTGGCCGGCGGGGGCGACCGACTGGCCGCGTATGCGGGCGCTTACGCCGGGTATGGGTGGACCGCGGATGTGGGGTTCGCGCTGCGGGTCCAGGCGGGGGCGCTGCTCTACGCAGACGGCGGGTTCGCGATCGGACCGAACGGGACCGTCGCGCTCGGCTGGGTGTTCTGACCCGCGCGGGGTAGGGGGGGCGATGTCCAAAAATGTCCTCGGCGGCCCGCTCGCCCCCTGCTCCATGTCCCCGCGCACCGGCTGGTTTCGGGACGGGTGTTGTCGCCACGACGAGCGCGATGCCGGCCAGCACACGGTCTGCATCGTCGCGACCGCCGAGTTCTTGGTGTTCTCCGCGTCGCGGGGCAACGACTTGGCGACGCCGATGCCCGAGCACGGGTTCGCGGGGCTGAAGCCGGGCGACCGCTGGTGCCTGTGCGCCCCGCGCTGGCGGGAGGCGCTCGCCGCCGGCCAAGCCCCGCCGGTGGTGTTGGCGAGCACCGCCGCCGAGGCGCTCGGCGTGGTCCCGCTGGAGGCGCTGCTCAGGTTCGCGGCGGACCTCCCCGAGGCGTAGTAGACTCCGTCAATGCGCGCCTTCTCCCTGTTGTTCCTCTTCGCCTGCACCACCAAGGTCCCCACGGATGACGCCGTGGTGGGCGACAGCGGGGACGCCGACACCGACGCGGACAGTGACGCCGACACCGACGCGGACAGCGATGCCGACTCGGACACCGACACGGACGCCGACGCGGACACCGACACGGACACGGGGACACCTCCGCCGACCCCCACGGAGAGCTGTTCGAACCTCGTCTCCGCGTCCTCCGCGTTCCTCGCGAGCTTGGACGCCGACCAGGTCGCCGCGGTCCAGTTCGCGATCGACGCGCCGAACCGCCTCGACTGGAGCAACTTGCCCGTCCCGATCTACGCGCGGGACGGGCTCCAGCTCGCGCAGATGACCGGGACCCAGCAGGCGAACGCGTACGCGATGCTCCGCGCGAGCCTCTCGGCCAGCGGCTACCAGCAGGCCCTCGACGTCATCAGCGTCGACCAGTGGGGCGCGGACAGCGGCGACGAGATGGCGGGCGAGGGGTTCTACACCTTCGCGATCTACGGCACGCCGTCGACCACCGACGCGTGGGCGTGGCAGCTCGACGGCCACCACCTGGTCTACAACTTCACGGTCCTGTGCGACGCCGTCATCATGGCGCCGAACCTGCTCGGTGTGAACCCCACCCAGGTGGGCGAGGACGGCACCTCGATCGCGGGGCTGCGGAGCATGGCCGAGGAGACGGACGACGCCGTCACGTTCATGCAATCGCTCACCGAGGACCAGCTCGCGGTCGCGGTCACCAGCCCGACGAACGACACCCCGCTGCTCGTGGGCCCGGGCGTCAACGGCTTCTTCCCGAACGCAGAGGGCCTGCAGGCCACGGCGCTAACGGGCGATCAGGAGCTCTTGTTGCTCACGCTCATCGAGGACTGGGTCGGGGACCAGGACGACGCTTACGCGCCGCTGAAGATGGCGGAGGTAGAGGCCAACCTCGACGACACGTTCGTGCTCTGGCAGGGGGAGGTGACCAACGAAGGCGGGTTCTACTACCGCGTCCAGGGGCCCACCATCTACATCGAGCTCGACCACGGGACGACGACGCACATCCACGCGGTGTACCGGGACCCGCTGAACGACTACGGCGACGACCTGCTCGGCCGGCACTTGCGGGCCGACCACCCCGACCGCTTTTGACCAGCCAGTACGCTTCGCGCGCTGTTCATCCCGCGGACGGTCACTCGCAGCGGAAGCTGTAGACCGACAGCGTCGCGCCGTCGCTCGTCGTGCACGGCACGGCGTCGGTGTGCACACACGGGGAGCCGGCGGCCTCGCAGCTCGCGCACAGCGCGTCCACCGAGTCCTTGTCCACCATCTCGACCGAGATCGCGTCGCACGACTCCCCCGCGGCGGGGTCGTCGATGCACGAGACCCCCACGGCGTCGGCGTCGGACGACGGGGTGAGCTCGGCGCAGAAGGCGACGGGGGTAGCCGGTACGGTGCTGGACTCCGTGTCACCGGACTCGTCGCCAACCCCGCTGCAGCCGAGCCAGAGGAGGAGGATCATCGCCGACCCGGTCCACGGGGTCCGCCCGGCCCACCCGGTCCACGGGGTCCGCCTGGCCCGCCCGGTCCACGGGGTCCGCCTGGCCCACCCGGTCCGCGGGGGCCACCCGGCCCGTGCTGTCCGCCCGGGCCGCGGGGTGGCAGCAGCTCGACGACGACGCCCTCGGGGGCGAGCCGCGCGCGCAGCGCCTCGGCGTCTGCCGTAGGCACGTTGAACACGACCGGGGGCGTACGGGACGGCACGTCCGCCATCACCGCCGGCGGGCGCCGCAGCACCTCGACGAGCACGCCGACGTGCGCCGGGCGCAGGCCGCGCAGCACTACGTCCACGGTCGGGCCCCCTGCCGCACCCCCGCGGGTCGCGCCGTCCGCCGGCGAGCGCAACGTCGTGACCTCCACGGTGGCGCCACAGTACACACACGTCCCGGAGGTCGCCGGGGCCGGCGCCCCGCAGCCGGGACAAGAGAGCTGGACAACGGGCATCAGGACCTCGGGGCTAAGGGTGCCAGGACGGCTTGGTCATCCCCGGGATCTTGTCGAACCCGAACGGGTCCCCGCCGGGCGTAGGCTCGAGGGTGGCCGGCCCGCGCGCGCCCTCCTTGTCAGTGGCGCCGGGCACGTCGTAGCGCTCGGACACGGCGATGTAGTCGCCGCCCGCCTTCAGGATCGACACGTGGACCGAGAGGTTCGTGAAGCGCCAGTCGGCCGACCAGTGGGCCATCGCGCCGCCGAACCGCGCGGGGTCCGGCGCCCCCCCCGAGCGGACCGGCGCGCCGAACGTCGTCGTGAGCGACGCGAGCGCGGTGGTGTAGTCCGCGGTGGCGTCCGCCGGCAGGCTGAACCGCCGCGTGACGGTGAGGTGGGTCAAGGGCGCGTCATCGCCGCGCGCGAGCAGCACCTCGTAGAGCTGGCCGCCGCCGAGCACGGGGTGTTCGGGCAAGCTCGACGCGTTGAGCCCGTCGCCCGGGGCGCACACGTACCGCAACGTGGCACGGCGAGGGGACGCGACCGGCGGGCAAACGAGCTTGTGGTCGGCCAACCACGCGTCGATGCCGGCGGGATCGGTCACGCCGACGTCGAGGCCGTACACCGTGGTCGTGGGGGCCGGGGCAGTCGGCGCGTTGGCCGCAGCCGGCGCGGCCGCCGGGGGTGGCGTCGCTGCGGGCGGCGTGCTTTGGCCGCAGCCGTTGCAGGCGACGAGCAGCGTGAGCGGGAGCAGGGCGATTCGCATCGCGCGTCGTTAGCCCGGCGTCAATCGCGGCGCACTTCGAGCAGCGCGCGGAGCCGGGAGTCGGCGTCCTCGGTCTCGGCGGCCAGCGCCAGCAGGCGCTCTGAGTAGCCTGCGAGCTCGGTCTCAGCGGCCGCCAGGGCCATCCCCGCTTGCCCCGATCCGGCTGAGAGCCGGGTCGCCCGCTCCGACAGGGAGCGTCGGATGGCGGTCATCCGCAGGTCGCGGAGCACCTCGTCGGTGCGGAGCAGCGTCGCCTCGAGCTCAGAGCGCATCGCGTCGAGGGCCTCGCGCTGCCGGCGCTCGGTCTCGAGCACGTCGGTGAGCCGCGCCGTCTCGGCGTCCTCCACCGCCCGGCCCATCCGCTGGTTCACCCGCGCGATCTCCCGCCGGGTCCCCTCGATCTCGGCGGCACGCGCCCGCAACCCGGCCTCTGCCAAGTCGATCTCGGCCAAGCGCGCGCGCAGGAGCGCGCAGTGCGGGATGTGCTCCACGATCGCGCCGTCCACCACCGTGACGAACGAGCGCTGCAACAGCCGGTGCACGAGGGTCGCCAGGCGCGCGGCGTCCTCGGACGGCCCCTCGGGCAGCGCGTCGTGCACCTGCCGCTGCGACAGCGGGTACAACAGCGGCCCGGCCGCGACAAAGCAGAAGAACCCGGAGACCCCCTGCCACAGCAGCAGGAGCGAGGTCGTCACCAGCGCAGCGACCAGCACCCCGAGGAACAGCGGCTCGCGGAGGAGCGCGAGCCCCTTCTCGTGCAGCGCCGGCCGGGGCTTGCCCCACGCGACGAGCGTAGTGCGGATCTCTTTTAGGAGCCGCCCCTCCTCGGTCTCGTCCCCGGCCTTCGCCATGCGCTCGAGGAGCCCGCTCCGCGCGAGCACCTCTACCCATTGCTGGCGGGGGGTGCGCTCGTTCAACCGGCCGAGAGCCTGGGCATCGAGGACGATCAGCGTCGAAGGGAGGTCCTGGCGGTCCGTCAACGCGCGCACCGGACGCCGGTGACGCTGTTCACCGCGCTGCGCGGGGGGGGGGTGGCCGACACGGTGCCGTCCGACCGGCGCCAAGCGGGCCCTCCGCCGGACTGCCGGTACTCGTGCCACGGCTGGGTGTTCGACTCCTGCCAGCCGAGCGGCTCGGCGTCGACGCTCGCGAGCCCACCGCGCCCCTTGCAGTAGGCTTGCCCGGCGGCCCACGACACGGCGACCAACGCGCGGTCACCCCGGCCCGCCGGCGGATCTGCCCCAGTCCAGCCCTTCAGGTAGCCCTCGTCTGCCTCCCCAGCGGCCACTGCGGCGTCGTGCGTCCACTCCGGGTGGGACGCCAGCCAAGCCGCGAAGCTCGCGTTGGTGACTGCGTGTGCCGCCGATGTGCCGCCGGGCGTCTCTCCCGTCGTCGCGGGCTCCACGGGCTTCACGACGGCCGCTACGGGTGGGGGCTGGAGGACCGGCGCCGTGCTGTCCGTGACGGGGCGCGTCGGCACGGCCACGACGTTGGCCGGGGCCTCGACGGGCACCGTGAGTGGCCCGACGCCCCACGGGACGATCACGGTGAGCGTCCGGCCATCCGCGACCGTCGCCACGTAGCTGCCGGGCAACAACGCGGGGAACTGGCGTCCCGCTGGGGTCTGCTCGGCGTCTGTGCCCGCGATCCGCACCGCCGCACTGAGGCCAGACAGCAGCACCGCCCGCGGCTCGGGCGAAGGGAGGGTCACGACCTCGGCCTGCTCGCCCGGGCCCGCTTTCACGTCCACGGGCGTCGACACCTCGCGGCACCAGCTCGCGGCCGGGGCTCCGCAATTGCCCCCGACGGTGGAGCGCAGCGTGTGCGGGCCGATCGGCTGCGGGCCGGCCGACCAGCGGCCTTGCACGCCAACGAGCGGCGCGCCGTCGAGCGACAGGGCGACCGGCACCCCGGCGGTCACGCCCGAGACCATGAACGTGACCGTGCGTGGCTCCGGGGTGGCCGAGATGGGCGAGGGCGTGTCCGGGTGCGTCCACGCCCACGTCGCGGCCAGCACGACCCCGGCGAGGGTGGCTCCCGCGAGCGCGACCGCGGCGATCAGCGCGGGCCCGCGGCCCTTGGCGGGGGGCGCGGACGGCTGGGCGGGCGGGGGCTCGACGGGCCGGCCCCTGGGCCGAACGGTCGAGGTCTCGTCGAAGGTCGGCTCGGCGCGCCGGGCGGAGCTCCCGAGCGTGGAGGGCGACTCCCGGGAGGCGACGGCGAGCAAGGGCGCCGCGACGGCGTCATGCGCGCGCCCACCGACGGCGCTCGGCGGCGAGCGGTGCCCGCGCGCGGGCTCCAACACGTGCTCGTCGCCCGGGACCATCGTGGTGGAGGGCGCGCGTTCAGGCGGGTCGAGGAACAAGTGGGTTGGGTCCACCGTCCGCAGGTCCAGCGCCCGCACCCGGCTCAAGAGCACCTCTGCGGTGGCCACGCGGCGCTGTGGGTTGGGCTGCGTGAGGTCCCGCACGAGGGCCCTGAGCGCGACCGGGAAGTGCACCCCTGGGTCCAACGGCGCCGAGCCCTGCTTGTGTGCGACGGTCTGGAGGAAGCGCTGGCTCGCCGACCCCTCGGTCGGCATCGGGAACGCGACCTCGCCCGTCAATGACTCCCAGGTGCTCACGCCGAGGCCGTACAAGTCCCAGCGCGCGGGGTCGAGCTTGCCCGGCTGCGCCCACTCGGGCGGCACGTAGCTGGCCGAGCCCATCGCCTGGCCGTGCTCCGAGATCGTGGCCCCGTCGAGCTCCGTCGCGATCCCGAAGTCCACCAGCTTGCACCGCCCGTCGGCCGTGCAGACGATGTTGGACGGCTTCACGTCCCGGTGCCGGATGTTCCGCGCGTGCAGGTAGGCGAGCGCGTCCGCCATGTCGCGCAGCACCGTGACAGCCTCGTCGAGCGGGATCGGGCCGTGCTCCAAGCGGGACTCGAGGCTCTTCCCGTCGACGAACTCCATCTCCAGGTACGGAGGGTCGACGTCGATGCGGACGTTCCGGACCTTCACGATGTTCGGGTGGTCGAGCGCGAACAGGATCTCGGCTTCCCGGATGAAGCGCGCTTGGATCTTCGGGATCCGGTTCAACGACCCGTCGAGCACCTTGACGGCCGCCAGGATCCGGCGCGCGGACCGGTTGTGGCAGCGGTACACGCTCCCCATCCCGCCCTGCCCCAGGGGGGCTTCGACGACCCAGATGTCGATCTCGTCGCCTTCGCGGTACACCCCGGTGTAGTAATCCGATTCCTCGGGCTATGATCGGCCCATGATCGAACCCAAGTCCGCTGTCGCGCGCGATCCCTCGCTCACGTGACCACCCTCCTGTTGGCGTTCGTCGCGCGTTCCCTCGCCGGGCAGGAGTACCACGTGGCGCCGAACGGCTCGATCCAAGCGTCGATTGACCTCGCTCGCAGCGGCGACACCGTGTACGTGCCGGCCGGGTGGAGCGGCCCGACGAACCCGCTGACGGTCGGGTACTACGACATCACCATCGCCGGCGAAGACCCGCTGAATCCGCCGGTCATCCCGTCGGTGATCGCCGGCAGCGCGAACCAGCTCACGCTCCGGTACCTGGTCATCGGCGACGACAGCCGGTCCAACAACGCGGACCTGGAGTCCGTCCAGTCGGACGCCACGTTCTCGTACCGGGTGTACAGCCTCGGGGTGGACCTCGTGCTGCACGGCGTGCAGATGTCGTCTGGCGAGGGGTACGGCGCCATCGCGGTCGACGCGTCTATCGACGCAGAGGACGTGACTGCCTCGGGCTTCGCCGGGGGCTCGGCGCTGTTCGTCGCCGCGATCAATTCGGACGAGTCCCTGGCCGTGCGCAGCAGCACGTTCGTGGACAACCCGGCAGGAGCCGTGCGCGTGGACGGGGACGGGTACGAGGTGCAGGTGGACGGCGAGGCGCTGACGTTCTCCGGCAACGGGAGCGAGACCGCCGGCTACGGCTCGGACCTGCGGCTCGAGAGCGTAGGCAGCGTCGCGATCACCGACATGATCAGCAGCGGGGCGCAGGTGTCGACGAGCGCGGGCCTGGGCGGCTCCGTGTACGTGTACACGCAAGCCGGCCCGCTCGACTTTGTGGACGTGCTGTTCGACTCCGCGTATGGCTCCCAGGGCCGCGCGCTGGCGATCCAGGGCAGGCAGGACAGCACCGAGGTGAGCCTCTCGGACGTGAGCTTCCAGGACGCCACCGGGCTCACGTCCGGGTACGGCCCGCTCTACGTGTCGTTCGCGCGGTCGGTGGCGATGGACCAGGTCTACATGCAAGACAGCATCACGACGTACGGGGCCGCCTACCTGTACTACGTGAACGACCTACAGATCACCGACTCCACGTTCAGCGGCACGGTGAACTTCACCGCGGCGGCCGGGGGCGCAGCGGTCACCACCACCGAGGCCCACAGCGTCGGGCTGACGCGCACGCGCATCTGCGGCGGCACCGGCGGGGGCGCCTTGGTGAAGATCCAGGGCGACATCACCGTGCTCGGGCTGATCGTGAGCGGCAGCTACGCCAACGAGGCGATCGCCGCGGCGTCGGGCTCGGTCGACGTCCGCGCGGCGACGTTCACGGACAACACGTTCACCGTAGCGGACGTGGTCTCCGGTGGGTCCGAGCTCTTCGCCCGGAACGTGCTCTTCGGGGACCAGAACACCGGGATGGCGTTCCTCACGAACCCCTCCACCATCGACTACGACTACCTGTTCACGCTCACGGACGAGGTCGCCATCACCGCGCACGGCACCGCGTTGGGCCCGGGCGACCACCCCCAGTCCGCGTCGGACCCCGATTTCGACGCCGGGTGGCAGTCCGACTGCTCCACCTTCCCGTACGTGAGCACGGCCTCTGCCGCCTACAACACCGGCGATCCGCTGAGCCCGAACGACGCCGACGGCACGGCCCCGGACATCGGCGCGATGAGCGGAGAGGCGGGGACCTGGTGGGTGGACGATGACGCGCCGGGCGGCGACGTGAGCAACGACACGGGGACCCCCGACACCGGCAGCGTCGACACCGGGGGTACCGAGACCGGGGGCCCGGACACCGGGGGCGTGGACACGGCACCGGACTCGGGCGCCGGCGCGGACTGGGACGGCGACGGCTATTTTGGCGAGGATGACTGCGACGACACCGCGCGGGGGACGCACCCGCTCGCGTACGACATCCCCGACGACGGCGAGGATCAAGACTGCGACGGTGCGGACGCGGTGTCCGCGCTCGCCGGGGGCTGCGGGTGCAGCGCGGGCGGCAGCGGGGCGGGGTGGCCCGCGGCGGGGTTGCCTGCGGTAGCGGGGCTGCTCTTGCGCCGGCGGCGGCGTTGATCCTGCTTTTGCTCGGTGCGCGCGCCGCGTTCGCGGTCGACGTCACGCTCCGCGATGACGAGAGCCTGCAGGCCGGAGTCGACCGCGCGGAGGACTTCAGCCGCGTGCTGATCCCGGCCGGCTGGTACGGCACCGACGACGTCGTCGTCTTCACGCGGCGAACGCTCGAGATCGTGGGGGCTGACCGGACGCAGGTCCTGCCGCCGCTGCAGGTCACCGAGGCGTCCACGGTGAGCGTGTCGAACGCGACGTTCGACAGCTCGTACGCCGTCAGCATCGGCGACATCGCCGACGTGTTCGGCCCGGGGGACGTCGCCGCCTCGGTGCTGGTCTCGCACAGCACGTTCGCGCTCTCGGTCAGCGACGCGACGTCTGCTGACATCGGCGTGCTCGCCCTCGACAGCGCGGTCACGCTCACGGACACGTCGTTCACGGGGCACGAGAACTACCCAGGCGTGGTGGTCGTCTCCGCGTTCGAGTCGACCGACCTGGACGTTGGCACCAGCGACTTCGGCGACAACACGGCTGGAGCCATCTGGGCGGCGGCGGGCGACGGCTCGCCGGGCCTCACGTTGGGGGTCACGACCGGCACGTTCACCGACAACGGCTCGGACACGCTGACCCACGCGGCGGACCTGCACGCGGACGGGTACACGAGCCTCGTCATCGCCGGGATGAGCTCGTCCGGCGCGAGGGCATCGCAGGACGCCAGCGGCTCCGGGGGCTCGATCAGCCTTCGCCCCGGGGCCGAGAGCACGACCACCGTGTCCGGATCGGACTTCGCGGACGGGCGGGCGTTCTTCGGCAACGCCATCTACGCGTTCGGCGCCGATTCCGGCAGCGTCGCGATCGACAACACCACCTTCGACCACGGCACGAGCACGTTCTCGACCTGGGGCGACCTCGTGTTCTTCAACTTGGGGGCGGTGACGCTCGACCACGTCCGGGTCACCAACTCAGCCAACACCTACGGCGCGGTGTTCGCCGAGTACGTCGGCACCGTCAGCGTGACGGACTCGCTGTTCGAGGACAACTACGCCTACCAGTACGGCGCTGCCCTCACCGTGTACGACGCGGACGCGTTGCTCCGACGCGTGCGGTTCTGCGGCAACTCGGGCCCGTCCGGCGTTGGGGTGCTCGCGGTCCTGGGGCAGACCACGAACATCCTTGGCGCCATTTTTCAGGGCAACGAGGCCGACGCCGGCATGATCTACGGGTACCCGGGCCACTCGTCGGTGGTCTACGTGGACAGCGTCACGTCGTCGGGCAACACCGGCCCGCACATCGGGGGCGAGTTCGGTCTGCTCGACGTCCAAAACATGATCTTCGACGGCGGGTACCACGGCATCGACGTCGACAACACCGTGTACAGCGAGTCGTACAACCTGTACTCGAACACCGGCGGCGACCTCTACATCGACGACTCGTTCACGAGCCACGTCGGCGCGTACCAGTCGGGCGAACCGAAGTTCTGGGACGGGTACGCCACCGACGACTGTGACGCGTACCCGTTCCTCGGTACCGGCTCGCCGGCGATCGACAACGGCACTCCGGACCGTCGGGATGCCGACAACACGCGGCTGGACATCGGGGCGATGAACGGGGCCGCAGGCGACTGGGGGGTGGACCCGCCGCCGGACACCGGGGACACCGGGGAGACCGGCGCTCCAGACACCGGGGACACGGCCGACGACACGGGGATCACGCCGCTGCCGCCGCGGTTGGACGCGGACGGCGACGGATCGCGGCGGAGCCGGGACTGCGACGACAACGACCCGCAGCGGTACCCGCGGGCCTGGGACGAGCCGGACAACGGCATCGACGAGGATTGCGACGGCGAAGACGCGACCTTCGCCGTGAGCGGGGGGTGCGGTTGCGCTGCCGGCGCGGGACCGGCGTGGGCGCCCGGGATACTTGCCGGGCTCTTGTTGTCACTGGCTTCGCGGCGCACCGGAAGGACCTCTTGATCGTCACCTCCCTCCTGCTCGCCCTCGCACCCGCATTTGCGCTCGACGGGCACGGCGCCACTGTCCTCCCCGCCCAGCCCGGCGTCATCGACGCGCGGTACACGTGGGACGGCGAGCTGGAGAAGGGCGCGTGGTCGTTCGGGGCCCTCGGCGAGGTCATCGAGCAGCCGCTCACCGTCAGCTACAACAGCGGCGTCGGGGTCACCGAGGACGTCGCGCTGATGGACGACGTGTACGGGCTCAACCTCCGCGGCGCAGTGAGCATCTCGCGGCGGCTGGGCTTCGGGATCGTCGTGCCGGTCTGGCTCTCCAGCGTCGAGTGGAGCGCTTCGACCGGCGACGAATTTGGCCCCGGCACGCGGCTTGGGGACATCCACGTCTCCGTGCCCGTCGGGATCCTCACCCCGGAAGACGGGCAGGGCCTCGCGCTGGGCGCCGTCGCCGAGCTCGTCGCGCCGACGGGCAGCTCGGACCTGCTGTACGGCAACGGCTTTGGCGGGGGAGCGCACCTCGCGGCCGGGTACCGCAGCGGGATGCTCCACCTCGCCGGCAACGTCGGCGTCCAAGGCGCGACGGATGCGCAGCTAGACAACGTCGACCAGAGGCTGGCGCTGCGCGGATCGGCGCTGGTCGGCGTGCAGCCGTTCTCGTTCGGGGGCGCCGCGGTCGAGCTGTGGACGGCTCCCGGGCTCTTGAGCGGGGTCACGGCGGCGTCGACGCCGGCCGAGGTGTCGCTGCACGTCAGCGGGCTGGTCGGGCGGCACGTGTCGATCACCGGCGGCTACGGCGTGGCGCTGGGGAGCGGGGCGGGCGCCTCGCGCGGCCGCGTCACCGTGGGCGTTGGCTGGCAGCAGCGCCCGGCGAGCGGACCCACCCTCGAGCCGGTGGTGAACGAGCCGGTCACCGCCGGCCCGCCCACGCCGTACGACATCTTGGTGACGGCCACGGACGCGCGCGGCAAGCCCGTGGACGCCCACCTTCACGTGCAGGGAAACGACACCGCGCAGGACTGGCAGCTCGGCGACGACGGCAAGACCCGGGTCCCGCTGGCCCCCGGGGAGTGGGCGCTCACGCTCTCGGCCGCCGGGCAAGAGACCCAAGAGCGGCGGTTCACGCTCGAACCCGGCCGTTGGCGTCCCGCCGAGCTCGAGGCCCGGCTGATGCCGCGAACGGGTGACGAGCGCTTGAGCGTGCTCGTCACCGACAACGAGGCGCACGGCGTGGAGACCGCCGAAGTGACCGTCGACAACGAGTCGCGCGGGACGACCTCCAACACCGGCGTGCTGATCCTGGACGGCGTGGCGCACGGCGACCACGAGGTGCGCGCGTCACAAGGCGACTTCACCGGCCCCGCGTCCTTGACCGTCGCGGCGACGCCTACGGGGAACGACACCACGTTCACGGACATGCCCGCCGCCGTTGTCACGCTCGAGCGTCCGCCGGGTGCTGTGCGCGTGGTCACGCGGTCGAACCAGGGCGCGGTGGCCGACGCCGCCGTGCGGTTCCTCGGCGCAGGGTCCGACACCGGCGAGCCGCAGGAAGAGCACGGCGCGGAGGCGATAGGCGCGGATGGCGAGCGGACGTTCCAGCTCACGCCGGGGCGGTGGACCGCCGTCGTGTCGGCCGCCGCGTTTGGCGTCCAGGAGCGCGACATCGTGATCGAGCCCGGCCAGACGACGCTCGTGAGCGTAGACGTCGTGCTGGCCGCGTCGGTGGGCGCCGCGGGCTTGAGCGTACGCGTGGTGGACACCGACGGCCGCCCGGTAGAGGGCGCCGAGGTGCGGATCAACGACGCCCCGGTGGGCGCGACATCGAACGTCGGCACGTTGTCCCTCGGCGGCCTGGCCGCGGGGAACGTCGCGGTGACCGTCCGAGGCAAGGGGCTGTTGCCCACGCCGCCCCGGACCGTCGAGCTCGTCGCGGGCCAGCGCGACATCGTGATCTCCGTCGACTACTCGCCCGGCACGGTGCAGATCCTCGCGCGGGGGCCGGACGGGCCGGTCCGCGACGCGATGGTCCGGTTCATCGGCCCGGACAACCAGCCGGCCAGCGCGCTCGGGCCCGACGGCCGCGGGATGTACTCGCTGAAGGGCGGGGACTGGGAGGTCGTGCTCTCCTCTGCGGAGTTCGGCCTCCAGAGCCGCAACGTCACCGTGCGGCCGGACGAGACCTCGCTCATCTTCATCGACGCGCGGCTGCTCGTGTCGGAGAAGGGCGGCGCGACGCTGTCGCTCTCGGTGCAAGACGCCGATGGACGCCCCGTGGAGGGCGCGCGCATCCGGCTCGACGGCTCGGACGTCGGGACCACCTCCACCGGGGGCGACCTGAGCCTAGGCTCGCTGCAGCCCGGCACCCGGTCGGTGGCCGTGACCGGGGACATCTTCCAGGACTACGCGTCCGACGCTGTCGAGCTCAAGCCCGGCACGAACGCCGTCGCGGTCAAGCTGAAGTACCGCACCACCGTCATCCGGCTCCGGGCCCACGACCCGGCGAACGCCCCGGTGGACGCCGTCGTCCGCCTCTACGGCGCGATTGAGGTTGCTCCCGCGAGCCTGGGCTCTGGCGGCGAGCGGCTGTTCGCGCTCACCGCGGGCGCTTGGACGGTCGCGCTGTCCAGCGAGACGATGGGGGTGAGCGAGAAGTCGTTCGACGTGGTCGAGAGCCCCACGCCACAGCTCGTGGACATGCTGGTCACGCCGCCGGTGAAGGTTGTCACATCCTTGCGCCTGGTCGCGATCGACGCGAGCGGGAGCCCCGTGCGCGGGGTCACTGCGACGATCGGGACGCAGGCCCAGGCGCTCGGCGACGACGGCTCGATCAAGCTCGAAGGGTTGCAGCCCGGGCCTCTCCCGCTCAAGCTCAGCGCCCCGGGGTACACCCCCGTGGTGGACGCCGCCTTCGCGTTGGCGACTGGGCCCCAGGAGCGCGTGGTGAGGCTCGACGCCCTGCCGCGCAACCTGGGCGTCAAGGTGGTGGATCCGAAGGGCAAGCCGGTGGACGCCGCGGTGATCGTTCAGCGCGAGTCCGTGAGCGGCACGGCGGTGAAGGCCGTCCAGGCCGGCGCGGACGGCATCGTGGAGGGCAGCTACCAGCCAGGGAGCTGGCGCGTCGTCGTCGCGGCGCCAGACTACGGCGCGCAGCAGCAGGACGTTCGGCTGCCCGCGGGGGAGGGGACGTTCGCGGTGGTGATGACGCTCACGCGCGCGAACGTCGAGGTGACCGCCGAGCAGGTCACCATCCGCGACCAGGTGCACTTCCCGACCAACTCTGCGGCGATCAGCGCAGACAGCTTCCGGATCCTCGACGAGGTCGCCAGCACGCTCTTGGTGCACCCGGAGCTGCGCGCGGTCGAGATCCAGGGCCACACGGATGACGTCGGCGGGGCCGAGTACAACCTCGACCTCTCCCAGCGCCGCGCGAACGCCGTCCGGCTGTACCTCGTCAGCAAGGGCATCGAGGCCGGGCGGCTCCAGGCGCGGGGCTACGGCCTCACGGTCCCGATCGCGCCCAACACGTCCGAGTCGGGGCGATCGAAGAATCGCCGGGTGCAGTTCGTGATCAGAAACGAACCATCCGGCGCTGATCCAGCTCCGGTCGTTCCGTAGCCGGGACCGGCGGCTTAAAGCCCGGCGTGGCCTACGCCGACCGCATCGAGGGCGAGCTCCTCCGATTCACGTTCAAGGCGCCCGAGCGCGGGTTCGCCGTGGCGCGCCTCAAGATCGCTGACGCGTCGGAGATCACGATCGTGGGCGCGTTGTCGGGGCTCCACGAGGGGCAGCGGCTCTCGGCCGAGGGCCAGTGGGGGATGGACGCGAAGTTCGGGAAGCAGTTTCGCGTCGAGAGCTTCTTGGTCGAGGACCCGCGCACGCTGCGCGGGATGGAGAAGTACCTGGCCTCGTCGTTGCCGGGCGTCGGCGAGGAGCTCGCCCGGCGGATCGTCGAGCACTTCGGCCTCGACACGCTCTCCGTGCTGGCGGACGCCCCCGAGCGCCTGACCGAGGTGCCCGGCGTGCGCGGGAAGACGCTGGAGCGCATCCGGGAGCAGTTCACCGAGGGCCAAGCCGAGCAGCAGGTCATGGTGATGCTGCGCGGGTTCGACTTGCCCCCGGGCACCGCGCAGCGCGTGATCGAGCGCTTCGGGCGCGACTCGCACGCGGTCGTGCAGCGGACGCCGTACCGGCTGACCGAGGTGAGGGGGATCGGGTTTCGCACGGCGGACCAGGTGGCGCTCTCGAACGGGGTCGCACGCGACGCCCCGGAGCGGGTCGCCGCGGCGATCCAATTCGTGCTCGAGGGCTGCGAGGACGAGGGCAGCTGCTACTTGCCCGAGGCCGTGCTCGTCGAGCGCGTGTGCGGCTTTGGGATCGAGGTCGGGCCGGTGCGCCAGCAGCTCGACCAGCTCGCGGGGCTCGGCCGCGTGGTCCGGAAAGACGCGATCGGGGGCGTCGTGTTCGCGGAGCGTGAGCGCCCGATCTACAGGGTCCAGGTGGACCGCATCGAGGCGAACGTCGCGCGGCTGCTCAGGGCGCGGGTGACCGCCGCCGTGCCGCTCGCGGTGGACCTCGCCGCGGCGCAGGCGACGGCCGGGATCGAGCTCTCCGACGTGCAGGGGGAGGCCGTCCGGACCGCGCTGACCAGCGGCGTGACCGTCATCACCGGCGGCCCGGGCACCGGCAAGACCACCATCGTGCGGGTGCTGCTCGCCGCGGCCATGCAGCGCGGGCTCAAGGTCGCGCTCGCGTCGCCGACCGGCCGGGCGGCGCGCCGGCTGGCCGAGAGCTGCGCCGGGGTCGCGGGCCCCGCCGAGGCCCGCACCTTGCACCGGCTCCTGGAGTTCAACCCGGTCGGCGGCGGGTTCGTCCGCGGCGCGGACAAGCCGCTCGAGGCGGACCTCGTGATCGTCGACGAGGCCAGCATGGTGGACTTGCGCCTCGCCGAGTCGCTCCTGCTCGCCCTCGGCCCGCGCGCCCGACTGGTGCTCGTCGGCGACGTGGACCAGCTGCCGAGCGTCGGCGCCGGCCGGCTGCTCGCGGACGTCATCCGGAGCGACGGGGTGCCCGTCGCGCGCCTCGACGTGATCTACCGGCAGGCGGAGGCGTCCTCCATCGTCCGCAACGCCTGGCGCGTGAACCAGGGCGAGGTCCCGGTCTCCTCTGAGCAAGAGCCGGGCGTCGCGCGCGACTTCTTCGTCCTGCGCCAGGAGGACGCCGAGGAGCTCCGTGGCCTGCTGGTCCGCGTGCTCACCGAGCGCCTCCCGCGCCTCGGGTTCGACCCCGTCCGCGACGTCCAGGTCCTGTCGCCGATGCACGCGGGCCCGCTGGGCACGGTGGCCCTCAACCAGCTGCTCCAGGACACGCTGAACCCCCGGGCGGGGCTGCTCGGCGGGCACGAGCTGACCATCGGCAAGCGGGTGTTTCGGGCCGGCGACCGCATCTTGCAGACGCGCAACGACTACGACCTGGACGTGTTCAACGGGGACGTCGGCCGCGTGCTCGAGGTGAGCGCCGCGGGGCTCTCTGCGAACTTCGACGGCCGGGTAGTGCAGCTCGGGCTGGTCCCGCTGGAGGCCGTGGAGCACGCGTACTGCATCAGCATTCACAAGTCGCAAGGCAGCGAGTACCCGGCGGTGGTCACCATCGTGCACCACTCCCACTTCGTGATGCTCCGCCGGAACCTGCTGTACACGGCGATGACGCGCGCGCGGCGCTTCTCGTGCTTGCTCACCAGCGGCAGGGGGCTGGTCACGGCCGTGAGCCGGCCGGGCGAGGACAACCGCTGGACCGGGCTTCGCGAGCGGCTGAGCTAGGTGCCGTTCATCGTCCGCGTCCACGACCACTACCAGCTCGAGCTGAAGCTCACCCACCCTCTCGGGGGGCAGAACCCGGTCTTCGAGATGTGGCTCTTCTTCCCGAGCTCGCTCGGGATCGACGAGCCCCGGTTCCAGAAGGAGGAATTCTAAGCGGATCTCACCGCGTACACCCGGTTTCGGACGCCCCGCGTCGGGCTCGAGCGCCTGCTCGGGGACGGCGCGTCCCTGCTCGGCTGGGTGGAGAGCCACGCCCGGGCCGCAGGTACGCCGGCCGAGCGGGTCGAGCTCGACCGCAAGCTCCGGCTGTTCGCGGCGGTCTACAGGGCTTCGATGCGCGACCCGCTGGCGAGCCACGCCGCCTGCCTGCGCCCGGGCACGCCGGTGGAGGTGTTCAACGACCACGTCACGGCGTGCGTGGCGCTCCTCGGGGACTCGCGCGCGGTCGTGGCCCGCTTCCGAGCGTTGCTGCGCGACCTCCGCGACCCCGCGCCAGGCGTCGACGCTGCGTGCCGGGCGACGGACGACTTCCTGTCCCTGCACGCGATCGAGGCGTGGTTCGCGATCCTCGCGCTGCTTCAACAGCACGACGAGCCGACCGTCGCGAGCACCGCGCTCGCCGAGGACCTGCGCGCGGCGATCGAGGCCGAGATCGCCCACCGCGCGAGCGTAGGCCTGTTCGGCGCGCCGGTGGACGAGCCGGGGGGGAACGAAGACTACATCAACCGCGTGAACCACCTGAAGAAGTGGGTGCTAGGCGTGCTGCACTTGCGATTGGTCTCGAACCGGCGGGCCGAGCGCGCGCGGGAGTTCGCCTTCTCGCTCGCGGCCGCCGTCGCGATGACCTTCGCGGTTGGGCTGCAGCTCGTCGCGATGTGGACCGTCGGGACCCCGAGCGTCCCGGAGCTCGGCCGCACGCTGTACACCTTCGTCGGGCTCGCGGTCGGCGGCTACATCTTGAAGGACGGCATCAAGGACCGGCTGAAGACGTGGTTTCAAGCCGGTATTCCGCACTGGCTGTTCGACCGTCGGTTCGACCTCTCCGTCGGGTCCATCGAGCGCCCATTCGGCGCCGTCGAGGAGACCGTCACGCGGCTCGAGGGCGGCGAGATCCCGCCGGCGGTGCTCGCGCTGCGAGAGACGGGGGAGGACCCGTTGTTTCTTGGGGAGCGCGCTGAGGAGGACGTCGTGCACTACCGGCGCCGCGTGCGCCTGAACGCCGCGCTCGCCCGGGACGCCGCGCCCGAGATGTCCGCGGTGGACGAGATCATCCGGATCAACGTGAACCGTTGGCTTCGCCGAATGGACGACCCGATGCGCCCGCTGTCCACGTTGGGCCCGGACGCCCGCGTCGTCCACGTCGACGCCCCGAAGACGTACCGGGTGACGTTGGTCGTCGCCCACGCGGAGCCCGGTCACTTGGAGCGCGTCGTCGCGGTGCTCTCTCGCGACGGCCTGGTGCGGATCGAGCGCCAGCGCTGAACCCGATCAGCCCTCTGAGTAGCCGCCGGGCTCGTCGTCGCCGTCGTCGTCCGTCGGCGTTGGCTTCGCCTCTGGCTCGACCGGGACGTTCGGCAGCAGGTCCATCAAGAAGTCCCCGGTCATCTCGGCCTTGTCCTCGGCCTCCTCGGACAGCTCGAGCGCGTTGACCTGGCTCGTGGTGTCCGTCGGATCGAGCTCTGCAGCCCGGGCGAACGCCGCGCGGCTCTGGGCGAGGAGCGTGCGAAACGTCTCCTCGTCGCCGAACACCACGTCGTCGGTGCTCGCCTTCTCCTTCAAGATCTCGCCGAGCAGGCTCCACGCGAGCGCCTGCACCACGTTCTCAGGCACGTCCTCGGACCACTGTCCGCCGCCGTCCAGCACGCGGATGGCCTCCCGCACGTCGGTCTCCGCGTCTTCGAGCTGCCCCATCTCGAGCCGGATCCGCGCGCGCTCCATCCGGGGTTCGGGCAAGCGCGGCTCCGCGAGCAGCACCTGGTTGAACACCTCGAGCGCCTCGTCGATCTTGCCTGCGTTGCGCAGCGCGAGGCCCTTCAAGAAGCGGGGCCCGAGCGCTGCGAGGTGAGGCTCGGGCTTGTGCTCGGCGTCGACGAAGCTCGGGAGCGGCACGGCGCCAGTCGGGTCGGCCTGGGGTGGCGTCTTGGGCATGCGCCCGGGTAGTCACGAGCGGGCCGCGCGACAACGCAGCGGGTTAGGAATTGTGCTCGGAGCTTCGATGCCGCACACGATCCTGCTCGCTGGCGGAGGCACCGGGGGCCACGTCTACCCCGCCCTCGCGATGGGGGACGCGCTCCGAGCGCGGGGCCACACCGTCGTCTACTTCGGCGAGGCCAGCCGGCTCGAGGGGCGTGTCGCGCCGCAGCGCGGGTACACGTTCCGGGCGGTCGAGGCGCTCGCGTTCCCGCGGGCCGGCCTGCTCGCCAAGGTCGGCTTCGGGCTGCGCCTCGTGCGGGCGGCGCTCCGGACGCGCGCCCAGGTCAAGGCCGAGGGCGCGACGCTGGTGCTCGGCGTCGGCGGCTACGTGATGGCGCCGACCGTGCTCGGCGCGGCGCTGCTGGGGGTGCCGAGCGTGATCCACGAGGCGAACGCGACCCCTGGGCTCGCGAACCGCCTGTGCGCCCGCGTGGCGAGCCTGGTGCTCGTGACCTTCGAGGAGAGCCTGGGGAAGATCCCCGGAAAGGTAGAGCGGGTGCTGGTTGGCTGCCCCGTGAACCCGAAGGTGCTGGTGGGCGACCGAGCGGCGGCGGCTGCGCGGTACGGCCTGCACCCCGAGAAGCCAACGCTGCTCATCGTCGGTGGGTCCCTCGGCGCGGCTACGATCAACGAGGTCGCCCGCCAAGCCGCGACGGCGTGGCGAGACGACGCGGGCGTGCAGATCGTCCACATCACCGGCCCGCGCTACCACGCCGAGGTGCTCGCCTCGTACCGAGCGGCCCTGGGGGAGCTCCCCGCCGGGCTGTGCGTCCGGGACTACGAGGACCGGATGGGGGACGCTTACGCGATCGCGGACCTGGTGCTCTGCCGCGCTGGATCCAGCACGCTCTCGGAGCTCTGTGCGCTCGGCAAGCCCTCGGTGCTCATCCCGTCGCCGAACGTGACGGACAACCACCAAGAGGCGAACGCGCGGGGCCTGGAACGGGTCGGCGCGTCTCTGGTGTTCGTCGAGAAGGGGCTCGACGCCGCGGCGGCTGTTGGCGCGATGCGGGCGTTGCTCGCAGACGGGGACGCGCTCGCCCGGATGGCGAACGGCGCGCGGTCGCTCGGGCGCCCAGACGTAGCCGAGCGCGTCGCTGACCTAGTGGAGGCGCGGTTCCCGGTGCCGAAGTGAGCGAAGGAGAGCTCGACGCTGGCTCGCCGTACGCGGGCTACCTGTACAGCTACCCGCACAAGACGGCCTACCGCCCGCTGGACCCGGCGGTCTCGCTCGAGCGGCTCTGGGCCGACGAGGACAAGCGCGCGCTCTCGGTCTACCTGCACGTGCCGTTCTGCGAGATGCGGTGCGGGTTCTGCAACCTGTTCACCCGCTCGCGCCCGCCGGCGGACACCGTCGCTGCGTGGCTCGCTACGCTCGCGCGCCAGGTCCGCGTCGTGCGCGGTTGGCTCGGTCCGGCGGCGTTCGCCCGCGCCGCGATCGGCGGCGGTACGCCGACCCTGCTCGACGCCCCCCAGCTGCGAGCCGTGACCGACCTGCTCGCCGGGCTCGGCGCATCCGGCATCCCGACCTCCGTCGAGACGTCCCCGGCGACAGCCACCCCGGATCGCCTCGCGGTGCTCTACGAGGCCGGCGTGACGCGCGTCAGCATCGGGATCCAGAGCTTCGAGGCGGACGAGGTGCGGACCGCCCAACGGCCGCAGTCCCACGCGCAGGTTGACGCCGCGCTCGACGCGATCCGCGGGTTCGGGTTCCCGGTGCTGAACCTGGACCTCATCTACGGCATCCCCGGGCAAGACGAAGCCAGCTGGGAGCGCAGCCTGCTCGCGGCCTTGCGGTGGGCGCCGGAGGAGCTGTACCTGTACCCGCTCTACGTGCGCCCGTTGACCGGCATGGCGGCGCGCGCCCGCACCCCGGGGGACGATCACCGGCTGCGGCTCTACGCGATCGGCCGCGAGGTGCTGCTCGGCAGCGGGTACGAGCAAGCCTCGATGCGCATGTTTCGCCGCCCCGGCCCCCGGTCGGAGCCCGCGTACCGCTGCCAGGAGGACGGCATGGTCGGGCTCGGCGTCGGCGCACGGAGCTACACCCGCGCGCTGCACTACGCCTCCGACTACGCCGTCGCGGCGCGGTCCGTCGAGGGCATCATCGACCGGTGGATCGCGGAGCCCGACGACGCGTTCGCCTTCGCGAGGCACGGGACCTGGCTCGACCCCGCGGAGCAGGACCGGCGGAGGGTGATCCTCACGCTGCTCGGTGCCGAGCCAGTGGCGGACGCCCCGGAGGAGCTGCTCCCGCTGCTGGATGAGCTGGTCCACAAGGGCTGGGCCCGGCGCGCGGGGGAGGGCGTGCTGCTGACGCCTGAGGGCATGGGCCGGTCCGACGCCATTGGCCCCGCGCTGATCAGCCCCGCCGTGCGTGGCCGGATGGCCGAGTGGGAGGCCCGCTGAGCGGGCTCACGCTGCTGTACCGGGGCCAGCTGGCGTCGTGCAACTACGACTGCCCGTACTGCCCGTTCGCGAAGGCCGCGGACGCGCCGTCCGTCCAGCGCGCCGACAAGGCCGCGGTGCAGCGGTTCGTCGCCTGGTGCGAGCGGGGTGAGCACCGCCCGCTGTCCCTGTTTTTCACCCCCTGGGGGGAGGCGCTCACCCGGCCCTGGTACCGCGAGGCCGTGGTCACGCTCTCGCGGCTGCCGCACGTGCGGCGCGTCGCGATCCAGACCAACCTGTCGCATGACCCGCGCTGGCTTGAAGCCGCTTACACGGCGCGCGTCGGGCTGTGGGCGACGTGGCACCCCGGGCAGGTGGCGCTTGCCCCGTTCGTCGGGCGGGCCCGCGCTGCACGGGCGCTCGGGGCCCACGTCGCGGTCGGCATCGTCGGCCTGCCAGAGCACGAGGCCCACGCGCGGGCGCTCCGGGACGCGCTCCCGGGCGTGTACACCTGGGTGAACGCCGTGAAGCGGGACCCCGCGGCGATGGCAATCGACTGGGGAGCGGTCGACGAGCTGTTCCCGCTGAACGCCACGGCCTGGCCGAGCCAGGGGAGGGCGTGTCGGACCGGGGAGGAGGTGGTGACCGTAGACGGGGAGGGCGCCGTGCGCCGCTGCCACTTCGTCCCGGACGTGATCGCGAACCTGTACGACGGGTCGCTCGCCGGTGCGCTCGCCCCGCGGCCCTGCCCCAACGCGACGTGCGGGTGCCACATCGGGTACGTCCACCTGCGGGAGCTCGGCCTCGACGCGGTGTACGGGGAGGGGATCCTGGAGCGGGTCCCCACCCGCTACGCGAGCGGCGGGCCGAGCGAGCCGCCGTCCCAGCCGAGCACCGTCGCGATCTCCCAGTCGTAGACGCTCAAGGCGCGGCCCTGGTGCACGCGCGTGAGGTTGGGGAGCAGGTCGCCGAACGCGTTGACCTCGAGCACACGGAGCCCTGGCGACCCCGGCGCGGGATCGCGTTCGACCAGGACGTCAACGCCCAGGTGAAGCGCTGGCAGCGCACGAGCGCACGCCCTCATGGCCGCCGGGATTCGGTCGAGCACCGCGGCCGGCACGATGTCCGCGAGGCGCTCGACGTCCCCGCGCGTGCCGCCGAGGTGCAGGTTCGTGATCGGGTGCGGGCTGCGCCGGACCACGGTGAACGCCGGCTCACCCGCGACGACCAGCACGCGCAAGTCGAAGTTCTGCCCGTCCATCTCGGCCTTCGGGATGAAGTGCTCGACGCGCGCGCCCTCCCGGAGCAGGAGCGCGATCAGCTCGGCGGCGGCGCGCCCTCGGTACACCCGCGGACGCAGGCTGTTGTACAGCCCGGTCGGCGCCCGCTCCATGCTGGTGAACAGCTCCGGACCGAGCGGCCCCGCGCGCCAGGTCCCGAGGCACGAGGCGGAGGAGCCGCTCGAGAGCTTGATCACGAGGCCGTCGCCGGGGGTCGGGAGGTCGCCGTCGCCGGGCTCGAACGCGGGGGGGATGGGCACGCCGTGGCGCTCGAGCAGGGGCAAGCACACGCGCTTGTCGAAGCACGCTCGGATGGTGGCGGTGGGGTTCAGCTGGAGCCACCCCGGGCGGTCCTGGAGGGCGGCGTCGAGCCAGTCGAGCGCCACCCCGAACCCGAGGTGCGCCTGGCGCGGGGCCAGGATCGCGCCGAACCGCCCGGGGAGCGCGTCGATCGCGGCGTCGTCGGCCACCCACGCGCCCTCGGCGATCGCACGCGCCCGCCCGAGCCGCAGCAGCGCCTGCTCGACGGCGGCGGACTCGCCCAGGGCGTCGATCCGAAAGATCGCGTGATCCGGGCTGGGGAGCGCGCGCGGGTCTCGCAAGAAGTCCAGCCAGGGGCAGACGTCCACGCGCTGTCCCGCTGCGTGCAGGGCCGCGACGAACCCGGTGACCCGCCGGTTCTCGGCGTTGCCGAGCACCACCCAGCGGCGCGCGCTCACGGCGCTGCGGGCTGGACCTTGACCTGGCGCTCGGCCTTCGCCTGCTCGCGGGCGACCTGGCGTGCGTGGCGCGCCGCGGCGTGCTTGACCGCGCGGTGCGCGGCGGGGACCTTGTGGGGCGCGAGCGCTTGGAGCTGGTCGACCGCGGGCGTCGCGTCCTTGTCCTGCCGGGCGTATGCCACCGCGAGCAGCGTCAGGGCCTCCGGGCGGTCCGGCGACGTGGGGTACTCGGCGAGGAAGCCCCTGGCGCGCCCTTCAACGGCGGGGCCGGCCTCGCGCCGGTCGTAGAAGCGCGCGATCAGCACCTCCTTGCGCCCGAGGCGGTTCCGCGCGCGGCTGAGGAACTTGTCGACCTCTGCCGTGTGCACGCTGCCCGGGAACCGCGACGAGAAGCCCGTCCACGTGTTCACCGCTTGCCGGGTCCACGTCTGGTCCTTGGCGGCGACCGCCGGGGCCTTCTGGAACAGCGTCTTCCCGAGCTTCCAGACGACGATGTCGAGGTCGACGTACCGCGGGTGGGCGCGGAGGAAGTCTTCGTAGGCGAGCCGGGCGGCGTCCCACTCCTGCTTCTTGTAGTGCAGCTCTGCGATCGCGAGCTCCGCCTTCAGCGCGTAGGGGTCGTCCCGGAAGTACGTGCGCACGCGGTTGAACTGCTCGAGGGCCTTGTTCGTCACGCCGCGACGCGCGAAGCGCTCGCCGAGCTCGTACGTCTGCTGCGCGGTGAGCCGCGAGCCCGCGGCGGCAGCCGGGGCGGATCGCAAGCCGAGCGCGAGGACGGCGACGAGGGCGAGGCGGGAGAAGAGCCGGGGGAGGGACATGCAGGACCGAGGAACGTGCGCCCGCTAACCCGTCGGCCGCGCCGTGGGACGCGGGCTCGGGGCGAGCGCCGGGGGGAACGCGTGATAAGGCGCGCTGCCGAGAGGATCCCATGGCCACCCCGAGCTCAGCCCCGCCTGTCACGTTCAGCACCTTTGTCATCTCGCTCGCGCACTCGGCGCTCGCGCACCTCGGCGCGGGTGTGGAGCCTTCGCCGGGAAAGGCCGACAAGGAGCTCGCGGGGCACACGCTCGAGCTGCTCGACATGCTGGCCGAGAAGACCAAGGGGAACCTCGACACTGAAGAGGACCGCCTGCTGGACGCCGTGCGGGGCGAGATCCGGGGTCGCCTGGGCGCGTGATGCCCTCGGCTCGGAGTTTCGGGCCTGCGTGTTGAAAAACGGCGCGTTGCCGTTGACAAGCCGGGGCGACTACGAGTACCCTCCCGGCGCCTTTCCGCTTGACCGTTCCTACCTTCTTGGAGTTGAGATGATCCGTTCCCTTTGTACCTTGTCCGTCCTGCCCCTCCTCAGCCTCGTCGCGTGCAGCGGCAAGCCCAACGACTCCGACACTGCTGGCAACGGCGGCAACGGCGGCAACGGCGAGTGCGGCGTGAGCGTCGACAGCACCATCCCGAGCGACGGCTCGGCGGACGCGTACTACCGCGCCAACATCGAGTTCGCGCTCTCCGACGCCGACGCCACCGCCACCATCAGCACCGACATCGCCGGCCACCAGGCCGTCAGCGAGGACGGCCTCACGGTGATGTGGGTCCTCGACGCGCCGCTGGAGCCGTCCACGTCCTACACCGCTACCCTCGACTACTGCAACGGCAGCGTCCCCCTGACCTTCACCACGTCCGCCCTCGGCACCACGATGGCCGACCCGAGCTCGTTGGTCGGCCGGACCTACATCGTCGCGCTCGCGGACGCGCGCATCGTCGAGCCCCCCGGCATCGGCTCGGTGCTCTCCAGCTACCTCACCCAGGACATCCTCCTCGGCGTGAACGAGGTCTCCGGCTCCTCCCTCGGGATCGTTGGCGCGATCGCGAAGGCGGACGTCTCCCCTGACGAGCAGGACTACTGCGACCCCACCATCCCGTTCCCCACCGCTGACTTCGCGGCGCAGCCCTACTTCACGGTTGGGCCGCAGACGACCACCCTCTCGGTGGCCGGCTACGACATCGAGATCGGCGACCTGAACGTCACCGGCACCTTCGCGGCCGACGGCACGTACTTCGACGGTGGCACGCTCTCTGGCACCATCGACACGCGGCCCCTGGCCCCGCTCATCGACGACTCCGGCGACGAGGGCGCGATCTGCGACCTCGCGATCAACTTCGGCGCCGAGTGCGAGGCCTGCCCGTCTGACGGCCAGCCCTTCTGCCTCACCCTCGTCGCGGACCAGATCCTCGCCGAGGAGCTCGACGGCGTGACGCTCGTCGAGGTTGGCGGGAACAACTGCATGGGCTGCGACGCCCCCTCCGACACCACGGAC
>CALQBK020000002.1 GCA_943328795.2 Bifidobacterium breve
CCTGGGGCAGACGCGCGTCCGGGACGTGCTCGGGGACCTCGAGCTCGAGGCCTACTTCCCGGGCTTCCGGGCTGTCGACGTGCGCGTGGACAGCGCCGGGCGGACGGGGAACGAGCGGCGGAGCGCCGCCGAGGAGCGCCGCCAGGCCGACGCGGTCGAGGCGGCCGAGGCATCTGTGCTGGTGCAGCGGCTCGTGGTCGCGTTCGCGGGGCGCATCGAGAGCATCGTGCCTGTTGGCGAGCCGTTGCGAGATATGAACATGCCCGAGACGGAGTTGGATGATGAGTGATCTCTTTGGCAGTGGCGGGCCGCTTGGTGGCGGCATGGCGGGGATGCTGGGCGGGTTCCAGCAGCAGATGGCGGACCTGCAGGCGGAGGCCGAGCGCGCGGAGGTCGAGGGCTCCGCGGGCGGGGGCCTCGTGCTGGTGCGTATGAACGGCGGCCAGGAGGTGCTGTCGGTGAAGATTGACCCCAAGGTCGCGGCCGACGTCGAGCTGCTGGAGGACCTGGTGCGAGCGGCGACGAACGACGCCATCCGGCGTGCGAAGGAGGTCGTGGCCGAGAAGTTGATGGGCATGGCAGCGGGCATGGGCCTCCCCCCGGGCCTCTTCGGCGGATGAGCGACGCGTTCCGAAAGGCGGTCCAGCAGCTCGGGCGCTTTCCGGGAGTCGGCGAGAAGACCGCGACGCGCCACGCGTACTGGTTGTTGCGCCAGCCGCCGGAGGCCGCGGAGAACATCGCCGCGGCGATCCTGGCGCTGAAGGCGTCGGTGCGCGAGTGTGCTTCCTGCTGCGACCTCTCCGACCGAGAGCTCTGCCCGCGCTGCGCCGATCCCCGCCGCGACCCCGCGGTGATCTGCGTCGTCGAGCGGCCGCAAGACGTGCGGGCGATCGACGCGTCCGGCGAGTTCAAGGGCAGGTTTCACGTCCTCCACGGGGCGCTCTCTCCGCTGGACGGCGTCGGGCCGAGCGACCTCCGCATCCAGCCGCTGCTCGCGCGCATCGGGAGCGGGGGCACGACCGAGTGCATCTTGGCGATGGACCCGGACGTCGAGGGCGATGCCACGTCGCTGTACCTGGCGCGGCTGCTGCGGCCGCTCGGGGTCCGCGTCACCCGCCTGGCGCACGGCATCGCTGTCGGGACCGAGATCGAATTCGCCGACCGCGTCTCGCTCGCGAGGGCGTTCGAGGGCCGGCGGGACGTCCCGGCGTAGCCGCCAGCGGCTACGTCACTCCATCAGCAGCGGGTCTTGCGCGGCCCGTGCCAGCATCGCCTGCAGCGCATCGCGTGACTCGGGCTCGAGCGCGACGAACTGCACGCCGGCGCCGACGACCGTGCCGTCATCGTCGACGCGGTGCCAACGGACCACGCCCGTGGCGCTGACCCCGCCCCCGTCTTCGAGCTGCACCCGCAGCTTCACCGTCTCGCCGACCGCCGGCGGGTTCTCCATCCCGACGAACACGCCGCCTTCGCTGATGTTTTGGCTGAAGCCGGTGTAGAAGTTCGACTGTGACTCGACCGTGATGGTCGCCTCCAGCAGGTATCGAATCGCTACACGGCCGCTCAAGGACGCGGTGGGGCTCATTGGGAAATCCTCCTGGGGGGCGGCTGTTCTACGCAGACTGCTTGGCAAAGTAACCGTTGTTTTGCCACGCGCGCCGGGCGCATCCGGGAATACTATGGACGCGTCAACCCCTGGAGCCCCGGTGCTGAAGCGAACTCTGTACTCCCTGGTGGTCGGGGCCTCCCTCGCAGGCTCTGCCTACGCCGATCCGCTCGCGCTTCGGCTGCCGTCCTCGGGCGGCGTGGTGGCCATCGGCTGGGGCGCCGTGTCGGGCGGCTACTGGGCAGACCCCCACCTCGGGTTCTCAGTCGACGCCACCTTGCCGGGCACCGTCGGCATCTCCGCGGGCACCCGGGGGAGCCTCGGTCGTGCGTTCGGGGTTGACTTCGGTGCGGCGGCTGGGCCGGTGCTCGACGTCAGGGTGCCGGCGCTCGGCCTCCAAGTCACGCCGTGGATCGACTTCGCGTACCGCGGGCCTGTGCTCCTCAACGCGGGGGTCGCGCTGCCGGGGCGCGTCGGGCTCTCGACGTTCGGCGCGAGCTGGGCGGCGCCGCTGTTGCTCGAGGCCGCGCTCGGCGTGCCGCTCGGCCCGGTGCGCATCGGAGCCTGGGGGAACGTCGGCGCCAGCGTAGCAGCTCGCGAGTGGACGATCCAGGGCAACGCGGGAATCTGGCTTGGAATCGGCAAGGAGAACAAGCGCGGCGGCCAATGAGCGCTCGGATTCGCGCCGCCGCGCGGGAAGCCCTTGCCTGTGAGCCCGTCCAACGATAGCCGGGCTCCCTTCCGGAGCATGGCCCGTGAACATCATCCCGGACCTCACCCTGGCGCTCATCCAGGTTGTCCCGTTTCTCGTCCTCGTCGCTGGACTCCAGGTCATCCTGTTCAAGCCCATGTTGGCTTACCTGCACGACCGCGCGGCGGCTACGGTGGGTGCAAAACATGACGCGGAGGTGCTCTCGCAGCGCGCCGCGACGCGGCTTGGCGAGTACGAAGCCCAGCTGGCGAAGGTCCGCGCAGAGCTGACGGAGTACCGCGCCGGGCTGCGTGGCGACGCGCACAAGGTGCACGCGCACTCGGTCGCGGAGGCCCGCCGCGAGGCGGACGTGCACCTGCAAGGCGCGCTCCACGGCGTACAGCGCGAGGCGAACCACGCCCGGCAGGCGATCGCGTCGATGTCGAAGGACTTGGCTGGCGACATCGTGAAGACGGTGCTCGGGCGCTCACCTGTGGCGGAGGCGTAAATGTTCGGCATTTCCCCAGCATTCGCGAGCGAAGGCGGCGGCGAGCACATGTCCGCCGAGGAGCACGAGGCGGAGGAGTACGGCCCCCAGTACACGCAGATCGTGTACGGCGGCATCAACTTCGCCATCTTCGCGGTCTTGCTCTTCGTGATCGCGCGCAAGCCGATCGCAGCCGCTATCGCGGGTCGTTCGGCCAGCATCCGCAGCGGGCTCGACGAGGCGGCGCGGCTCCAAGCGGAGGCGCAGGCGCGCTTCGACTCGGTCGAGGTGCGGCTCGCTGCGCTCGACAAGGAGATCGAGGAGATGCGGGTTGACGCCCGCGAAGACGCCGAGCGCGAGGCCGAGACCTTGCGGGCGCGGGGCGCGGTCGAGGCCGTGCGGATCAAGGAGAGCGCCGAGCGTGCGATTCGTGAAGAGTCCGCGCGGGCGAAGAACGAGATCCGGCAGGAGGCTGTCGCCTTGGCCGTGCAGCTCGCGCGCGAGACCCTCACCCGGACCATCACCCGGGAAGACCAGGAGCGCCTCGCCAAGGAGTTCCTCGCGGCGGTGGATGCCGACCGTGCCTCCAACCCCAAGGGTGCGTAGATGACTGAAGGATCCGTCGCTCGTCGCTACGCAAAAGCGTTGTTGGAGATCGCACACGAGGCCCACGCGGTGGACCGCTTCGGCAACGACCTCGAGAAGTTCTGGACCGTCGCGCGGCTCGAGAACAACCTCCTGCTCGGTGCGCTGTCGAACCCGGTCTTCACCCAGCCCGAGCGTCGGCTGGTGCTCGAGCGCGTGCTGCCCGGGCTGAACCTGGACAGCACGGTCGCGAACTTCCTGCGGCTGCTGCTCGACAAGCGCCGCATGGACGGCATCGAGGCCATCGTGCGCGAGTACCGCGCGTTCGCCGACACCGAAGCCAACCGGGTACGGGCTATCGTCACCACCGCCACCGCGATCGACGCAGTTGCTCGTGTCCAGGTGCAGCGCGCCCTCGAGGTCGCGACGGGCAAGTCCGTCGTCCTCGAAGCGAAGGTCGACGGTGCGCTGATCGGCGGCATGGTCGCCCAGGTCGGGAGCCGCGTCTACGACGCGTCCATCCGGTCCCGCCTCGAACGTCTCACCCTCTCCCTCTCCGATACCCGAGCCTGATCCCAGGCCGCGAACAGCGGCCAAACCCACTGGTCAAAGGACACTGAAATGGACATCCGCGCCGAAGAGATCAGCCAGATCCTCAAGCAGCAGATCAAGAACTACGACGCCCGCGTCGCGGTCACCGAAACCGGCACCGTGCTGAAGGTCGGCGACGGCATCGCGCGCATCTACGGCCTCGAGAATGCCCTCGCCGGCGAGCTGCTCGAGTTCCCGGGCGGCATCAAGGGCATGGTCCTGAACCTCGAAGAGGACAACGTCGGTGTCGCCATTTTCGGCGACGACCGCACGATCAAGGAAGGCGACGTCGTCCGCCGCACCGGCGAGATCGTCTCCGTGCCCGTCGGCCCGGCCACCCTCGGCCGCGTCGTCGACGCGCTCGGCAACGCCATTGACGGCGGCCCCCCGATCCCCCGCGACATGATGCGGCCGGTCGAGATCAAGGCCCCCGGCATCGTCGCGCGCAAGAGCGTGCACGAGCCCCTGGAGACCGGGATCAAGGCCATCGACGGCATGATCCCCGTCGGCCGCGGCCAGCGCGAGCTGATCATCGGCGACCGCCAGACGGGCAAGACCGCCGTGGCGATCGACACCATCATCAACCAGCGCCAGTTCTTGGACGACCCCAACAAGAAGATGCACTGCATCTACGTCGCCGTTGGGCAGAAGCAGTCCACCATCGCGCAGGTCGTCGAGAAGCTCAAGCAGTTCGACGCGCTCAAGTACACCACGATCGTGGCCGCGCCGGCGTCTTCCCCCGCGCCGCTGCAGTTCATCGCCTGCTACACGGGCGCGACGCTCGGCGAGTACTACCGCGACAATGGGCAGCACGCGCTGATCGTCTACGACGACCTCTCGAAGCAGGCCGCGGCGTACCGCCAGCTCTCCCTGCTGCTCCGCCGCCCCCCGGGCCGTGAAGCGTACCCGGGCGACGTCTTCTACTTGCACAGCCGCTTGCTCGAGCGCGCGTGCAAGGTGAACGACAGCTTGGGCGCGGGCTCGCTCACCGCGCTCCCGATCATCGAGACACAGGCCGGCGACGTGTCGGCGTACATCCCGACGAACGTCATCTCCATCACCGACGGCCAGATCTTCCTCGAGACGAACTTGTTCTTCTCGGGTGTGCGCCCCGCGGTGAACGTCGGCTTGTCGGTCTCCCGCGTCGGTGGTTCGGCTCAGCTGACCGCGATGAAGGACGTCGCCGGTACGCTGAAGCTCACCCTCGCGACGTTCCGCGAGCTCCAGGCGTTCTCTGCGTTCGGCTCGGACCTCGACGAGGCCACGCGCAAGCAGCTGAACCGCGGCACCCGCCTGGTCGAGCTGCTGAAGCAGGACCAGTACTCGCCGGTCCCCATGGAGATGCAGATCATCCAGATCGTCTGCGGCACCGAGGGCCTCTACGACGACGTCGCCGTAAACGACGTGCGCCGGTTCATCGGCGATCTCTCTGGGCACTTCGAGCGGCACCCGCTCACCGCCACGCTGCGCGCCAACCTCACGGCCAAGTTCCGTGCGGGTGGCGAGCTCCGCGAGAAGATCCTCGCCGAGGCCCGCCAGTTCCGCTCGTTGTGGAAGTAAGTCGGTAGAACCAGGAGGATTCGATGGCTACGCTTCGCGACATTCGTACACGCATCACGTCGGTGAAGAGCACAAAGCAAATCACCAACGCGATGAAGATGGTCTCCGCCGCCAAGCTCCGGCGCGCGACGGACGCTGCCGTGTCCGCGCGGCCGTGGCAGGAGACCCTGACCGCGACGCTTCAGCGCATCGCCGGCGGTGCGGCTGGCGGTGAGGTGCAGCACCCGCTCCTCGAGCCACGTGGCGCCGTCAAGAACGTGCTGCTCGTCGTCGTGACGACGGATCGCGGCCTGTGCGGCGGGTTCAACGGCACGCTGCTGCGGCAGACCGACGTGTGGTTGAAGACTCAGCAGGGCACGCTCGTGCAGGCGGGGCAAGATGGCTCCGCGGCGCGCCGGGTTCGGGTTCGCACCTTCGGCAAGAAGGCGCGCGAGTTCTTCAAGAGCCGGCCTGTCGTCGTGGACGAATCCACGATTGACGCGACGTCCGCGAAGTTCCAGGAGATCGTCCAGGCCCTCTCGGACGAGATGGTGCGCGGGTTCATCGCCGGCGAGTACGACGAGTGCGTCATCGCCTACAACGCGTTCAAGAACACGCTCACGCAGACCCCCACGTTCACGCGGGTGCTCCCGCTGTCGATCGAGGCGGGCGCCACCACGGGCCCGAGCGTCGACTACGTGTACGAGCCGAAGGGCGCCGCGATCCTCGAGACGCTGCTCCCGCTCTACCTCCGCACGCTGCTTCTGCAGGCGTTCCTGGAGACCGGCGCCGGCGAGCACGCGGCCCGGATGACCGCGATGGACAACGCCACGCGCAACGCGACCGACCTCATCAAGTCGCTCACCCTCGACTACAACCGCGGTCGCCAAGCGGCGATCACCAAAGAGCTCATCGAGATCGTCTCCGGCGCTGAAGCGCTCTGAGACCCCTTTCTACTCATCAAATTTCTGGAGTCCCGCATGGAAGGCACCACCGGTATCGTCAAGCAGGTCATGGGCCCCGTCGTCGACATTGAGTTTCCGCCCGGCAAGCTTCCCAACATCCTCAACGCGCTGAAGCTGACCAACGCCTTCATCTCGAAGGCGGAGGAGAACCTCACCGTCGAGGTCAGCCAGCACCTTGGCGAGAACACCGTTCGCTGCATCGCGATGGACGTCACCGACGGCCTGCGCCGCGGCCAGAGCGTGCGCGACACCGGCAGCCCCATCATGATGCCCATCGGGCCGAAGGTGCTCGGGCGCATCCTGAACGTGCTCGGCGAGCCCGTTGACGAGCGCGGCGAGGTCGGGTCCGACCTGTTCAACCCGATTCACCGCCAGCCCCCCGGCTTCACCGAGCAGTCGACCCAGGTCGAGATGTTCGAGACCGGCATCAAGGTCATCGACCTGCTCGCGCCGTACTCCCGCGGCGGCAAAATTGGCCTGTTCGGCGGCGCCGGCGTCGGCAAGACCGTCTTGATCCAGGAGCTGATCAACAACGTCGCGAAGAAGCACGGCGGCTGCTCGGTGTTCGCCGGCGTCGGCGAGCGCACCCGCGAGGGCAACGACCTGTGGCACGAGATGGAGGAGGCGAAGCTCGGCGACGGGTCGAGCGTGCTCTCCAAGACCGCCCTGATCTTCGGCCAGATGAACGAGCCCCCCGGCGCTCGCGCCCGCGTCGCGCTCTCTGCGCTCACCTGCGCCGAGTACTTCCGTGACGAGGAGGGCCAGGACGTGCTCTTCTTCGTCGACAACATCTTCCGGTTCACGCAGGCGGGCTCGGAGGTCTCGGCGCTCCTCGGCCGTATCCCCTCGGCGGTCGGCTACCAGCCGACGCTCGCGACCGAGATGGGCGGCCTCCAGGAGCGCATCACCACGACGAACAAGGGCTCGATCACGTCCGTGCAGGCCATCTACGTGCCCGCGGACGACTTGACCGACCCGGCGCCGGCCACCGCGTTCGCGCACTTGGACGCGACGACCGTGCTCAACCGCAAGCTCACCGAGATCGGCATCTACCCGGCCGTCGATCCGCTGGACTCCACCTCCCGCATCCTCGACCCGAAGGTCGTCGGCGAGGAGCACTACGACGTCGCGCGCCGCGTCCAGCGCGTGCTGCAGCGCTACAAGGAGCTGCTCGACATCATCGCGATCCTCGGCATGGACGAGCTCTCTGAGGAGGACAAGACCACCGTCTACCGCGCGCGCAAGATCCAGAAGTTCCTGTCCCAGCCCTTCACCGTCGCCCAGCAGTTCACCGGCGCCGAGGGCAAGTTCGTGACGAAGGAAGAGACGGTTCGCGGCTTCCGCGAGATCCTCGAGGGCAAGTACGACAACCTGCCCGAGGACGCCTTCTACCTCGTCGGCAACATCGACGACGTCCTCGCCAAGGCCCGCAAGCTCGGCGTGACGGTCTGATCATGGCGCTCAACGTCCGCATCGTCACGCCCCGGAAGATCGTGTTCGAGGGCGTGGCTGAAGGGGTGCAGGCCCCCGGTGAGCTCGGCGAGTTCGGCGTGCTCGCGGGCCACATCCCGCTGGTGACGACGCTGAAGCCGGGGACGGTCGTGATCCACGGCAGCCCGCGCCGGACCTTCAAGGTCGGGACGGGGTTCGCCGAGGCGGGGCCCGACCGGGTCACGCTGCTCGTCGAGACCTGCGAAGAGATCGAGAGCGCGGCGCTGGCGCACTGATACCGTCGGATCTCGATTCGGCTCGTTCCTCGGACGCGCCCGACGCGCCTGGCTTCGTTGGGCCTTCCTCGTCTGCCTCGGCAGGCTTTGTCGGCTCCGCCTTGCCAGCCACGTCGGATCGGGGCCCTATTTTGCCTCGTACGCCTCGTCGGCGTACCGGTACCCACCGTTGTCGCGCTTCGCCCGGTACATCGCGGCGTCCGCGACGCGGAGGAGGTCATCGTCTGCCCCGCCATCCTCTGGGTGGAGCGCGATGCCGATGCTCACGCCGATGCTCGCGGGGGTGCCGTTCAGGTCGAAGGGCGAATTCAATGCTTCTACCAGCTTTTCCGCGACGCGAGTGACCTGGTGGAGGTGCTGGAAGCACTCGACGACCACGGCGAACTCGTCTCCGCCAACCCGGGCTACAGTGTCCGTCTTGCGCAGGCAGCCGCTCCAACGCTCACTCACCAGCCGGAGCAGCAGGTCGCCCGCAGCGTGCCCCAGGCCGTCGTTGACTTGCTTGAACCGGTCGAGGTCGAGGAACATCACCGCGACGCGCCGGGTCTCCCGGCTGGAGCGCGCGAGGGCCTGGTGCAGGCGGTCACGGAACAGGTGGCGGTTGGGCAGCCCCGTCAGGCTGTCGTGCTGTGCGAGGTACGCCAGCTGCTCCCGATCGCTGATGTCCTGGACGGCGAGCAAGGTGCGCCCCGACTTCTGCTTCCCGCCTCCCGCGCGCTGGCGGACGCCCAACCAGCGGATCCCGCCGTCTGTCCGGACGATGCGGAACTCCTGGGAGGCGGGGCCCTCGCCGACGAGGGCGGCGGCACGACGCGCCAGGTACAGCGCGCGATCGTCCGGGTGCACCATCTCTGCAAACGCGGGGTACCCGTCGGGCGGGATCTCGCCGAGCAGCGGAGTCGGGTCTGCGTTCCAAACGAGCGTGTCGGACTCGACGTCCCAATCCACCGACTGCAGCCCGGCGACCTCGTGGACCATCCGCAGCCGCTCGCGCTGCGCGAGGAGCTCGCCTTCGACCCGCTTTCGGTCGCTGATGTCTTGGATGACGGCCACGAGCCGCTCGGGGGTGCCCTCAGCGGAGCGGTACACCTTCGCCCGGGCGGCGGCCCACACCACCTCGCGGCACGCTGGGTTGGGGTGCTTTCCATGGCCTGGACTCTACCATGCGTTTTTTCGTTCTCAAGCGCCCTGGACGATCTCCGACGGAATTTCGACAGCTTCGGAGGCTCGCTGCCGGGGTCGGCCCCGGTTACCGCCGCCGGGCCCCGGAGAGGTCATGTCCGCTAGTCGCATCGCCGAAATTCTCGCTGGTGGAGTCGCCGTGGGCGCCGCCGTGGTTGTCCAAGGGTGGGTCCGTACCCGCCGCGACAGCAAGGCGGGTTTGAGCTTCATCCAGGTGTCCGACGGGTCCTGCTTTGCCGCCCTGCAAGTCATCGCAGAGGCGGGACTGTCCAACTACGAAGCCGAGATCAAGCGGCTGACCACCGGCTGCTCGGTGGAGGTCCACGGGGTGCTGGTCGCCAGTCCGGCCGTCGGCCAGGCGGTCGAGCTGAAGGCGTCTTCGGTACGAGTCGTCGGCTGGGTGGACGACCCCGAGACCTACCCGATGCAACAGAAGCAGCACACGATGGAGTACTTGCGGGAGCAGGGGCACATGCGCCCGCGCACAAACGTGATCGGGGCCGTCACCCGGGTGCGCAACACGCTCGCGTTCGCGGTGCACCGGTTCTTTCAACAGCGTGGGTTCTCGTGGATCCACACGCCGATCATCACCGGCAGCGACGCCGAGGGGGCGGGGCAGATGTTCCGGATCTCCACGTTGGACGCCGCCAACCTGCCGCTCACGTCGACGGGTGCCGTGGACTATACGCAAGACTTCTTCGGGAAGCCCGCCCACCTGACGGTCTCAGGGCAGCTGAACGTCGAGGCCTACTGCCTCGCGATGAGCAAGGTCTACACGTTTGGCCCGACGTTCCGGGCCGAGAACAGCCAAACCCGCCGCCACTTGGCCGAGTTCTGGATGATCGAGCCCGAAGTCGCGTTCAACGACCTCTCCGCGAACGCGGACTTGGCCGGGGACTTCCTGCAATTCATCTTCCGCGCGGTGCTCGACGAGCGGCAAGACGACTTGGCGTTCTTCGCCCAACGCGTTGACAAGACCTGCATCGACCGGCTCACGCGCTTCGTGGAAGCGAGCTTTGAACGGATGGACTACACCGAGGCCGTCGCGCGGCTGCTGAAGTCCACCGCCCGGTTCGAGTTCCCCGTGGCGTGGGGCATCGACCTGCAGAGCGAGCACGAGCGCTGGCTCTGCGAGCAAGTTGGCCGGCCCATCGTCGTGATGAACTACCCGAAGGACATCAAGGCCTTCTACATGCGCCAAAACGAGGACGGCCGCACGGTCGCGGCGATGGACGTGCTCGCGCCCGGGGTCGGGGAGATCATCGGGGGCAGCCAGCGCGAGGAGCGCCTCGACGTGCTGGACGCCCGGATCGTCGCGATGGGCCTGGACCCCGCCGACTACTGGTGGTACCGCGACCTTCGCCGGTACGGCACCGTCCCGCACGCGGGCTTCGGCCTCGGGTTCGAGCGCGCGGTCATGTACGCCACCGGCGTGGAGAACATCCGCGACGTGATCCCGTACCCGCGCGCGGCGGGGCAGCTCGAGTTCTGAGCTCGCGGGACCGCGGCGAAGCGAGCGCCCAAATCGCGCGCTGCGGCTGCGCCTCGCGCACACTTTGGGCGCCCTCCCACGGTCAGTGGAAGAGCCGGCCCCACTCTTGGCGCAACAGGTCGGCCTGGTCCGGCCGGAGCTCGCTCTCGTGCTCGAAAAGCCACTCGGCGAGCCTGCGCCGGAGCTCGTCGTAGCCGACCTCGGCGTCCACCCGGCGCGCGCGGACGAGCTCGGTGGTGATTGCGTCGATCGCCCGGGCGTCGATGTGCTGGAGGTCGCGCAGCAGCGCGAGGAGGTCCGCAGCGCGGGGCTCGAACAAGAGGTGCTGGGCGGGGTTCGGGCGGGGGTTCACGGGGGGCCTCGGGGGACGTACCGGTTTCCGGGTAACCGACCGACCCGCCCGGTCAACCCGAGGGCGCCGAGCCGCGCCATCACCTCGGCGTGCGAGAGCCCGGTTCGGGACGCGAGCTCCTCGGGTGTCGCGCCCCCGCCGAGCGCGGCCAGGACTGGGTCCGCTGGCCCCCGAGACGGCCCAGGAGGTGGGCCCGCGAGCCCGGCTGCGGCCAACACGGTCTCCGGGCCGCGCACCATCGTCGCGCCGTCTTCGATCATGTCCAAGCAGCCGGCGCTGGCCGGCGCGTCGAGGGGGCCGGGAACGGCGAGCACGATGCGCCCGCACTGGAGCGCGTGGTTCGCGGTGTTGCGCGCGCCGCTCCGGTGCGAGGCTTCTACGACAACGGTGGCCCGCGCAAGCGCGGCGACGATGCGGTTTCGGATCGGGAAGGTCCACGTATCGGCCGTGAGCCCGCGGGGGAATTCGCTGATCACGAGCCCCCCGTCCGCTAGAACGCGCTCGCGGAGCTGCCGCTGCCAGCCGGGCATCGGGGTATCGAGCCCTTGCCCGAGGACCGCGATCGTGGCCCCCTCGGCCCCGAGGTGGGCGCTGCGGTCGATGCCCCGCGCCAAGCCGCTCACGACGACCGCCCCTGAGCGCGTGACGGCGCTGGCGATTCGGGCGGCTTGCTCGACCCCGTACGCAGTGCAGGCGCGAGCGCCGACGACCGCGACGGCGGGCTTGTGGAGCAGCTCCGCCCGACCTTCGACGCCCAGCGCCACGGGGGCGAACGGGACCCCGCACAGCGCGCTGGGCCAGTCGGCCATGCCGGGGGTGACCAGCCGCCCGCCGGGGTCGACGTGGGGGCGGGTCAGCAGCGGCAGCAAGTCGAACGGTAAGCCCGCCCGCAGCCAAGCCGCGGCGTCGGCGCAGGACGCCGCCTCGGCACCCCCGAGCCGAGCGACGATGTCCCACAGGTCCACCCGCGCGGCGACCTGGGACAGGCCCGTCCAAGGCAGCCCGCTCATGGGTCGATCCCCGCCGAATCGTGACCTGGCGTTGCGCCCGTCCGCGGTGTGCGACGGATACACTCCGGGCCCCTACCCCCGTTCTCCTTGGAGCTTCTATGCCTACTCGTCGTGACATCCTCGCTGGCGCCCCCGTACTGGGCGTCGCCGCCCTCGGCATCGCCGCCTTTGGCTCTTCCCGCGCCCACGCCGGCGACACCAAGGCCGCCGACACCAAGTCCACCGCGTCGGCTGCGCCGGCCACCGGCCCGTTCACCCTCGCGGCGCTCCCGTTCAACGACACCGAGCTCGCCCCGTTCATCTCGCAGAACACGCTCTCGTTCCACTACGGAAAGCACCACGCCAAGTACGTGAGCAAGCTCAACGAGCTGTACGTTGGCAACGAGGCCCTGGGCACCACCACCGAGGCGATCGCGAAGGCGACCTACGGGGACAAGGACCACGTCCCGCTCTACAACAACGCCGCCCAGGCGTGGAATCACACGTTCTTCTGGAACAGCCTGCGGAAGGGGGGCGGGGGCGTCCCGATGTCCGGCAAGCTCTCGGATGCGATGAAGACCGCGTTCGTGGACGCCGACGGGTTCAAGAAGGCGCTCCGCGAGGCCGCTACCGGGCAGTTCGGCAGCGGCTGGGCCTGGCTCGTCTCGAACGGAGGCAAGCTCTCGTGCGTGAAGACCGCGAACGCGGACTCGCCGTTGTGGACCGGCGCGGGCACCCCGCTGCTCTGCATCGACGTCTGGGAGCACTCGTACTACCTCGACTACCAGGACAAGCGGTTCGACTACGTGAACGCGTTCCTGGACCACCTGGCGAACTGGGAGTTTGCCGAGAAGAACTACGGCTGATCGCGTCGCGGGGCTCATCCTTCCGCGACCTGTGGCGTCCGGATGCGCGCCGCGTCCAGGTAGCGGACGCCCGGGATTCGCGGGACGACCTGGCGCTGCTTCTGGGCTTCGTCGAGGCGTTTTGTGTCGGCGAGCACCTGCACGAGCGACGCGGCCTGGTCGAACCACTGCGTCGGTTCGTCCGGCGTAGGGGCCCAGCGTTCGCGCGGGGTGTCGAGCGTCCACGCGTCGTCTGGCGGGGCAACGGGGCTCGGCGCCCGCGGGCGGGAGACCGTCGCGGGGATAGCCACGGGGATGGAGCGGCGGTCCCAGCCGAGGTGCTCGGCGAGCTCGCCGGCGAGCCACGGGCCGCGCCAGTCGAGCGGGAGGCCGAGCGCCTCGAGCCACACCCGCTCGCGGAGCACCAAGGTGAGCAGCACGGCTCCTCCGGCGCCTGCGCCGACGAACGCGGACAGCGGCGCCAGCACGGCGAGCGTGGGCGCGTTGGCCAGCGCCGCGACGATCACCACCGCGACGCCGAACGCGCAGCCGAGCAGCCAGCACGCCGCTGCGACGGCGACTGGGGCCGCCAACATCCGGACGACGCGGGGGCGAAGGCGCGCGGCGACCAGCTGCGCGTCGGGGTCGGCCCCGGGGAGCGTAGGCGCGACGACGAACCAAAGGAGGAGTGCGAGGGTCATGGAGTGCTCCGAGAGGTGGGATAGGGGAGGCGGCTCCCCGAGGCGACGTGTCCGACGAGTCTGAGTCCGCAATCCGCACCCCGATCGTCAACGCAGTGCTGGAGGCGCAGTCCGCCCACGGTCGACTCCGGCCGCTGCTGCCGCTCCTCGCCGGGCGATCGGCGGCCGAGCTGCTCGACGCGGTGCGGCGCGACGCCGAGGGCACTGGCCCGCTGCTGGCCGGGGCGACGACTGCGGCGCAGCGACTGCGCCAGCTGCACGCTGCCGAGCTGGGGCTCTCCGCGCAGGACGTGGAGCTGCGGAGCCTGTACCCCTCGTTGGATCGCGGGATCTACGCGTGTTCGCACTCGATGGGGATGCCGTCCGTCGTCGGCCCCGCGGCGGTGGTGCACCAGCTCGCCGAGCTCGCGCAGTCCGGCATCGGCGTGTGGGACGACGGCACGTGGGTTGACGTGATGGACCAGTTCCGGGCGCGGGTGGCGGAGCTCGTCGGTGGCGACCTGGACGCGGGGGACGTGGCCTGGTTCCCGAACGTGTCCGAGGCCCTCTGCGCCGTGCTCGAGGGCGTCCCGGCGGGCAAGCTGGTGTACACCGCCGGCCACTTCACGACTGGGCACTACGTACACCACCAGTGGGCCCAAAATACGGGCGGTGAGCTCGTCGAGATCCCCGTGGACGACGACGGTAGTGTGCCGACGGAGCGCATCCTCGCCGCGATCACGCCCGACGTGCGCGTGCTGTCGATCTCCCACGCGCTGTTCGAGTCGGGCTGGCTGCAAGACCTCCGCGCGCTGGCCGCTGGCCTGCGCGAGCGGGCGCCCGGCGCGATGCTGTTGCTCGATGCGTACCAGACCGCGGGGACGGTCCCGATCGACGCCCGGGCGCTCGGCGACCACGTGTTGGTCACCGCCGGCGGCCACAAGCAGCTCCGCAGCGCCACCGGTGCGGCGTTCCTGTACGTGCCTCGCCGCTGGCTCCAGGGCAGCGGCGCGCTGACCCCACGCCGGGCGGGGTGGTGGGGCCATGCCGCCGCGTTCTCGTTCGAGAAGGGGGCCGTGCGCCGTGCGGAGGACGCGAGCCGGTTCCGCACAGGTACGCCTACGCTGCTCGGCATGGCGATGCTGCTCGGCGAGCTGGCCGCGGCGTCGAGCGTCACCGGAGGGCAGCTCGGCCCGGCGATCGTGCGCGCTAGGCGGGTGACCCAGGGGTTGGTGGAGGCGGCCCTCGCGGCGTGTGCTCGCAACGGCCTCGCCGTGCGGGGCGGGTGGGGCGCCGGCCAGCGCGCCGCCTTTGTATGTGTCGAGGTTCGCGAGGGGGCTGCGTTGGCGCAGGCGCTCGCCGACGAGGGGAAGCACGTCGACTTCCGGCCGCGCGTCGGCGGCGCCCGGGACGGCTGGCTGCGCGTGAGCGGCAACCCCGCGGGCTTCGCTTACGAGATCGATGCCGTCATCGACGCCATCGCTCGCCTTCGACGCTAGCCGCGCCGCGCCCGGGCGCTGCGCCAGCCCCGGCGGGCTCATCGTCCCCCCATCGGGAACGTGCGCTCGCGGAGCCGACCGTCGGCGTCCTTCACCTCCACGCAGATGGCTTGCCGCCGCTCGTCCCACCAGATCTCGGTGGGCTCGGCGTCCCCGAGGTCGAACCGGTGCGCGACCTCGGCGTCACCGTCCTCGCTCACTGTCCACCAGCACGCCACCGCTTGCCCGCTCGTCAGCACGTTGGCGGCGCCGTCGGGCGTGATCACGGCGTCCGGCCGCTCCACCGGCTCGGGGCACACTGCGGCACGGGCGAGGCACACGACAAACGTGAGCAAGACGGCCATCGCGGCGCTGGTGGTGAAGCTGGCGAGAAACACGGACACCTCGGGCTCCCGGGTCCAGTGCACGCCCCGTGCCCGGCGTCCGTCGGAGCGCCTTCTGCGCATGTCCCTGATTTTTCTCACAGCGGCTGGGTCGACGGCGGGGCTGACAGTTGTCGGTCATCCGTCGGTGTCGGACATCCGTCACCCCCCGGTCGTCAAGCCCCGCCACCGACGGAATATGCGAGCGCGTGCCGCTCCTCACCTTGGTCGCCCTCGTCTCCGAAGCCCACGCAAGCTGCATCGTGTCCGAGACCCGGGGCGAAGGCGGGGTCGAATACGACGTAGAGGTAGACGGTAGCTGCCCATCGGTCTCGATCATCGCCGACCGCCCGGCCACCCTCTCGGTGTCGGCGTCCGACAAGGACGGATTCCGGATCCGGGTCCCGAAGGCGCAGGTCGTCGAGCACCCGTGGTCGGTGCCCGCGGTCGGGTGGCGGGTGACGACCCCGGTGCTCGGCCCAGGCTCGCACCTCGTGCTCCGGCTCGGGTGGACGGGCTCCACGTCCGGCGACCCACACGTGGACGTGATCCTCGACGGCTCGGCGCCCACGTTGGCGCGCGGCGGCACCGCTGCGATGGCGTGGATCTATGAGCCCGGCCCTCGGCACCCCGAGTGGGGCTTCACCGATCCTCGTTTCGGTCGCATGGTGCGGGACACCGAGTGGACCTTCGGCCCCGACGGGGAGGCCGGTTGGCTCGACGGCTTTCCCGAGGGCGGGAGCGCGTGGTGGCCGGGCGGCCCGGGGAAGGTGAAGACCCACTCGGTGGAGGCCCCGGCGCGGGCGCTCGGCGAAGTGCTCGTCCCGCCGGGCAGCCTGTCGCTGACGATCCCGGGCGGGCGGGTCCGGACGGCTGGGCTCGAAGCGACGGTCGCGGGGGACGTGGTCTCGGTGCCGAGCCCAGCCGGCGGGATTTTTCGGTGGAGCGTGGAGTCGCTCGGGGGCGTGGACATCGTAGGCGACGACGTTCGCTTCGTGCAAGGGACGGACAACCGGTTCCGGGCGGCCAGCCTGCCGGAGCCCTCGGTGCCATTGAAGCTGCGCGGGAACCGGGACGTGGACATCACGCTGCAGACGCTGTGGGCAGCGGTGCGGGAGCCCGTGCGGGGGGAGCTTGGCGACGCGTCGCACCCCCGACCGTTGAACCGGGCGTGGCGCTCCGGCTGGTTGACGGACGGGGAGCGCGCGCTGGTGCTGCTGCGCTTCCTCGGTCAGGAGCGCGTCGCGTCCCGCTGGGTCTTCACCGGGGTCTCGGCAGACCCCGCCACCTTGACCGGGTTCGACCACCTGCTCGTCGCTGCGTCCCTGCCCGGGTCGAACCAGGTGCTCTGGCTCGACCCCGCGTGCGTCAGCTGCGCCCTCGGGGAGATCGACCCGTCGTACTCTGGAAAGCCTGCGGTCGGCGGCGCGGACCACGCGCCCGTGTTGCCCGGCGCGCTCGGGCTGACGTCTACGCTCGTGCCGGGATCGGAGCCGGACACCTTCGTTGCGGAGACCACCGTCGCTGCGTCTGGCGCAGGTGCGCGGTTCGTGCGCATGTCCGTGGCGTCCGCGCCGGACCGCAGCGCGGCGCTCGCCCGCCTGTTTGGCGTCCCCGCGCCGCTCGAGGTCAAGGTGGAGGGCTGGGATGCCGACATCCACGTCGTGTTCACCAGTGCTCGCCCCCCCCGGCCGGTGGAGCTGCCGACGTTCGCGGCCGCGCGCTGACGCCCACCAGGGCGCCTGGCACCGGATAAGCCCGGCGCTCGGAGGTCTCGTGGCGTTGCTCAAGGATCACGTTGTGTTGGCAACGCCCCCCGCGGCTCCCGCGACTCGCCGGGCCTGGCCCATCGGCAAGAAGTACGACGGCGGCTTCCGATTCGCCGAGCCCGCCCACGCGTTGGCCTACGCCGCCGCGACGAACGACAGCTCGCCGGCCTACCACGGGGCGACGCCGATCTGCCCGCCGATGTTCCACGTCCGGCTGATGCACAGCTTGATCTTCCAGATCGCGACAGATCCCGAGCTCGGCCTCGACCTGCTGCGGCTCGTCCACGGGGAGCATGACGCTCAGTTCCACCGGCCGATCCGGCCCTGGGACCTCGTCCACACGCGCGGAGAGCTGCTCAGCGTCGAGGAGAAGTCGTCGGGGCTGGTGGTCACCTCCGCGCTCTACGCGTTCGTGGACGGTGAGCTCGCGGTGTCGTGCCGCACGGTCTACTTCATCCGGGGCGAGGCCAAGAAGGCCGAGTCCGTCGCCCCCGCACGACCCGCTACGCCCCCGGCCGCCCCGCCGCCGCCGGATGTCTCCTGCGCGGTGCACGTGAGCTCCGACCAGTCGTTGAAGTACGCCGCGGCCTCGCTCGACGACAACCCGATCCACACCGACCCCGCTACGGCCACGGCCGCCGGCCTCCCCGCGATCATCGTGCAGGGGCTCTGCACGATGGCGCTGAGCGCGGCGGCGTTGACGCGCGCGCTCGCGGACAACGACGCGACCCAGGTCCGCCGCGTCGCGGTGCGCTTCGCTCGGCCCGTGCTCAACGGGCAAGCGCTCGTCGTCCACGGTTGGAACGCCGAGCACGGGTGCACGTTTACGACGGTCAACGAGGCGGGGCAGGCGGTGCTCTCGCAGGCCCACTTCGAGCTCGCGTAGGTGCCGACTGTCGACGCCCTCCGCGCACGCTTCTTCGAGGCCACGGGCTCTGCGTTCCCGCGCACCGCCCAGCTGATCGCCCACCCGCGGCTGTACCAGGCCATGCTCGACATGGAGGCCGTCGGGGACGGCGTGCCAGCGCGCGTCGGGCCCTTCCGGCGCACCCAGCTGCTGGCGTGGGACCGGGACGCGTCCACGTGGGAGGCGTGGGACACGGTCTCGGGGCACCGGCTGCACATGGTGATCGGGCGCTGGACGCCCCCGCCGCGGGAAGCCGTGTTGCCCTGGACGCAGGTGGCGCCTACTGCGTGGGTGAGCCCGCCGCTCGAGCTCTCGCTCGCGGACCTGCTGCCCGATATCGGCGAGGACCCGTTGCTCTGCGCGCAGGTGCTCGTGGCCGCAGTGCGAGCGCTCCCGGACCCGTTCGGGGTGCTCGGCCCGAGCTGCATCGTGCGCTCCGGGGGGGCCTGGGTGGTGTCCGGGTACCCGGGCGGCGAGGAGGACGAGGGCGTCGCCGGGATCGGGCGCGTCGCGTCACTCTTTGGCCACCACGGGGAAGCGTTGGCCGAGCTCGAGGAGAGCCCGCAGCTCTCACCCGAGACGGTCGAGCAGCTGCTGCGGACCGAGCTCGCGGACCGGCTCGTGGCCCAGGTCCACCGCTTGCGGAGGCGTCCATTGCTCGAGGCCCGGCAGCGTCGCGTCGCGGGGGTTCGGCGGCTGGCGGATCGGCTCGCCCGGGCGGTTCGCCCGCCGGAGGGGCGCGGCTGCTTGTCGGCGGCGATCGACGGGTCGGTCGCCGTGCTCGAGGGCGACGGGGACGTGCTCCGCGGTGGCATCCGCGCAAGTGTCGGCGCGACGGCGGACCTGCCCGTGATCTGGCGGCGAGGGGAGCTGGATGGGCACGCGGTGCGACCGTTGCTCCGCCTGTGGTCGGGCCGGAGGCCTGCCGACGAGGAGCGTCGAAGCGCGGTGCAAGCCGAGCTCGCGGGGGACGACCGGTTCGTCGAGGCCGCGCTGGCGTTCCTGCGGCTCGGGGCCCACCTGCGCGTCGACCGGATGCTGCTCGCCCGGCTCTGACGGGCTAGCTAGTGCTGCTTCCCGAGCCAGGTCTTGTACTTCAACCCGTCCAGCGCGTGCTCGGCCACGATGGGGTCCGGATCGTGGCCCAGCGCGTCGAGCCGCGCCTCGATGCTCGTCGACGGGACTGAGCGGTAGCGCCGGAGCGCGGTGTAGCGGACGCGTGGGCGCGGGTCGTCGAGCCACCGCGTGAACACCGCCCCGGCTTCGGGTCCGGGCTCGAGGTTGAAGTAGACCGACTCTACGAGCGCGATGACAACGTCCTCCTCGTCGGTCTCCCCGACGAAGCGCGAGGCGTCCGCGAACGTGCGGACGTGCGGTAGCTCAGCCTCGCCCGGGAAGTCTGGGAAAACCGCGTAGAGGCCGACCCGGTCGCCCGGCGGCAGGGCCGGGCCGGAGAGCACCGCGTCGTGCGCCCAGGCGTCGCTGGCGGCGTCGAAGCCGCCGGCGAGCCGCACCGCCTCGATGGCCCACGCCGTGCGGGCGGGGGGCCCGTCCGCGCCCTCGGCGTGCTTCGCGAGCGCAGGGTCGCACTGCCCGGTGCCGACGTAGCGATTGAACCACGCGCGCGCGCGCAGCACGTCCGCAGCGTCGTCGCCGAGGGCGCCCGGGAGCCGGCTCCGCGCCAGGTCCGCCAGCTGGGCCGGGGTCCGGGTGTCGTCCGGCGGCAAACCCCACCCCGCGTGGGTCAGGCAAAAGCGCCCAAAGCGCCCCGCCGCCGAGCACTGGGAGAGCGCGTCGTCCGTGTGCCCCGCACGGCCAAGCTGCTCGCCGGCGCGAAAATGGCACTCGTCCTGCCACTTCCCGCGCGGCACACCCGCGCACGCGGCTGCGACCGTAGCGAGGTCACCGGCGGCCGCCGCTTGCGCGGCCGCCTCGACGCGACACCCCACTGCGAGCTCGGCGTACGGCTCCCGTTCGCACGCGGTGAGCACCTCCACGGGGGTGCCCGTCGGCAGCGCGGAGAGGCGCGGGGCCGAGGGCGGCGCACCACACGCGAGCGCCGCCAGCACGGCAGCCCACGCGGGTACCGCTGCGGGGCGCGTCACGGAGGCGCGGCTACCGCGGGAGCGGGGGCGGGGGCGGCGGGCCGAAGGCCGACGCGATCTCGGGGACCGCCTTCGGGTCCATCCAGCCCGCGAGCCCATCGCGCCAGACGAGGTGCCGGCCAGTGGGGTTCGCCATCACGCGCTGGACGATGTCGCCGACGCCGAGCTGGGACGTGGAGCCGTCCGGGCCGTTGTAGTGGAAGATCGCTACGGGCGGAGGGAGCGGGGGCGGTGCCCCGAGCCCGACCTGCGGGTTGAACGCGCCTTGCTGCGCGGTGGCGCGGCCGAGCTGTTGGCCCATCACCCCGCCCATCGCCAGGCCCAGGCCGGCGTCCATGAAGGCGCCGCCGCCGCCGGGGCGCTTCGCGGCATCCTCGAGCGCGTTCGCTGCCTGGAACTGCGTAAACGCGCCCATGTCGCCGACGACGCCCATCGAGGTGCGCTTGTCCATCATCTTCTCGACCTCGGGCGGGACGGAGATGTTCTCCACCACGAAGTCCGTGAGCGTGATCCCGTAGTTCTCCTGGAACCAGCCGTTGAGGCGCTGGCGCAGCGCGTCGCCAAGGTCCATGTACTGGCCCATCAGGTCGAGCAGCGGGATCTTCGCTTCGCCGATGGTGTCAGCCAGCGCGCTGACCAGCTTGCGCTTGAGCTGGCCGTTGATCTCGTCGGTCGTCAGCCAGCCGTTGGTGCCGACGATCTCGCGCAGGAACACGGCGGGGTCGCTGATCCGGTACGCGAACACGCCGAACGCGCGGATGCGGACCATGCCGAAGTCCTTGTCGCGCATGATGATGGGGTTCGCGGTGCCCCACTTCTGGTCGGTGTACTGGCGGGTGGAGACGAAGTACACGTCGCCCTTGTAGGGGTAGTTCAGCGCGTACTTGATGGACTCGAAGAAGCTGGCGATGGCCTTTGTGTTGCTCGACAGCGTGTACGTGCCCGGGCCGAAGACCTCGGAGAGCCGCCCCTCGGCGATGAACACCGCAGCCTGGCCCTCGCGGACGACAAGCTTGGCGCCGTCCTGGATGGCCTGCTGGAACATCGGAAACCGGTAGACCAGGGTGTCCCGCGAGTCGTCCATCCACTGGATGACATCGAGGAATTGCGCCTTCGCGTGCTGAGTGAGCGTGTCCCAAAGACCCATCGTGAACCTCCGCCGCGGGGGGTTGAGCCCGAGGACCGTGGCAATATGTACCCCGTCCGCGCATCGAAAAGTGGTTTTCGGGCCGACCTGGCCGGGACTCACGTCACCCGTTGTCCGCCTCGCACACCCGGTCTCGGCCGGCGGCCTTCGCCGCGTAGAGCGCGCGGTCGGCGGCGGCCACCACCCACTCCATCGCTTGGCGGTCCCCGCTCGCGGCGGTCGCGGTGCCGATCGAGACGGTCACGCAGATCACCCGCTCGCCGTGGGTCACGGTGACCATCGAGACCTCGCTCCGCACCCGCTCCGCCGCCAGCCGCGCCATCTCCGTGGAGGTGTCGGGGAGCACGATCAGCAGCTCTTCCCCGCCCCAGCGCGCCACGACGTCCGACCGCCTCGCGGCGCGCTGGACAGCGTTCCCTATGGCGCGCAGCGTAGCGTCTCCCGCCGCGTGTCCGAACTCGTCGTTCACCTGCTTGAACCTATCTACGTCGATGATCAGGACCGATGTCGGTCGCGCCCGTCGCAGGTCGAGCGCACGCACCTCGTCCAGGCGCTGCGCGCCGAACGCGCGGTTGTGCAGGCCGGTGAGCGAGTCCGTGGTCGCCCGCTCCCAGAGCGTGAGGTTCTCCAGCGCCTGGCCCACCTGCTGTCCGAAGATCCGGCACAGGGTGCTCAGCTCCCCCGACACCGCGCCGGCTTCAATCACGAGGCACCCGCGCTCCCCGTCGCGCGCCGCGATCGGGATCACCACGAACCGGCCCTCGCGGCTCGGCTCCTCGCCCGACAGGAACCCCCGCTCCACCGCCCTCCGCGCCTCGGCGTCGAGGTCGGTGACCCCGCCGGCCGCGGCGTACCGCCCGGTTCCAGCGCGGACCACGACGCCTTCGAGCGACGGGTCGAACGCGTGGAGCACGCGATCGTGGGTCGCCACGAAGCGGTCCCCGGTCCCGAGCAGCGGGATCACCTCTTCGAGCACGGCTCGGTAGCCCTCCAACGGTTGCACCCGGGAGAGCCGCGGCGCGACGTCAACGATCCGCAGCAACGCCCGGCGTTGCTCGTCGAGGTGCACCAACCGCGCCCGGGTGCGCAGCGCGGCGTCCACGTGGGCTGTGAGCTCCGTGATCCGCTCGGCCACACCGTGGATCCCGAGCTGCGCGAGGCCCCAGCGATCGACGTCCCCGGGGCAGACGAGGACGACCTGGCAGTCTGGCTCGAGCGAGCGGCTGCGCCGCACCGCCTCGGCGGCGCGCGAGTGGGTGCCCACCACCACGAGCACGTCGGGGCGCATCCCGCCGACGATGTCCGCGGTAGCTGCCAAGGCCTTGTGCCCCGCCGTAGCGAGGTGCGCGGTAGCTGCCAAGGCCTTGTGCCCCGCCGTAGCGAGGTGCGCGGTGCAGTCGGCCACGAGCTGCTCCGGCTCGCCCAAGACGACCACCTTGTACACTCGCCGCCCTGCGCTGCTCACATGCGACACGCCGCACCCCGTCCGCTGCCCATATCGTGTCCCCGGCGACTTCGCCGCCGCTCGCTGCATTCGGCGCCATTCGCACGTAGCGGGCGCGAAGCGCGCCGGATACATGAATGAGGATTCATTCAGGAGTGATCATGGCCCTTCGTAGCATCCGCAAAGTCGCCGTCCTCGGGGCCGGCGTGATGGGGCAGGGCATCGCCGCCCACCTCGCCAATGCCGGCTTTGACAGCCTGTTGTTCGACATCCCGCCGAAGGGCTACGTCGCCGGGTCTGGCGACCCTCGCGCCGTCGCTAAGGCAGGCGTCGCAAACATCACGAAGCTCCGCCCCGCCGCGCTCTTCCGCGCCTCGGACACCGCACGCATCGCCCCGTGTGAGTACGAGGCCGACGCCTCGCGGCTCGCCGAGTGCGACCTCGTGATCGAGGCCGTCGCCGAGATCCTCACGATCAAGCAAAAGGTGTTCGGCTGGGTCGAGAAGAACCGCAAGCCGGGCGCGGTCGTCGCGTCGAACACCTCCGGGATCCCGATCGCGGCGCTGACCGCCGGCTGGTCCGCGGAGATGAAGGCGGACTTCTTGGTCATGCACTTCTTCAACCCGGTCCGCTACATGCGCCTCCTCGAGCTCGTGGCCGGGCCGGAGACGTCGAGCGACGTGCTGGCGACCATCCACGATTTTGGCGAGCGTTGCCTCGGCAAGGGCGTCGTGTACGGCAAGGACACGCCCGCGTTCATCGCGAACCGCGTCGGCACCTTCGGCATGGTGAGCATCTTCAAGCACATGGTCGCTGGCGGCTTCACGGTCGAGCAGGTGGACGCGATCTGGGGCAAGCCCATGGGGCGCCCCGGCTCAGCGGTGTTCCGCACGGCGGACCTCGTGGGCCTGGACACGCTCGCGCACGTCATCCACGGCGTGCACGACGGCTGCCCGGGTGACGAGCGGCGCGACGACTTCGTGGTGCCGGCCTTTGTGCAGAAGCTGATCGACGCTGGCTCGCTCGGTGAGAAGTCCGGGATCGGGTTCTACAAGAAGGTCAAGAACGACGCGGGCAAGAGCGAGATCTTGGCGCTGAACGCCGAGACCGGCGAGTACGTGCCGCAGGGCAAGGTCCGCTTCGACAGCCTCGGCGCCGCGCGCAAGGCCGAGGGCACGCTCGAGAGCGCCAAGATCATCCTGAACCACTCGGACGCCGCCGGCCAGTTCGCGTGGAAGGTCACGGCGGACGTGCTGATCTACGCCGCGAACCGCGTGGGCGAGATCGCCGACGACGTCGTGAACATCGACAACGCGATGAAGTGGGGCTTCGGCTGGGACCATGGTCCGTTCGAGAGCTGGGACTCGCTCGGCGTCCCGGAGACCGTCGCGCGGCTCGAGGCGGAGGGCCACGTGGTCCCTGCTTGGGTCAAGACGATGCTGGCGTCTGGCCGCACGAAGTTCTACGATCGCCCGAAGGAGGGCGCGAACGCCGGCCAACGCACGTTCTGGAACGGCGCGATCAGCCGGGTCCCGCAGAGCGACGGGCAGCTCAAGCTGGACGACCTGCGCGCGAACGGCCGCGAGGTCGAGTCCAACGTCTCGGCGTCGCTCTTCGACCTCGGCGACGGCGTGCTCTGCCTCGAGTTCCACTCGAAGATGAACGCGCTGGATGACATGATCTTCCCGCTGTACGGCAAGGCGTTGGACATGCTCGATGCGGGCAAGTACGACGCGCTGGTCGTCGGCAACCAGGGTCACGTGGGCTCGCCCCAGGCGTTCTGCGCCGGCGCCAACCTGCTGATGATCTTGATGGGCGCGATGCAGCAGGACTGGGCCTCGATCGGGAACGCGATCTCGGGCATGCAGGGCTTGCTGATGCGCGCGAAGTTCAGCGACAAGCCCGTCGTGACCGCACCGTGGGGCCTCACGCTCGGCGGCGGCGTCGAGGTGACGATGCACTCGGCGGCGACCCAGGCGGCGGGCGAGCTGTACTGCGGCCTGGTCGAGGTTGGCGTCGGCCTCATCCCCGGCGGTGGCGGCTGCAAGGAGCTGCTCGCTCGGTACATGGGCGACATCCCCGCGGGCGTCGCGTACGACCCGAACCCGTTCGTGCAGAAGGCGTTCGAGCACATCGGCATGGCCAAGGTCGCGACGAGCTGCGAGGAGGCCCGCGACGCTGGGTTCTTGCGCGCCTCCGACCGCGTCACGCTCGACCCCGATCGCCTGATCGGGGACGCGAAGAAGGTCGCGCTCGGCCTCGTCGCCGGCGGCTACAAGGCGCCCCGGCCCAAGACCTTCCGGCTGCCCGGGGCCTCCGGCCGCGCGGCGATCGAGGCGTTCCTCAACCAGATGCGCGCCGGCGGCTATGCGACGCCGCACGACGTCACGGTCGGGAAGAAGCTCGCGTACGTGATGACGGGCGGCAACTGTCCGGCCGGTGCGGTGCGCACTGAGCAAGACATCTTGGACCTCGAGAAGGAGGTCTTCCTCCAGCTCTGCGGGGACCCCAACACGCTGGCCCGTATCCAGCACATGCTCGAGAAGGGCAAGCCCCTCCGGAACTAGCGGCTGCTCGCCCGCACCTCAACCCCCCTTTTCTTGTGATCCCAGGAGTTTCCCATGCGTGAAGTCGTCATCTGCGCAGCCGTTCGCTCGGCCGTCGGCAAAAGCGGTCGCGGCAGCCTCAAGGATACCCGTCCCGACGACATCCTCGGGCAGGTCATGAAGGGCGCGCTCGCCCGTGTCCCGAACCTCGACCCCGCCGCGATCGACGACGTGATCATCGGCACCGCGACGCCCGAGGCCGAGCAAGGCATGAACGTCGCTCGCATCGCGAGCATGATCGCGGGTCTCCCGGACACCGTCCCCGGCGTGACCATCAACCGCTTCTGCTCGTCCGGGTTGCAGTCGCTCGCGCAGGGCGCGGCGGCGATCGCGGCGGGCTGGCAAGACATCGCGCTCACGGGCGGCGTCGAGAGCATGAGCGTGCTCCCGATGGGCGGGCAGAAGTTGAGCCCGAACCCGGGGTTGGTCGAGCGTCGGCCCGAGGCGTACACGCCGATGGGCATCACCGCCGAGCTCGTCGCCGCGAAGTACAACGTCTCCCGCGTCGACCAGGACGCGTTCGCCGTCCGCTCGCACCAGAAGGCCATCGCCGCGATCCAGGGCGGCCGGTTCGTCGACGAGATCATCCCGGTCGAGACGCAAGTCGCGATCGACGGCGCGTGGAAGCCGATCACGTTCGTTGGGGACGAGGGCCCGCGCGCCGACACCTCGGCCGAGGGCTTGGCCAAGCTCAAGCCGGCGTTCAAGGTCGACGGTTCGGTCACGGCGGGCAACTCGTCGCAGACGAGCGACGGCGCGGGTGTGACGATCATCGCGGCGCGCGAGGTCGCTGAGCGGCTCGGGCTGCCGATCATCGGCATCCTGCGCAGCTACCAGGTCGCGGGCGTGCCGCCGGAGATCATGGGCATCGGCCCGATCGCCGCGATCCCCAAGGCGTTGGCGAAGGCCGGGCTGAAGAAGGAAGACATCGGCCTCATCGAGCTCAACGAGGCGTTCGCGGCGCAGTCGCTGGCGTGCGTGCGCGAGCTTGACCTGGACCCGGAGATCATCAACGTCAACGGCGGGGCCATCGCGCTCGGCCACCCGCTGGGCTGCACGGGCGCCAAGCTGGTCGCGACGCTGCTGCACGAGATGCCGAGGCGGAACGCCCGCTATGGGCTCGTGAGCATGTGCATCGGTGGGGGGATGGGGGCCGCAGCGGTCATCGACCGCGCGTAGCGCGGCTCGATGACCGCAAGGCCGCGGAGCCAAGCGCGGCTCGAACGCGGCGGCGTTAGCTACGCTCGTGTCCTCCGTTGGCGATGAGCCCACTCATGAGTCCGCCGTCGAAGACCCGGCGCCGCGCAGCGGCGTGCATCTCGCCATCGACCTGTACACGTCCTTTCCGACGTTGGTCGGCGCGAAGACCACCCTCGAGGTGCCGGGGCGCATCCGGTTCAGCCTCTCGGGGGGAGTGCTTCCCGCGGTCTACTTGTCGGCGATCGACGACTACGGCGTGCGGGAGGGCTGGTACGACCGCGAGACGGCAGACCTGATCGAGGCCGTGCTTCACAACTCCCTGCTCGTGTCCGCGCACGTCGGCTGGCGGCCCTTCTCGAAGGCCGGGCTGCAGCTCGAGGGCGGGTACGGGTTCATCGGGCTCGGCGGCGGGCTCACCGGCGCCCAGGTGCTCGGCGAGGCCAGCGGCTACGACATGTCCTGGCTGCCGGACACCGGGCTGAATTACGTGACCAGCGCTGGGCTGCACCGCGTGGAGGCCAGCGCCGGGTGGGAGTTTGTGATTAAGACGCACGTGCACGTCCAGCTCGACCTGGGGTACTCGCGCACGATCGCCGCCAAGACAGCCGTAGACCCGGACTTCGAGGTGCCGTGGCTCTTGGAGGACACCGAGGCCCACATGGAGCGCCAGGCCGAGGAGGCGCTGCACGACAAGCTGGTCGCCTACATGCACTCGCCGATCCTCGCGATCGGCGCGGGCTGGCGGTTTTAGCGCCGAACGGGCGTACTCCCGGCTACCACCGCCCCACCCCCCCGTAGACCCGCCGCCTCGCACCCTGTACGTTGTGGCACCGTAAGGGCTGTCATGTACTTCGGCCGCATCCCCCGCTTCAGCCCGAGCTTCTCGTTGAAGGACGCGATCACCTCCGCGCGGCTGATCGCCCGTCCCCCCGCAGACGCCCCGCGCGTGCACGAATTCGAGCAGGAGTTCGCAAAATTCATCGGGGTCAAGCACGCGATCATGACCCCGAGCGCGCGGTACGCGTTCTACCTGATCCTGCAGGCGTACGGCATCGGCGCTGGCGACGAGGTCGTGATCCCGGGGCTCACCTACTTCGCGATCCCGTCGATCGCGGTCACGGCGGGCGTCACGCCGGTGTTCGCGGACGTCGGCCTGCGCACGCACGTGTTGGACCCAGCGGCGTTCGAGGCTGCGATCACCTCGAAGACGCGCGCGGTGGTCCCGACCCACCTGTACGGCACGCCCTGCGATCTCGACGCCATCGGCGCGATCGCGAAGCGCCACGGGATCAAGGTCATCGAAGACTGCGCGCAGTCGACCGGCGCCCGGTACAAGGGACGGCGCGTGGGCTCGTTTGGGGACGCCGCGTACTACACGTTCGGCCTCACGAAGAACATGACGACGCTCACCGGCGCGATGGTGACGACCAGCGACGACCAAGTCGCCGAGCGGATCCGCGCTGAGATCGACAGCGGCGCGCCGGCCGCGTTGTCGCGCGCGCGCAAGGAAGCCGTCACGGGCCTCGCGATGAAGGTCGCGACGCACCCGTTCGTGTACCCGCTCACGCTCCACCCGGTGATCGTGCTCGGCAACCGCTTCGGCGACGACCCGATCCACGAGCGCTTCGGCGAGCCGGAGGTGCTGTACGCCGAGCTGCCCAAGAGCTTCCGTCAGAACCGCCCGCGGGCCGTCCAAGCGGCGGTCGGCCTGCAGCAGTTGGCGCGGGTCGATGGGCTGAACGCCGCCCGGGCCCGGAACGGCCGGTTCTTGGACGAGCACCTCGCGCACGTCCCGAACCTGCTGGTGCCTGCGTACCCCGAGGGCGCCGAGCCCATCTACATGAGCTTCGTGGTCCACCACGAGCGGCGGGACGACTTGAGCGCGGCGCTGCGGGCGCGCGGGGTCGACACCACCACCGGGTACATGAACGACTGCTCCGATCACCCGCTGTTCCCGCAGTTCCGCCGGCCGTGCGCGAACGCCGCGGAGATCAAGCGCACGCAGCTGCACATCCCTGTGCACCCCAGCCTCGACGAACGTGACCTGGCGCACATGGTCGAGGCCGTGCGGTCGGCGTGCCTGGCGCTTGGGAGAGCCGCGTGACCACCTCCGGGCGCGCCACCCCGCGCGGGCCCTACTTCCGCGGCGCGATCGGCGCGTTGCGGTACCGGCTCACCGGTCACCGGATGCCGTTGGCGCTGACAGCGCGCGTCACGTGGCGATGCGACGCGTTGTGCGCCGGGTGCGGGATGCCGAACGTCGCGAAGCCCGAGCTCACCACGGCGGAGTGGGTGAGCGTACTGGACGAGGCCGCGGCGCTCGGCTGCGTGCGCGTTTGCTTCACGGGCGGCGAGCCGCTGCTCCGGGACGACATCGGCGACCTCGTCGATCGCTGCGCCTCGCTCGGCATCGCGAGCACGCTCGAGACCAACGGCGGCCGGCTGCCCCAGCGCGCGCGGTTCTTGCGGTCGCTCGGGCAGGTGCTCGTCCCCGTGGAGGCGGGCGCCGATGCCCATGACGGGGTGCACGAGCCCGGCAGCCACGCAGCGGCGCTCGCGGGCCTGCGCGCCGCCCACGACGCTGGGATCCCCGTCAGCACGGTGACGACCCTGTGTACGAAGAACAGGCGGGTGGCCGATCTCGAGGCGGTGCTGGACGTCGCCGAGTCGCTCGGCGGTACGGCGCTGTTCCAGCTGTTGCACGCCGAGGCGCCGTTGGCGTCGCGCGGAGCGCGCCGGATGCGGCTCGAGCCGGACGAACTGAAGAAGATCCTCGGCTGGCTCGCCGCTGCCCAGCGGAGCGGGCGGTCGGTCGGCATGTCCGCCCGCACCCTGCGGTACCTCCAGACCTGGCCGGACCTGCGCGAGATCGTCAGCTCCGCGCCACACGAGGACGTGCACTGCAGCGCGGGCAACCTGCACTGCGTCGTCGATGCCGATGGCGGCGTGTTGCCCTGCGTGCTCCGGCCGACCGCCGGGGCGCCGAGCGTGCGGGACGGTGGGTTCGCCGCCGCGTTCGGCGCGCTGCTCGACCAGCCCTGCCGCGCGTGTGCGGTCGCTCCGCTGGTGGAGTACAACTACCTCTTCAACTTGGACCGGGGGGCGGTGCGTGAGCGCCTCGCCCGGGTCCGCACCCCCATCTCCCGGAGCGCAGCGTGAAGCTCGGTACCTCGCAGACCGTGCGCATCGCGCGCGCTTTCGTCACCCGTCGCGTGCCCGTTTACGCGCACTTCGGGATCACCCACCGGTGCAACCTGACGTGCAAGATGTGCGGCATCTGGCGCTACGGCAACCGCAAGGAGGAGCTGGACCTCGGCGAGATCGACCAGATGGCCAAGCGCATGGCGCGGCTCGGCGTCGTACAGCTCTCGATTGGCGGGGGAGAGCCGTTCTCGTGTGAGTACCTCGAGGACGCTGCGGGGCTGTTCGTCAAGGCCGGGCTGAACGTGCGGGTGCTGACCAACGGCGTCGGCGTACCGCCCGAGCGCATCGAGAAGTGTGTCAAGAACGGCGTCCGCAACTTCTCGATCTCGCTCGACTCGCTCTACCGCGAGCGGTTCGACTACATCTGCGAGAAAGAGGGCAGCTGGGACGACGCGGTCGGGTCGATGGCGCTGATCTCCCGGCTCCTGGCCGAGACGAAGGGCGGCGAGCACGGCTTGCCGAGCATCAACTGCGTGGTCTCGAACCTGAACCTGGAGGAGCTGCCCGACATCGTGCGGTTCGCGAAGGCGATCGGCTTCCACGTCAGCTTCTTGCCGGTCGAGCTCTTGGCGGACCCGAAGGACGGCGTGCGCAACTGGGAGGCGCGGTTCGTCCGCTACCGGCCCGAGATGGCCGTGGACACCAACGCCGAGAACGTGAACACCCGCATCGACGCCGCTTACGACACGCTCGTGCGGATGAAGCGCGAGGGCTGGCCGATCCTGAACAGCACGCCGTACCTGGAGGCGAGCCGGAACTACCTGAAGACCGGGCGGTTCCCGGCCGAGGGGTGCGACGCCGGGCGGCTGTACTTCAGCGTCGCGCCGAACGGCCAGTTCACGATCTGCCACCGCACTGAGCAGCAACACCTGCACTTCCTGGACCCGAAGTTCGAGGAGTACTGGAACAGCGAGCTGTACGAGCGCCGCCGGCAGATGGAGGCCGGCAGCTGCGAGGGGTGCATGCGCGCCTGCTGGATCGACACCAGCTACATGTTCCGCACGATGGAGGGCTTCTTCGAGACGGTCAAGATGGCCGGACTGCCCCGTCGGCGGGTTGGCGTCAGCTGGCCGGAGGCGCGGGCCTGGGCGCGGTCGGACGCTTCGCCGCAGTACGCGATCGCGAAGTAGGGTGGCGCATGCTGCTAGTGCTGGCGACGCTTGCCAGGGCGACTGAGCCGACGCCGCTGCCCCGGACGCGGACGGCCCTCGTATTGATCAACACCGGGGCCATCGCCACCGCCGCGGGCGCGGTGACACTCGGCGTTGGCGCGTGGTTGTTCACCAGCCCGTTTGCGCAGGATGGCGAGGGCTGCATCCCGCCGCGGCTTCAGGGGCAAAGTGCGTGCGGCCCCTACACGCTCTGGACGGGCCTGGCGCTCGGCACTGCCGGCGTCGCTGCGATGACGCTGTCGTTCCCGTTGGTGGAGGTCGGCCTCCGGCTCCCGCGGGAGCACTCCCAGGGCGGGGAGGAGACCGGCTCCATCTACGTAGAGGCTGGAGCGAACGGCCTGCGCCTCCATGGCACCTTCTGAACCTGGCCGCTAGCGCCGCGCCACCAGCGCGACCCGCGCCTGCCGGACCGGCTTGACCACGATCTCGTCGATGTTGACATGCGCGGGGCGGGACACCGCGAAGTGCACCAAGTCGGCGATGTCGGCCGCCACGAGGGGGTCGATCCCGGCGTACGGCTTCTTCGCCTTCTCAACGTCGCCATCGAAGCGCACGACGCTGAACTCGGTCTCGACGAGCCCCGCGTTGATCTCGGTGATCCGGATGGGCTCGCCGTGGAGCTCGAGCCGCAGCGTCTGCGAGATCGCCCGCACGGCGTGCTTGGACGCGGCGTACCCGCCGCCTCCAACGTAGGTCTCGAACCCGGCGATGCTGCCGATGTTGACGATGTGCGCGTGGCCCTCGACGTCGCCGCGGGGGGTGGCCCGGGGGACCCCGCACGCGCGACGCAGGGCCGGGAGCAGGGCCTGGGTGACGCGGTAGAGCCCGAACACGTTGGTCTCGAACATCTCCCGCCAGTGCGCCTCGGGCGCGTCCTCGATCTTCCCGAGGCCGCGGGAGAGCCCCGCGTTGTTGACCAGCACGTGCAAGGGGCGGCCCCCGACGTGGGCGGCCAGCGCGCTCACGCTGGCGGGGTCCGTCACATCCAACGCCACGGCCTCGACGCGGCCCGGCGCCAGGTCGGCGGCCAGCGCCTGGACGCGCTCCAGCCGACGCGCGCCTGCGACCACGGTGTACCCGAGCTCCACGAGCCTCCGCACGGACTCGGCGCCGATCCCGCTCGACGCCCCGGTGACGACCGCGAGCTCCATCACCCGCTCCTCGCTGCCTGCTGACGGACCCGCTCGAACAACAGCACGCCCGCCGTCACGCTCACGTTCAGGCTCTCGAGGCCGCCCGCGAGGGGCACCCCGACGATGTGATCGCACCGCTTGCGCACGGGGTCGGTCAGGCCCTTGTCCTCGCCGCCGAGCACGAACGCGACGCACCCCGAGAGCGGGAGATCCCACGGCGCCGCGCCGTCCATGTCCGCCCCGACGATCAAGAACCCGGCCCGGTGGAGCTGCGCGAGCGCGGAGCTGATCCCCTCGCGTACGACGGGCACCGCCTCCGCCCCGCCCATGCTCACGCGGTGGACCACCGGCGTGATGCCCTTCCCGCGTTGGACCGGGATGATCACGGCGTCCACCCCGGCGCCGAGCGAAGACCGCAGGATCGCCCCCAGGTTGTGCTCGTACTGCACCTCGTCCACCAGCACGAAGCACGCGTCCCGGCCCCCGCGAATCGCCGTCTCGATCGCCTCCGAGACGGTCATCTCGGGGAACGGCTCAGCCTCGGCGATCACGCCGTTGTGCACGCCCGTCACGCTCATCCGGTCGAGCATCTGCCGGTCGACGCGTAGCACGCGCGCGCCGCCGAGCTCGATGATCTGCCGCACCTTGTCGCCGGGATCGGCCCCGACCTTCGCGGCAGCGTCAAGCCAGATCTTTAGGACCTTCCTCCGCTTTCGGACCAGCGCCTCGAGGACGACGTTCCGTCCTTCCAGGCGGTCCCCCGAGGGCTCAGGTGCGTTGCGCGCTCCGCCTTCGGGGCGACCACGCCCAGCGGGGGGGCGGTCGGCGGGGGCAGGCCGAGGGGGTGGGCGTCGACGATCGTGCACGGTAGGCGCCTAACCCACGGTGTCGTTCAAGCGGCTTCACACCTGGCGCGACGCGGACCGCTTGACGAGGTCGCGCAGGCTCAGGCCCTCCTTCAGGACGTAGTACGTGCCGATCGAGATGGTGAACGCGAACTGCCCCAGGTGCAGCAGGAGCGCGAACGTGCGCGCTTTGTCGCCGTCGGCGTGCAGCACGGTCAGCGCGGCGACGCACATCGCCTCGAACCCGCCGAAGAACCCTGGGGTCGGGATCGCCGCCAAGCCCGTGAGCGTGAGCGTCCACGTGAACACGACCGCGCCGAGGTCGCTCGGCAACCCCGGGAAGCTCGCCATGCTGGCCCACACCGCGATGAGCGTGAACACCCACACGAGCAAGCTAAGGCCGAGCACCCGGGCCATGTTCAAGGGGTTCACCATCAGCCGTCGCGCGCCCTCGACGAACCGCCGCACCATGAGCCCGGCGGGCAGCTTGTCGGTGTAGACGAGCGCGCGGTCGCCCGCGAGGGTCAGCGCCAGGAGCAGCGTGACGCCACCCCCTACGCTGATGCCGAACAGGCGCTGGCCAGCGGCCATGACGTCGGTCTCCGGCGTGGGCAACCACGGCGTCGGCACCATGATCCCGGCGGGCGGCAGCTCGACCATGAAGCCGACGCTGAGGAGGAACCCGAGCAGGACCAGGATGTCCGCCAGCCGCTCCATGAAGATCGCGGCGACGCCCTCCCCAAACGGGACGCCCTCGTCGGTCAAGAGCGTCGGCCGCACCAGCTCGCCCATCCGAAACGGGATGACGGTGATCGCGAGGTAGCCGATGCCGGTGATGCTCATCAGCCGCCAGAAGGGGACGGGGCGCCCGAGCAGGATGCGGGTGCGCCAGCAGCGGATCGCCTGGGTCATCCAATAGCAGCTCCACGCGAGCACGAAGCTGCGCCAGTCGAACGCCGCCAAGCTCTGCGCGGCGTCCTGGACGTCCATGCCCCAGAGCACCGCGAGCAAGCCAGCAGCGGTCAACACGAGGACGATTGCGAGCTTCACGTGGGGGGCCTCAAAAGTTGCAAGCCCAGCAGGTCGTTCCGCAGGTCTTTCGCGTCGACGAGGCCGTACTCGGGAGGGGGTGTCGCTTGCGACACGTCAGAGCGAAACAGCAGGTCCCAGACGGGCAGGGCGTTGGCGTAGTTGCCGTCGCAGAGCTCGGCGTCGCGCACGTGGTGCCAGCTGTGGAACAGCGGGTTGTTGAACACGTAGCGGAGCCACGCGGGTCGTGGGCACCAGCGCGTGTTGCTGTGTTCGAGCGCGTCTGCGACGATGCCGGGGGTGAAGGCGACCGGGATCACCCACGAGGCCCAGCTCGACGTGTCGAGCAGCACGCCAAAGACGAGGATGGGGAGCGCCGAGAGCTGGAGAAAGTCCACGACGTGCATCCGGAACCCGGCGGTGCTGTCCAGCGTGCGGAGCGAGTGGTGGACGCGGTGAAAGGTCCACAAGAACGGGACGCGGTGGTGCGCACGGTGCAGCCAGTACCGCAAGAAGTCGATGAGCACGAACGCGAACAGGGCCTGCGCGGCGCCGCTGGGCAGCCAAGACGTCGAGAGCCAGCCCGCGCGTGCTTCGAGCACGCCGGTGAGCCCGATGCCGAGCTTGAGCAGGTACAAGCTGCCGCCGGTCACGACGTTCACAACGGAGTCCCGGTCGAGCAGCGGCCGCGGATCTCGGGGCCACGCCGCTGCGAGGACCAGCCCGAGGGCGAGGGCGACGACCTGGACGGCGATCAGCACGGCTCGTCTTAGCCCAAAGTGTGCACGAGGCGCAGCCGCAGCGCGCAATTTGGGCGCTCTCGTGCAACCGCGCCGTGGCAAAAACCGGGGCCCGGTGCCTTGGGGCGTCCTCCGCTGAGGCTATGTGAGGTCTCGTGCAAGGACTGATCGTCATCGAAGGGCTGATCGGGGTCGGGAAGACCACGCTCTGCCGCATCCTCGAGCGGGAGTGGGGGGCACGCTTGGTGCTGGAGCCGGCGGAGGACAACCCGTTCTTGGCCGAGTTCTACGCAGACCCCCAGCGGTTCGCGTTCCCGGCGCAGATGTTCTACCTGGCCAACCGCTACGCGCAGCAGCTCCAGGCGCGGCAGACCTCGCTGTTCCACCCGCTCACCGTCTGCGACTACTTGATGGCGAAGGACGGGATCTTCGCGGAGATGACGCTCGCGGGGCACGAGCTCACGCTCTACCAGCGGTTCGCCGGGCTGTTGGACGAGGAGCCGCTGCGGCCGGACTTCGTGGTGTTCCTGGACTCGGAGACCGAGGTCATCCGCAGCCGGATCGCGCGTCGGGGCATCCCCGCGGAGCAGGTGATCCCGGCGGCCTACCTGGACGACCTGCGCGCGCGCTACCACCGTCTCTGGGACCGGTGGACGCTCTGCCCGGTGCACGTCCTCCGCACCGATCACGTCGACTACGTGGAGCAGCCCGAGGCCCGGGCACAGGTGCTCGAGCAGATCGCCGGGTGGCTGGAAGGCAAGCCGGGCCCGGACGCCGCGGACCCGCGGCAGCCGCACCTCTTCAGGCCTCAGCCCTAGACGCGCCCTACCGCGTCACGAACTCGAGGCAGCGGGCGCGGACGGTGGTGGTCCCGATCGCCTCGCAGAGCGCCAACGCCCGCGTGGGGTCTACCCGCTTCTGCTCGTGCGCTACGCCTTGCCGGCAGTAGTCCGCCCACGGACCGAAGCCGGCGCACGCTGCGAGGGTCCCGTCGGGGTCCCGCTCGGACCCACCCCAGCCGAGCCCGTGGTAGCACGTGCCCCGCCAGGACGCGGTGGCGCGCTCACAGGCAGCGGCGGCTTCCCCGACGTCTCGCCGCGCCAAGTACTTCGCGATCCCGTGCCAGCAGGTCTTCCGCGTGAGGTCGTCGTCCGCGTGCTCCGCCTCGCCCCGGGTGCAGAAGGCCACGCCGGCGTCTACGTCCACCAGGCTCACCTCGCCGACCACGTCGTGCCGGCAGAAGCGCTCGAAGGCCTCGGCGTGCTCACATCGACCCAGCGCGTAGTCGCTGTCCGTCTCGGCCCACGCCAGCCCGACCCCGAACCAGCACTGCCCGCGCCACTTCCTGTCCACGACCCCGGTGCAGATGCGCTCGGCCCCGGCGCGATCGGCCAGCGTGGTCGCCTCTGCTACATCGTCCACGCACTCGAGCTTTAGCTCCGGCTCGACGACCTGGTCGCACACCCCGAGCGCCCCTTGGGGATCCACGGCGGACTGTTGGCGGGCGAGCGCTTGCCAACACACGTCTCGAACGCCCGTGGCCATGGCCGTGCAGGCCTCGAACGTGAGCCGCTCGTCGCCCTCGCCGTCCCCGCCCTCGGCGGCGGGGGCCTTGAGCCCGGCGGGCTTGGGGGGGATCGCCATCGCCTCGCTCGGGGGTGCCGCCACCGGCGTAGCGGCGACGCTCACGAGGCCGTGCGCGAGCGCCACCTGGAGGGCGAGCAGGACCGCGAACACGCAGCACACGAGCGCGGTGAACGGGAGGCTACGCACGCGGGGCGCCGATGCCGACGCTCGGCACACCTCGCTGCCTGGTCAATCGACGTAGCCGAGATCCTGCATCCACCGCTCGTACTCCTCCTTCGGGATGTCGTTCATCGCGCGGTCGGCGAGGGCCTGCTCGTGCTGTCGTTGCCAGTACACGCCTGCCCCAGCGGCTACGCCCGCGAGCACGAGCGCGAAGAACAGGCGACGACGGGCTTGCGGAGTGAGCTTCACGCAGGCAACATAGCCCGGACGCATACGCGGAGCCGGCGCGTTAGCGTGCTGCGCTTTCCCTCTTCGACCGATCGGAGTCCTCATGAAGTCTCGTCATCTCCTCGCAATGTTCGGCCTCGGCCTCATCGGAATCCCCCTGGTCGCGATGGCAGACGTAGTGCCGAAGGCGCCGATGACCCTGGTGCTGAAGGGCTCTGACCCGGCGCTCGAGGACTACAACTTCCCCTCCGGCCTGCGCGTCGTGTTCCAAGAGGACCACACCCAGCCGGTCGTGTCGATCACGGCGGTAAACGACCGCGGATCCACGTCCGATCCCGCCGGGAAAGAGGGCATCGCGCACGTCGTCGAGCACCTGTGGTTCCGGTCTCACCAGTCGGACACCGAGGGCAAGCCGCTCCCGAAGATCTGGGACTTGCTCGAAGAGATGGGCGGCGTCATCAACGCGTTCACGGCGGATGACCTGACTTGCTACATGACTGTCGCGCCGGCCGAGCAGCTCCCGACGCTGATGGCGTTCGAGGGCATGCGCCAGCGCGGGGCGGTCACGGGGGTCGCGGCGGACGTGCTCACGGTCGAGCGCGAGGTCATCCGCAACGAGCTCCGGTTCCGGTACGAGAACGACACCGGCGCGGTGTTCGGACAGGTGTTCACCCGCCTTTTCCCGCAGTCCCACCCCTACGGCCGCGCCGCCTACGCCGGCATCGGCAACAACGATTCGCTCAACGCCATCAGCATCGAAGACGTGCAGGCGTTCGTCAAAGAGAACTACGGCCCCGACAAGACCACGATCTTCGTCGTCGGCGACTTCAACCTCAAGGACTCCTCGAAGTACCTGAACGCCCTCGGCGCCGACCTGCTGGTCGACCCGAAGAACCCGAAGGCCGAGCTCGTCTTGAGCCCGACGCCCAACAAGCACTCGAAGGGGAAGCTCGTCGAGCCCCCCGCGCCCGTCGCTCCGATCGAAGTGAAGGGCGGGCTCCAGAAGATCGAGGTCGTCCACGGCCCGGTCAAGAAGAAGCTCGTGGTGCTCGCGTGGTCCACCCCCGGCGGGCGCGTGCTCGAGAACGACATCCTGCAGAACTTGGTGGCCAACGGGCTCCAGAACGCGATCTACCAGGAGATCAACCCCGACTGGCAGTACGGCCGGGACAAGGATCAGAAGGCGGTCGAGTGCGGCCCGAACCCCCAGAGTGAGGGCGGCGCGGTGTTTTGCTTCATCGAGATCGCGGCGAGCGACGACGGGAAGTCGACCATCAATTCGGCGCTGGACGGGCTCTACCACCAGTGGGAACAGAGCGAGAACGAGGAGTTCCGCAAGCTGTACGAAGAATACTTCAAGCGCGGGATGCAGCAGTACCAGGCCGGGCTGCTCCAGGGCATCGACCTGATTGCGTCGCTCGGCTCGCAGCGCGTCACCGAGGCGGCGCAGTACGCCCACTACACGGGTTCGCTGCAGTACTTCTCCGACCACCTCGACGCCATCAACGGAATGTCCAGCGAGAAGGTCCGCACCTTCGCCGAGAAGTACATCACTCGGCAGCGGGCGATCGCCGTGGTCATGGCGCCGTACGAGGAGGGGGACGTCACGACCGATAGCTCCGACGCGGTGTACGCCGGGGAGCAGCGCGCCGACCGCGCCACGAGCTTGCTCGACGAGAAGATGCTCACCCCCGAGCTGCTCACGAAGACCCTCGTCATCCCGAACACCGAGAAGCTCCAGGAGACCACGCTCAAGAACGGGATGAAGCTCGTCATCCTCCCGTACAACAGCAACGGGCTCCTCGTGCAGGAGCGGCTGGTGTTCAACGGGGGCAAGAACCTCGGCATGCAGGCGAACTTCGCGGGGGCGAACACCAACAACACCTCGTACGCCGCGGTGGACGACCTCCGCGTCGCGTCGTTCGACGACTGGACCATCGAGGACACGAACACCGAGTTCACCAGCTCGGGCTCGGCCGGCAACGCCGCCGACCAGATCTACGTGCTCCGTACGCGGCTCGACGGGATGCTGCCCGACACCGACGGCCGCATCGACTGGGTGAAGGCGCGGAAGCGCGACATCCTGGACGCGATGACCGAGGAGCAGTACTGGGCGGACAAGAAGCAGGAGGAGCTGATCTACGGCGATCACTTCCTCGGCCGGTCCCTTGACCACGGGTCGTACGACGCGATGAACAGCTGGGGGGCCTCGCAGGTCGAGCAGTTCTGGAGCGCCGTCCTGCAGCCCAGCAATGCCACCCTGCTCGTGGTCGGCAACGTCGACGCGGCCGAGGTCAAGAAGGCCGCCGAGACCTACCTCGAGAGCTGGAAGGGGTGGCACCCGGGTAAGGCTGGCGATCTCAAGGCGACCAACCTGCTCGCCCCCCCGAACGCGCCGCCGGCCCGGACGGTGATCGTCGTCGACCGGCCGTCCGCGTCCCAGACGCAGGTCACGTACAGCTGCCAGCTCGAGCCGGTGAAGTCGGTGTCGGACCGGGCGGCGAGCCGCGTGCTGGCCGGCGTGCTCTCGCAGAAGATCTGGAACGACCTTCGTGAGAACACCGGCGCGTCCTACGGCGCGTATGCGTACGCCCAGGACTTCCAGGGTGGCACCAACGTCCTCGGGATGTCGAGCTTGGTGCAGAACAGCTTCGCGGCGATCGCCGTGAAGAACATGCTCGAGCTCCCGGAGCAGGCGCTCGGCCCGGACAAGCCCGGCGCGCCCGCGATCGACGTCTACCAGACGACGCTGGTGAAGTACGGCGAGGCCCAGCAGTACGCGAGCGGGCAGCAGTCCTCCGAGCAGATGGCGAACCGCCTGTTCGGCGTCGTCGCGCGAGGCGACACCTTCGACTACTACAAGCGCTACCGCGACGCGTTCGTCGGCGTGACCCCGAGCCAGATGAAGGCCCAGCTGCCGCGCTGTGTCGGCCACGAGGTGGTCACCGCTACCGGCCCGGCCACCGCGATCAAGCCGCTGTTCGACAAGGAAGGCATCGCCGTCACCGTGCTCGACGCCCACCAGGCGAAGCTTGACTACGCGGCCAAGTTCGAGCTGAAGGACATCCTCAAGGCCGAGGAGAAGCGGAAGGCCGACGAGGCCAAGAAGGCCGCGGGCGGGAAGTAGCCGGCGCGCGAGGCCGACGATGCCGACGCTCGGCACACCTCGCGTCGGCACCGGCCGTTGCTTTGCGCCGTTCCAAGGCACGGGCTTTCGCGACGACGGATGAACGGCGAGCCACCCCCGGGTGGCTCGCTCCGTTTTGGGACTAGCCCGGAGGGCGGGTCTGCTTGAACGAGTCCCGGGTCGCCCAGCGCGCCTGCGCGTCCAGCAGCGCCGGGTGCTGGACGGGCCAGGCGGCGCGGAGCTCGAACCAGTCGAGCGTGGTGACCAGGGCGATGGTGTCCAGCGAGAGCTCGGCTCCGACGCGGGCCGACTCCACCTGCGTGATCACCCACGCCATCGCGGCGTCGATGCGCGCGCGTTGCTTTTGAAGGTAGGGCACGGACAGGTCGACCGCGTCGCGCTTCATGTAGAACAACGCGATGCCGGCGTCGAGCGCGGCGTCGATCGCCGCGACGCGGAGGCGAGCCTCCTCGCCGGGGATGGAGAGCGAGCCTTCCCCGTTGGCGAGCGTCCCGCCGGTGCGGTGGAGGAGCGCGTGGTGGATGATCGCCGACTCCCAGAGCACCGTGCCGTCGTCGAGGCGCACGGTTGGGATCTTCCACGTGGGGGAGGCGGCCACGAGCTCGTCCTGGACGCCCGGGTCGTTGGTGTTCCGGAGCTCGAACGGCACACCGAGCTCGAGGGCGAGGATCCGCGTGCGGCGGACGTACGGGGACGTTGGCGTCCCCCAGAGCGTGACCATCGCGCGCCTAGCCCGGCCGAGGGGTGATGCTCGGCGCGCCGGGCGGGCGGATGGGTTTTGAGCCCGGGGCGCCGGGCGGGCCCTTGGGCGGCTTGTCGCCGCCCGGGGGCTTCGTCAGCGCGGGCGGCGGCTTCGAAGGCTTGGCCTTCTCAGGCGGCACGCGGCCCTCGATGATGTCGTCGACATCGGACGTGGCGTCCTCCGACGGGCCCTTCGAGAGCTTGACGAGCCCGCGCACGAACTCGCCTCGCGCATACCAATCGTCGCCGTCACGCAGCACGTGGATGGTCTGCTCAGGCTTGCCCTCGGCGCGCAGCGTCAGGTCGAACGCGGCGACCAGGGTGGCCGGCTCCGCGCCCTCCTGCACGTAGGCGGTGGACTTGAGCTTCAGCGCGCTGTCGACCCAGTTTGCGAACGTGACGTCCTTGTCCGTAGTGGCAGGTGCCTCCGCAACGGGGTCAACGGGTGCGGCCGGGTCAGCCGGCGCGGCCTCCGGCACGGCGGGCGCACCGCCCCCGTCCCGGGACCAGTAGGCAGCGGCCTTGTCGCTGGTGTTCTTGTGCGTCCACGACACCGTGCTCGCGCCTTGACCGAGCGAGGCCCCAACGATCTCCTCGGGCTTAAGGTCGGTGAGCGAGCGCTCGGGGAGCCGCGTCGCCGCGAACTTGAGCGACTTGAACACCTCGTCGTCCACCACGTAGATGTGGCCCGACGCGGCGTCCTTGACGTAGCGATCCTTGGTGCCGTAGGTCTCGCCGCCGAGCGCGAGCGTACGCTCGGTGCCGTCCAGCGTGACCGCCAACGTGGTGTCCGGCGCCGTGAGGCCGAACGCCTCCATCTTGTCGGCGGGCACGTCATCCAGCGAGCGCACCGCCATCAGCGGGGCCAGCCCGTCCACGAGCTTGTCCGCGGCGCTGCCCGCCTTGAACTTCGTGACCTTCTTCTCGGAGGTCTCGGTGAACTCACCGGGCTTGTCCGGGTTCGGGGTCTTCTTCTTCTTGTTCTCGGTGACCGTCACCCACCCGTAGGAGCCGAGGCCGTCGCTGCGGACCTCGTACTCGACCGTGAGGTCGGGGGACTGGTACACGGCCTTCTGCAGGTCGGTCTTCTTCCCCTCGAACAGGACGGTGCCGACACGGGGCTTCTCTTCACCCTCCGTGTAGTGCATCCAGGACAGGCTCATCGTGATGAGCAGGATCCCACCAAACAGCGCAACGGATCTCATGACTGGTTCCCCTTGGAGCGGCGAGCCCGGACGCGCAGCATGCCGCCGAGAAGGACGAGCGCGGGCACCCCGAGGCTGGTCCCGTAGAACCACATGGCCTCGCCCTCCTTCGTGTGTTGGATCTTGATGTCCTCCTCGGTCTCGGTCTCCCCGGTGAGCGCAGGGTCCTGCGTCAGCCAGCCGACGGTGGACACGAGGTACACCGCGTTCGCCTGGTTCCGCAGGATGGCGTTGGACATCCACGTAGCGTCGCCCACGGTCGCGGCGCGCCACTCTTTCCCGCCGTCAGCGGGGCCGCTCGCGACGCTCGCGATCTCCCAGCCGCCGCGCTTCTCGCCGGCCATCGCTACGGTGCCGTCGGCCGCGGGCTTCGGGTCCTTGTCGAACTCGAAGTTGCCGTTGGTGTCGGCCCACCACTCGGGCATGCCCTTCAGGATGTTGGTGACCTTGCCCGGGTGGTCTTGCAGCTCGGCGATGCTCCCGACCCCCGGCGCGATGAACGTGGCCTGCGCGGCGTTCTTCGACAGCGTGGTGACGGACTCGTGCGAGCTGTACTTGTTGCTGCCGACGAATGCGCGGTCGCCCGGCCCGCCGGTCACCTTCAAGTAGGACTTGTCGGAGAGCAGCGGCAAGTCCCCGAAGCCGACGCCGGCCAGCGCCGCCACGGCGGGGTCGCTGATGTCGTCCGGCCCGGACGCGGGCTCCATGCTGATGAACAGCGCGCCGCCGCGGTCGCGGTAGTCTTGGAGCGCCTTGATCTCCTCGGGGAGGAACAGGCGCTTCGGGCCGACGATGAACACCATCGCGGCGTCGTCCGGAACGGCCTGGGCGAGCCCGGAGCCTGCGCCGAGCTCCTTCACCTTCAGGTTCAGGCCCTCGAGGAGGGTCTTCGCCATCGCGATGTTCCCGAAGTCATTCGCGGCGTTCTTCCAGTACAGCTCCTCGTGGCCGACGGTGAAGTACACCGTGCGCTTGTCGCGCGCGATCTTCAAAAGGGCGGTCTGCACCTTGCTGTCGAGCTTGCGCAGGTCCTTCCGGGCCTTGTCGATGTCGTCGTCGAGCTTGATGGACTCGGTCTGCTCGTCGTCGCCGGTGCCCTTCACGAGCACGATGGTGCCGTTGTCCTTGACCTTCCAGGCCTTGGCCTGTTCGGGGTCCATCGTCTGGTCCATGACCTCGATCGACAGGTTCGCGCCGGCCAAGTCGTCGAAGTACGGGCGGACCTCGCGGAGGACCTCGCTCGTGGGCGGGAAGAACAAGACGACCCGAAGCGGCTCGGCGAGGCTGTCCACCGCGGCGCGCGTAGAGGTCCCGACCGCGGTGGTCTTGAAGAAGCCGAAGTCCCAGCGCTTGTTGTTCTCGGTGGCCAGGTAGTTGATCGGGAAGAGCATCGCGAGGCCGAGGGCGACCGCGAGGCCGCCTTCCAGGGCGTTCCGCAGGCGGCCGGGGTGGACGCTGTGGGGGCTCGCGGAGAGCGTCGAGTCAATCGCGAAGGCCGGCAGGGCGCCGACCAGCCAAACGAGCGGCACGAGCGCCTGGAGGCCCACCTGGACGTGCCCGGCGGTCTCGAGCGAGAGCCCGAGCATCCCGACCGAGTCCTTGAGGGACGCGACGTACACGACCCCGGAGGACATCGACACGACGAAGAAGCCGACCGCGAGCCGTGTCGCCGACGGGTGGCGTCCCCAGCTGGAGGCGCGCGACAGGATCGCGGCTGCGGCCAACGCGAGCCCGAGCAGGATCAGCGGCCACCGGACGGCGTCGTTGCCGGAGAACATGCGCTCGGCGCAAAAGACCGAGAGGCTACCGACTAGGTAGAGGATGCTGGGGGTGCTCATTCCCACCTCCGTGCGATCAAGGAGCGCGTAGCGAGCAGCAGGAACGCGAAGCTGACCGAGGCGAAGAACACGACGCCCTCGGTGTTGATCCTTCCTTCCTGGAAGGGCTGGAACTGCTTGTCGAAGAATGCCATGTACGCGAACAACCCCTTGAACGGCGGGTCAAGGACCCGCGAGAGCATCCAGCAGAGCACGAAGAACAGGGTGCCCGCCGCGCCGATGATCAGCGCCACGAGCTGGTTCCGGCTGATGGACGAAGCCCACGTGCCGATGGCGATCCCGGTGGCGCCCAGCAGCGTGACCCCGAGGTACCCGACGGCGATCTGCTCGGGGCTGACCTTGCCGTTCACGAAGATCATCGCGGGCATGTAGGCGGTCAGCACCAGGAAGAGGGCGAGGAACATCAGGCCCGAGAGGTACTTGCCGAGCACCGACTGGAGCTCGGAGAGCGGCGAGGACTCGAGCAGCACGATGGTGCCGGTCTGCCGCTCCTCCGCGAACAGCCGCATGGTGATCGCGACGCCCGCGAACAGCACGATGCCGCCGGTCAAGAAGAAGAAGTCCGTGAGGACCTCCGCCGACAACCGCGCTGTCGACGACAGCGCGAACGCGTTGAACAGCACCCCGTCCACCAGCAGCGCCAGCGACAGGATCAGCCAACCCCACATGGTGTTGATGAACGCCGAGAAGTCGCGGCGCGCGATCAGCCAGATACCGCTCACTGTGCACTCTCCTTCGTGAGTCCGAGGAAGATCTGCTCGAGCTCCCCTTCGTCTTCCACCAATCGACGAACCCCTACGCCCGCCTGGGTCAGCGCCACGACCAGCGCTTCCCGGCCGTCCCCCGAGGTGCTCGCCCCGAGCGTGACGTGCGCGCGAGTGAGCCCACCGGCCTCTTCCCGCGTGTCCGAAGCGACGACGCCGGCGATCGCAAACGCCCTCGCGATGGCGTCCGCGCTGCCGCGCAGCAACGCCGTGACCCGCCCGCCCCCGCCCGCCCGGGCGGCCAGCTCCGCCTCGGTCCCGGCGGCGACGATCTTGCCGCCGTTGAGGACGATCAGGCGGTCGCAGGTCTCGGAGATCTCCGAGAGGATGTGCGAGCTGATGATGACGGTAGCGTCCTTGGCGAGGTTTCGGATGACCTGCCGCATCTCGACGATCTGCTTCGGGTCGAGCCCGGAGATGGGCTCGTCGAGGATGACGACGCTCGGCTTGTGGATGATCGCCTGGGCGATGCCGCAGCGCTTGCGGTAGCCGTGGGACAGTTCGCCGATCACCTGGTGCTGCCGGGCCGTCAGCTGCGCCGTGGCCAGCACCGCGTCGAGCCGTGCGTTCACCGCGCTCGCGGCCATGCCCTTGAGCTGGCCGCAGTAGCCGACGAACTCGCGGACGGTCATCTCTTTGTAGAGCGGCGGGTCCTCGGGCAGGTACCCGATGCGGGCCCGGAACTGGGCGCCGGCGTTCACGAGGTCGGCGCCGTCGATCGTGACCGTCCCGCCCGTGGGCACCAGCAGGCCGGCGAGCACCTTCATCGTCGTGGACTTGCCTGCGCCATTGAGGCCCAGCAGGCCTACGCACTCGTTCTGCTGAATCGTGAACGAGAGCCCCTCGACTGCGCGGCGGTCGCCGTACCAGTGCGAGAGGCCTTCAACCGTGATCATGGGGATTCCGGGTACAGGGGAAGAATGCGGACAAGCGGTGAGCTGAGTGAGCCCCGGGGCTGTCGCGGGCTGGCCAATTAGTCGAACCACCGGGAGCCGCAAGGGCTGGCCCTGTCATGACGTGTTTAATCTCGCGCCTAGGCGCTCGCCTGCACCCACGCGCGGAGCATGCCGACGCCGCTCCGGACGTGCGGTGCCGGGTCCCGAGGGTTGTACCATCGAAAGTATGCGTGGAGGTCTGCCGGGCTCTGCAGCCCCGACCGCGTGGTCTCGACCAGGAACGCCGGGATGCCGAACTCGCCGTACACGTGGTCGATCTCCATGCCCTGGCCGCGGAAGAAGAAGCCCCAGCGCGAGAGTTGCCTCGGCCGATACGCGTGGGGGCCCATCCCCGCCTGCATGGCCTCGCCGATGGCCTGCAAGCGAGGCCAGTCCGCGGCGCGCTCCCACCGCCCGGCCCACGGGTAGTAGATGAACCCCCCGAAGCTGTGCAGCGAGACGAACCCCGAGAACGGGATGTCCCCGGCGGCCGAGTGGGCGCGCAGCAGCGCGTCGATCGCGCGGGTCTCGGGCTGGGACAGCGGGGCAGGCGACGTCGCGTACCGCGAGGGGAGCAGGTACCGCCAGGCAGCGTGGCTGTCCCGGTTCACCGCCCAGTCGCGGTTCAGGTCGACGTGGTCGTGGTTGCCGCGCCGGTAGACGTTGCGGCCGGCCAGCAAGTCCGCCTCGACCTTGCGGCGCCCGTCGACGTTCACGACGGGGACCACGACCACCTCTACGCCGGGCTCAGGGCGCGCTGCGTAGTCCAGCAGGAACGCGAGGGCGTCCTCCGTCGGGATCCACTCCAGCGCGTGGATGTTGGCGATCAACAAGAGGCGGCGGGTGACCGGCGACGCCGGGTCGTGCACCGCGTAGCCGCGGATCGGTGCCCCCTCCAGGGTGCAGCCGACCACGAACGGGTGGACGACGCCGGGCGAGCGGGTGACCACCGCGTCGATCGCTGCGTACACCTCGGCGGCGAAGTGGTACGCGGGCTCGGGGTGCGGGGTGACCGGGCGCTCTACCGGGGACGCCGCGCAGGCCGAGTCCGCGGGAGGGGCGGGCGCGGGGCTGGCCCGGGCCAACGCGACCCCGAGCAGCCACGCGATCAACGACGAAATTCCAGCGTGAGCGCGGCCTCCGGGGCCACGATGACGCTGACCTGGTACCCCGTCTCGAGCGTCGACTGCGCGCGGTGCACCGCGATCGCCCCGCGCACGCCGAGGGTGACGCTCGCGGGCTCCCCGAGTCGGTAGCCGGCCCCGAGGCCGAGTCGCCCACCAACCCCCCCGATGCGGGCGCGGAGCTCGCCCGACGCCTCGTCGGCGCTGGCCTGATCCTCCTCAGTGTACGCCTCGGACGTGTCGTTGGCGCTCGGCAAGATGCCGTAGAGCCCGACGTCCCCGTACATGTCCACCTTGCCCGGGCCAGCCGTCGCGCCGGGCAAGTAGCGGCGGTAGTCAACCCCGAGCCGCGTCGCGCCGAGGCCCTCGGCGGAAGGCGTGTCCGACCACGTAGCGGTCGAGAAGCGCACCATCGCGAAGTCCACCAGGATGGCGTCGTGCTTGTCGTACCAGCCCGCGTACACGGTGAGCGGCGGGCGCAGGATGCCGTCGTACTCCCCGGCGAGCGTGCCGGAGAGCTGGTCGGCGTCCGACCACGCCAACGCGCCGACGCCCGTCGGGATGAACGCCCCGCCGAGCATCACGTGCCAGAGCGCGGGCGACACCTACCCGCCGAGCCGCTGGACGCCCGCCATCGGGACAGCGAGCCCCGGCTTGAGCGCGAGGGCCTTCTTGTACGCGGTCATCGCCATGTCGACCTGGTGGATCGCCTCGTACGCCTGGCCGAGCTCGGTCCACGCCCCGTAGTGCTGCGGGAGCAGCGTCGTGGCGTTCCGGAGCGCGCGGATCGCGATGTCGGGGCGGTCGAGCGCGACCGCGGACTCGCCGAGCCCAAGCCACGCGTAGCCATTGCAGGAGTCCATCGACAGGGCCGCCCGGTACTTCTGGATGGCGCTCGCGGCGTCCTTCCCAAGCCGGAGGTCGTCCCCGGCCATCACCTGCTTGCGTGCTTCACCGCGCAGGACCTCGATCGGCGCCTCGCAGTCGTCAGGCGGGTCGCGCGGGAGGCCCTGCGTGAGCTGGGCGACAGCATCGAGCTTCGGGGCGCTGGAGGTGGGCGGCGGGGTGTTGTACGCCGACGGCGCGACCGGGACAGGCGCGGGGTCGGGGGTGTAGGTCGACGTGGCGCTCGGCGACCACGACTGGGTCGGCGCGGGAGCGGGGAGCACGGGCCCGACGACGCCCCCGACGATGCCGGGCGTGACGGGGTCTGCCGAAGGGGTGTTGAGCGAAGCGTCCGACTCGCCGCGTAGCTCCGCGAGGATCTCGTCATCGTCGAGATCGTCGAACAGGATGCCGGTGCTCTTCGGCTTGGGCTTGGGCGCCGGCGGGGCCGGGGCCGCGACGGGCGCGGCGTAGGTCGACGCGGGCGCGGCGTAGGTCGACGTGGGCGCGGGGTAGGACGAAGCAGGGGCGGCGTAGGACGACGCGGGCGCGGCGTAGGATGACGCGGGGGCGGCGTACGCCGGGGGCGTTGCCGTCGGGGCTTGCGCGCCGGCGACCTGCACGTTCAGCGAGCGACCGGCGACGACGACGGTGACCGTACCGGCTGGGGTTGGGGCGGCGGCGACGGGGGTCGGTGCAGTGGGCGACCCGCCCTTGGGGGCCGGGGCCGCGCGGAAGGCCGCGGCCGCAGGCGGCTGGCCCGTCGCGCAGACCGACACGTGACCGGCCTCGTCGTCGAAGCAGAGCCCGGACGGCAGCTGGCAGCTCTGCGCGAAGCAGGACCACTGCGCGGAGGAGGACTTCGCTACATCGCCGCCGCTCGGGACCGACGAGAAGAGGGTGGTGCGCCCGTCGTCGAAGAACCCGCGCCCGTCACAGGACACCACGTGAAGCCCCGACGCTCGCCAGCCCGCTCCCTCCTTGGAGACCCGGGTGGCCTCGCCGACCACGTACAGCTCCGTAGAGCACCCGGAGAGCCCGGCGTCGCGGCAGCAGCTACTGCACGTGTCGGCGTTCGAGCCGGCGAACGCGGCGGACGAGAGGAGCAGCAGCGGGAGCAACGTCATTCTCTTTTGCTACTCCAACACGGGATCGCAGGTTGCTGGTCCGTCCGACGAGCGCCACGAGCCGGTGAGCACGGTCACGACACCCCCCGCGGGGCAGGTGATCTCGACGACCGGGCAGTGGTTGCCGCTGCCGCAGCCGTCGTCATCGCTGCCGAGGGCCTGGTACGAGTAGCAGGGGTTGTCCGCGCCGTCGCAGACCCGCATGACGGGGTCGCCCTCGCAGGTGTCCGTACAGCCGCCGCTGCAATCGGCCTGGACCGGGTCTCCCGGCGTGCAGGTGTAGTTTCCGACGAAGGTCCACCCGCAGTCCCGGGTCTCGCTCGAGTCGTTGCCCGAGCACGCGTCGGTGACCGCCGGCATGTCCTCGGCGTCGACCACGGTGTAGGTCGCGTCGGCCGTGTTGTTCGAGTAGTCCAGCTCGGGGATGATCGACTGGAAGTTGACGGCCGCGTGCACGTCGTAAGTGCCTGCGGGCACGTCCGTGATGTCGATCCACTGGCAATCCAGGTAGCCGCTGTAGGTGTCGGCCCACCCTTGGGAGATGCCCTGCTTGTCGCAGTTGTAGCGGGCGCGGGGGCGCGCGTCGTCGGTCCAGGGCTCGAAGTCCTCGAGGCAGAACGCCTGCTTGTGACCCTCGGCGACCTGGTTCGAGTCGGCGTCCAGCAGGGTGTACTGTGCGTAGCCGTCGAAGTGGTAGTGCTGGTGGCACTCCGAGTAGTGGAAGAGCGGGTTGCCGGTCGGGTCACCGAATTTCAGGTCGGACGTGCCGTAGTTCGGCGTCGTCAGGTCAAATCGCAACAGCCGGCGCCACCCGGGCTGCAGCACGCACCCCTCGACGATCGTGCAGTCGTCCTCCTCGAAGTACTTCCACTCCTCGACGAGCCCGTCCTGGAGCCGCTCCTGGTCGGCCGCCAGGTCGGGGAGCGGGCACGTGTCGTCCACGGTCGTGGTGCAAACGGGGGTCGCGGTGTCCTCGCAGCACTCGGTGCAGCACGCCGTCCCGGTGGGGCACAGGTCGGCGGCGGGGTCACACGCGTCGCCCTCGGAGAGCGCGGGGGACTCGGAGTCATCGCCACCGTTGCCTCCATTTCCGCCGTTTCCACCTTCGCTGTCATCCACCGTTGGCGTAGTGGTGCGGCAAGCGAACAGGGACACGAGGCCAAGGGCGAGGAGCATGAAACGACCTGGAAGGGGCGTCAGCATAGCCCACGGCCGGCCGCGAGGGCGTCAAGAAGCCCTGGACCCCTCGGCTCAGTAGACGACGATGCGGTAGCGGCGCTCGATGGGGCCCGCGATGGTCACGTCCAGCCCACCGACGCTCGCGGTCCCGTTGGTCGTGTCCACGGACGTCTCGGCCACCGAGGCGGTGCCGGAAACCGTGTAGGTCGTGCCGTCTGCCTCGACGAAGTGGGACGAGAGGCCTTGCCCTGACCCGAAGATGTAGACCGTGCGGCCAGTGTCCACCTCGTCCCGGGTGACGAGCCCCGAGAGCGGGCCGTCTACCAGTGTGTCCGCGGGGTCGGTGTACATCGGCACGATCGCGCCCACGGGGGCGAAGACCGCGATGCTGTCGAGCGGGACCGAGAACTCGCCGCTGGTCGCGGGGGCGCCCGTCCAAAAGTCGAACCACGCGGTCTCGGTGGGCAGGTCGACCTGTCGGGAGAGCGCGCCCTCGGCTAGCACCGGCGCGACCAGCAGGTCCCCGAGGAGCCACGCGTCCATCCGGCCCCAGCTCTCCGCGGGGTAGGTCAGGAAAGGGGCGCGGACGACCGGCGTGCCCTCGGACTGGGCGAGCACGGCGAGGCCCTGGAGGTAGGGCGCGAGCCGCCCGTGCACTTGGGACCAGCGCGCGTAGAACGCGAGGGTCTCGTCGTCGCTGTCGAACTGCCAGTCGTCCTCGGCGAAGGCCCCGTGGTGGGTCCGCATGATGGGGGTCATCGCGCCGAGCGTACACCAACGCCACCAGAGCTCCTTGGTGGACGGGTCGTTGCCGATCGACTGGTACCCGCCGATGTCGTGCGTGAAGAGCGGCACGCCGGCGATGCCCGCGCCGATGCCCATGGGGAGCACCGAGGGGAGGCCGTCGTCGGCGTCGAAGCTGGTGCGCTGGTCCCCGGCCCAGGCGACGGGGGAGCGCGTCGGCGAACCCGTCCAGCCCGAGCGGGTGAACATCACCCCGGCGGCCTGCCCGGCTACGTCACCGTTCAGCACGCTCGCGTTGGTGTCCTGCCACCACAGCGGGTACGCGTTGTGGTCGTCCATCGCGTCGCCGTCGGCCAACACGGCGTCGGTCGGCAGCCACTCCGCGTAGTCGGCCATCCACCCGGTGAAGCCGATGTCGACCGCGGCCTGCATCTTGGAGGCCGCCCAGTCCCGCGCGTCCTGCCGCGTGAGGTCGAGCACGCTCGTCGGCTCGAAGGTCATGCCCGTGAACGTGTACGGCGTGCCGTCTTCGTGCTTGATCACGAGATCGCTGGCTTCGTCCCAGGAGGGGTTGCCCTCCACCAGGAACGGCTGGAAGTACGCGAACCACTGGAACCCGTTCGCCGCGAGCTCCGCCGCGATGCCGCTCGGGTCCGGGTAGAGCGTCTCGTCGACCTCCCAGTTCGGCAGCAGGTGGTAGCCGTACGCGGAGTCCTCGCCGCCCTTCCAGTCCTCGGTCCAGATCACGCCGCTCAGCGCGCCGCTCTCGCGAAGCTCGCTGGCGACGGTGCGGACGCGCTCGGCGCCGCCTACGGCGTCGTTCCAAGGCGCGTACGCCCACGCCGGGGGCAGCACGGGTGTCCCCGACCGCAACGCGTGCGCCTGGACCGCCTCGAGCGGGGAGTCGACGTCGTAAAACAGGATCTCGGTCACGCCGTCCCACGTCGTCGCGGACCACGTGTCCGACGTGCAGAGGTCCACCTCTACGCGGGCCTGGGTCACGAGCTCGACGCCCAGCGGGTCCGGCCGAATGAAGAACGGGTCCGGGTAGCTCGACGCGTGGCGCGTGCCGGTCAGGAACCAGTCGTCGCCCTGCGTCTCGGTGTCTGACTTGCCGATCCCCGGCTCGCTGACCCACAAGGGGAAGGCCTGCCCGACGTGGTCGACGTCTTGCGCGTGCTCGCCAAACCCGGCGAAGTGGTCGTCCCCGGTGCAGGGGACCGAGAAGCGCGTGCGGTTGACGTCGCCGTCGGCGGACGCTACGCCGATCGCGAGGATCCCCGTGCTCAGCTGCGCCACGGACACCTGGCCGAGCGCGTTGCCGTCGGCGTCGTCCAGCTCCCAGGTCAGCGCGGGGTCGCGCCCGCTCGGGTGCCCGTGTGGCGCGACTGCCGTCCACTCCACGGTCTCGTCGTCAAAGCGGTAGCTCCCGGTCTGAAACTCCACGCTGGCCGAGCCGGTGCCGAGCTCCAATGCGAGCCCGGAGACCAGCGCAGTGCCGTCGTCGCGGAGGACGTCGAAGCCGGCCTCGGTCGGGACGACCTGCCAGGCGCCGATGGTCCGGTCGGGGGAGCAGCCCGTGAGCAGGGTGATCGCGGCGAAGAGCGTTGGGGGCATCTCCCCGGGGTATCCCCCGACGCGACCGCATGCGGTCGGCCGCTGGTGGCGATAGCTTGTGCGGCATGCCCGAGCCCAAGTCGATCGCGTCCGAAGCCGATGTCCGCGCCGTGTTGGCGGCGAACGACGCATTTTACAGGGCGTTCGTCGCGGGGGACACGCTCCGGATGGACCTCGTGTGGTCCGGCCACGATGGCGACACGTGCATCCACCCGGGTGCGGAGGCCATCATCGGGCCCATCAACGTGCAGAACTCGTGGCGGCGGATGTTCGGCTCCGGGGAGCGCCTGTCGATCCGTGTGTCCGAGCTGCGCGTCGATATCTACGGCACCACCGCGAAGGTGCACCTGGTCGAGAACGTCAGCCGGGGCGCCGGGGCGCCGCTCGTCGCCCGGGTCGCGTGCACCAACTTGTTCCTCCGCACCGAAGACGGCTGGCGCATGACGCTCCACCACGGGGCGTTGATCTCGGACGACCACGAGCCGGAGCTCGAGCCCGACCCGGACACCAGCGACTTCAACTGACGGCTCGGTCTGCTACATTGGCGGGATGTTGACCCTACTCGCCCTCTCTGCTTTCGCGGCCGACCCTGAGCCCGCGGCCGCCGCTGTCCCCGCCCCCCAAGCCGTCGCGCCCGAGAGCGCGGAGGTCGACGCGCCTGCGCTCGCCGAGGAGGGCGACGGGAACGGCGCCGTCCCCGAGGCTGGCGGCGGCCGAGGCCGTGGCAACCACGGCGGGCGGCAGGGCCACGGCGGGCCCCCGGAAGAGGCGAAGTTCCGGCTCGGGGGCGTCTTCCAGACGAACTTCGTCGCCGAGCACCTGGAGCGGAACGGGGACCCCGCGTACGCGGCGAACCCCCCGCGCCCGACGTTCACGGTCGCCCACTTTCGGCCCAACGCCGAGCTCGACGCTACGCCTTGGCTCGACGTGCGCGCTGGCGTCGAATTCGCCGCGATCCCCGACAGCCCGCCCGTGGACCCAGAGATGCTGGGTGACGCGCTCGCCGTCTCCGGCACCGACGAGACCATCCTCGACCCGTCGCTCGACGAGCTCTTCGTTCGCTTGCACGTCGGCCGCAACGTGCGCCAGAACGTCAAGATGGGCGTCATGCACACCTCCTTCGGCCTGCGCGACGACTACGACCGCTACGACCACTTCTTCCTCGGCGGGCAGCTCGCGTACATGGAGCCCGAGCGGCGGTTCGGCGTCTCTCCCGGCATCGACATCGGCGTTGGGTACCGGCTGGCGTGGAAGGACCTCGGCGCGCTCGACCTGCAGCTGATCAACGGATCGGGCGTGAGCAAGCTGGACTCCACCGCGGCGAAGGACGTCGTGGCGCGGCTCTCGGTCACCCCCTTGCGCGTGTTCGACCTGCGCGGTTCGATCATGCACGCGGGGGACGCGACCGACGGCCACACGCACGGCGCCGTGTCGCTCGAGGTCAACACCGAGCGCTTCGCGCCCGCGTTCAACCCCCGTGTGGTCGGCGAGGCGCTCCTGTCGCGCGTCGTCGAGGGCGGCGCGGTGACCGACCGGTTCGGCTGGTTCGTCGCCGCCGCGACCGATGTCCCGCTGCACACGTCCGTCACGGACCACCTGTCGGTGATCGGCAGCTACAGCTCCTTTGACCCCGACTTCATCGTCGGTGGCCCCGACACCGAGGCGAGCTTCGACCAGCAGTGGTTCCTGGACGCCGGCGCCAACGTGTACTGGAACACCGAGGGCAAGAAGCAGGGCGCGCGGCACGAGGTGCGCGAAGGCGAAGGCGTGGTCGCGTTCACGGGGATCACCTACGAGATGCTCACGCCCCAGAACGCGGAGCTGCCGGTCTCGCACAGCGTGACTGTGCAGTGTGGGATCTCGAAGTAGGGGTGATCTTCCTCCTGGCGTGCCACGCCCCGCGCCCCGTGGTGCTGGAGCCTGACGGCGCCGCGCTGCTCGAGGCCGCCGAGGCCGAGGCCGCTCGCTTGGTGCCCGACGCCGCCCGGGGCGGTCCGCCGCTCGTGCAATTTGCGAGCCCGTTGCCTCCGTTTTCGGGGGTCAGCCGGTCCACGGCTCGCTACGTCGGGGAGGCCGCGTGCGCCCCTTGCCACGCGTCGGCCGCTGCGACCTGGGACGCCAGCGCACACGCCTCGGCCTGGGCCGCGCTGGAGGGGGCGTCCGCGGGCCAGCGCGCGGACTGCGTCGGCTGCCACGCGACCGGGTACCGGCAGCCCGGCGGGTTTCGCGACCCGGCGGCATCGTCCCTCGCCCTCGGGCAAGTGGGCTGCGAGGCGTGCCACGGGCCGGGATCCGACCACGTCGCGGCGTGCGCGGACGATAGGGACGCCGACGGATACGGGGAACTACCAAGTTCAGACGCGGCTTGTGTGGGATGTCACAGCTGGGAGCGGTCGCCGGACTTTCGCTGGGCGGCGGCGTGGCCGATCATCGCACACGGTCTATAAGAGTATCTGAGTTGTAAAAACGTTCGGGACCCATATACAACACAGTTGCAGTACGTGGTATGCGTGCCGAATGCACACCATCCTGGTCTCGCTCCTCGCCTTCCAAGCTCCCGCGTTGGCCGAGGACGGCGCGGGCCAAAGCTTCTTGTCCGCGATGAACCCGGGGATCTCCGCGAACGGGCTGTTCCTCGCGGGGGCTGAGCTCGACGACGGGGAGCTCGCTGCCCCGTCGTGGACCGGCGAGTCGGCGGACTTGCCCGGGAAAGGGGAGACCTTCGGCACGGGGCTCTCGGTGCAGGAGATGGAGGTGCAGCTGACCTCTGCGGTCGACCCGTACTTCAAGGCCAACATGGTGCTCGCTATCCCCGGGACCGAGGGGCTGGAGGTCGAGGAGGGGTTCGTCACGGTGACGGCCGTGCCCCGCTTGCTCGTGAACATCGGCAAGATCAAGGAGCCGTTCGGCCGGGAGAACGTGACCCACACGCACGCGTTGCTCACGATCGACAGGGCGCTGGTGTCGCAGCGGGTGTTCGGCGAGGAGGGGCTCAACGACGTCGGGGTGAACGCGCAGCTGCTGCTCCCGCTGCCGTGGTACTCGCAGCTCACGCTGGGGGTGGACGCCGGCCAGAACGAAGGCGTGCTCGGATCGGGTGACGCCGGGGGCTTCGGGTACCTCGCGCACTGGAAGAACCTGGTGGACCTGGGTGACAACTACAGCGTCGAAGTCGGCGCGTCGGGGCTCTCGGGGCTCGACGACATCGGCGGCCAGAGCGTCGTTGGCGGCGTCGACGTGACGGTGAAGGGCCACGGCTCCGCGCGTCACCAGTGGAACCGGCTCGTGTGGCAGAACGAATTCATCTTCGCGGACAAGGGGCGGGCGCCTTCGGCGAGCAAGCCAGGCCAGCAGATCGGCGGCCTGTACTCGACGCTCGAATACTCCTTCACGAAGCGGTTTTGGCTCGGCGGGCGGTTCGACATGGTCGGCCTGCCGAAGCCGGTGGACGGCGGGCAGACGTTTGGCGCGACGGCAATCGCCGTGCTCGCCCCCACCGAGTTCTCGTGCTTCCGCCTCCAGGCCCAGCGCCAGTTTCTGCCGGGCGGTCACACGGCCGACTCGCTCACCGGCCAACTCAGCTTCGTCATCGGGGTCCACCCCGCGCACTCTTACTGATCGAGGTCCCATGTTCTCTACTCCCCGTGCTTCTACCGCTCTTCCGCTGCTCCTCGGGGCGGTGTTCAGCTCCCCCGCGCTCGCAGCCGTCAACGTCGTCACCACCACGCAAGACCTGGCGTCGCTCACCGAGGCGGTGGGCGGGGCGAACGTGAAGGTCGCCTACATCGCCCGTGGGGATCTCGACCCCCACTTCGTCGACGCGAAGCCGTCCTACATGCTGAAGCTCTCCAGCGCGAACCTGGTGATCGCCGTTGGCATGGAGCTGGAGATCGGCTGGCTGCCATCGCTCCTCTCCGGCTCGGGCAACCCCCGCGTGCAGTCCGGCACGTCCGGCTACCTCGAGGCCTCCGCCGCGATCACCCCGATCGAGGTCCCGACGGGCTCGATTGACCGGTCCCGCGGCGACCTCCACCCCCAGGGGAACCCGCACTATTGGCTCGACCCTGAGAACGGGCGCAAGGTCGCGCGGCTCATCGAGCAGCGGCTGGAGCTCGTCGACCCCGGAAACGCCGCCAGCTACAAGGCCAACCTGGCGTCGTTCGAGAGCTCGCTGACCACGAAGGAGGCGAGCTGGAGCGCGTCGATGGCGAGCCTCAAGGGCTCGAACGTGATCGGCTACCACTCGACGTTCGACTACTTCGCCAAGGCCTACGGGATGAACGTCGTCGGGTTCGTGGAGCCACGGCCGGGCATCCCACCTACGCCGCAGCACACGCTCGAGCTCATCCAGCTGGGCAAGACCTCCGCGGTCAAGCACATCTTGGTCGAGACCTTCCACAGCGGCGCGGACGCCGCGCCGATCGCCAGCGGCGCCGGCGCGAAGGTCGACACGCTCCCCAGCAGCGTAGGCGGCGCCACCGGCGTCGACTCGTACCTGGGCCTCTTCGACACCATCGTCCGCATCCTCACGACCGGAGCGTAGGCCATGTACGACATCGCCATGTTCTTCTTGCCCGCGTTCGTCGCGTGCCTGGTGCTGCTCGGCATCCACGTGTACCTTGGGATCCACGTCATCACGCGCGGGGTCATCTTCGTGGACCTCGCGCTGGCCCAGATCGCGGCGCTGGGCGCGATGTGCGGGCTGTTCGTTGGCGCTGAGCCGGGGAGCACCGAGAGCTACTTCGTCTCGCTCGGGTTCACCTTCGTCGGCGCGATCCTGTTCACGCTCGCGCGTTCGCAGGCGAAGCGAGTGCCCGTGGAGGCCTTCATCGGCATCGTCTACGCGGTCGCGAGCGCGGTCGCGATCATCGTGGCGAACAAGGGCCCGCACGGCGCCGACGAGATCCAGCAGATCATGGTCGGGAGCTTGCTCGTGGTCACCCCCGAGCGCATCGCCGTGACCGCCGGGGTGTACGTCGTGATCGCAGCCATCCACTACGCCTTCCGCGAGAAGTTCCTGCGGCTCTCGTTCGATCCCGAGGGCGCCGAGCGGTCGGGGATGTCGATCGCGTGGTGGGATCTCGCGTTCTACGCCACCTTCGGCGTCGTGATCTCGCTGTCGGTGACCATCGGCGGCGTCCTCCTGGTGTTCACCTTCCTGGTCGTTCCCACGGTCATCGTCGCGCTGTTCACCCAGGGCGTCGGCCGGCGGCTGCTGGCCGGCTGGGGCGTCGGGCTGGTCGGTAGCGTGCTTGGCCTCGCCGCCTCGTACGAGTTCGATGCGCCGACGGGCGCGGCGGTGGTCGCGACGTTCGGCTCACTGCTCGCGGTGGCGCTCGTCGCGCGCGTGCTCATCCCGGGCGAGATCCAGACCGACTTGAGCTCGGGCAGCCACCACTGAACCGGGGGGCCAGCGCCGGCGCTACTTGGCCGCCGCCGCGTGAGAGATCCGCGGGAGGTAGGCCAAGAAGTCGAACCGGCCGTCGTCCTGGGTCGCGTCGTGGCAGCCCGTGCACGTCGCTGCGGTAGGCGTCGCCATCGGCGTAGCCGGGTTCACGACGTGCTCCTTCCCGGGCCCGTGGCAGCTCTCACAGCCGACGTTGGAGAGTGACCCGACCTCGCCCGGCGCGTGGGGGCCGAGCACCTCGCCGCTCCAGGGCACCGCGCCGGTCGCGTGGCAGGCGAAGCACGCCTGGTCGAGCTGGCGCTTCTTGCCGACGAGGGACGCCCAGGCGCGCGCGTGGGCCGTGCCTTGCCACTGGGTCGCCTGGCTGGCGTGGCACGCTGAGCAGGCCTTGCTCCCGACGTAGGGCCCGAGCACGGGCGCTGTCGGCGAGGAGGACACTAGCGCGTTGATCCGCTCCTTCGCGGCGTCCACCATCGCCTGGACGGCCGAGTCGTCCTTCACCGCGGTGTCGAGCGTGACCAGCGTGTTGTGTGCGGTGTGCGCGCGCTGGCTCACCGCGGTCGCCGCTTGCAGCTGTGCCTCGGCCCCCGCCGCCTCCTTCGCGTAGAACTCCGCCCGGCGCAGCGCGACGTCCTTGTCCCGCTCGCCGTTCGCCTTCTCGGCGTCCGCCTTCGCTTGCTTGACCTTCTCGTTGTAGCGGTCGCGCTGCTCGGCGAGCCGCCCCAGCGTGCTGTCCTCCCGCCACGCAGTCGCCCCCGGGGTGAGCGTAAAGCTCAACACGCCGACGTCGCGCCCGCGGGTCCCTGGGCCAAGCTGGAGCCCGCCACCCGGGGCAGGGTCCGGGCTCGCCAGCGGCTGCAGGGTGCCGCCCACCACCAGGTCGATCCCCGGCACCGCCTTGAGCAGGCCGTCGCTCGGCTCGTCAGCCAGCGCGTCCAGGAGCACGATGACGTCGACGGGCGCCGCCCGGAGCCGCGCCACGCCGTCGCGGATGGCCGCCTGTGGATCCGTCGCGGTGCAGCCGGGGAACAGCGCGCGGTCGTTCACCGCGCCGAGCACGCCAACGTGGAGGCCGGACTTTTCGATCACGAGGTCTTTCGCCGGGAAGCCGCCGCCACAGTCCAAGTTGCTCGCGACGTACGGGAGCCGGTGCTCCTCGGCGAGCGCGCGCACGAAGTCCACGCCCAGCGCCACGTCCCCCTCTGCGAGCAGCATGGCGTCGATGCCCGATGCGTCCACCGCGGCGGCCATCAGTCGTGCCTTCTCTTGCTGCTGGGGCTTCTCCTGCGACGTCAGCCGCGAGCTCTTCCAGTAGAGGTTGCCGCCGTCGACGACGAACACGGGGCTATCGCCCGCCGTGGTGCGGGCCTCGTGGATCGTCGTTGCGCGTCGGGGCAGACCGCCCGTGGGGTGCTTGGGTCACCCACAGGGTTCGATTTCACCGTCCCAGTGTGCGGTGTAGATCAACGTCGCCGTCGAGGCGGGAGCGGCGGGGTGGCACGCGGCGAGGCCGAGGAGGAGGAGGCCGGTGGGGATCATGGCTGACTCGGGGGCGACGGGGGCTGGGGGAGGGTCGGAGGCGCGCCGGGGCGGCGCTCCTCTTCGATGCGGTTGGTGCGCTCGTCCTTCTCGTCGTCGCCCGTGGCCTTGCGGCGATGCTCACGCACCAGGTCTTTCACGACCTCGAGCGCGCCGGAGTCGACCAGGTACACCTCGTCGTGGTCCAGCACCCGCGCGTAGTACCGGGGGCGGTCCGGCTGGTCGTGCACGGTGCGCGGCGGACCCGGATCCCCGAGCAGCAGGGTCCGATCGACGCCGTCCAAGTCCTGCATCCGCACCCGCACGAGCGGGTGGTCGAAGCCGTACTTCGCGTCGTCAGCGGAGGCGGAGACGAACTCGTCGGCTTCTATGCCTGCTGTTCTCTGGGCGACGCGCTTTGGCGTGGACCCCGCGACCGGCACGCCGTCCTCCCACTGCCAGCTGTCCGCGGCCATCCGGACGGTCACGGTGCCGTTCAACGTGGCGTCTTCGCCCGTCGCCCCGTCGAGCGTCGCGACGATCTGCGAGACCCGGTTCGGGTCCATCCGGCCAAACCGCATGAGCCGGTAGGTCGAGGGCTCGCGCGCGTAGTCCTCGAGCAGCCCGTTTCGCGCGGTGTACACGCTCGGCTCCTCGGCGAGCCGCACGTAGGCGAGGTCGTAGTCGCCGTCCTTCTCGGGCGCGGGCCCGCCGACGAGCAGCGTCATCGGCTCGCGGCCGGAGAACGTGAGCTCGACGGTGAGCAGTGGAGCGTCAAGCCCGAACGTGTGCAGGTCCGCAGGCGTCGGGGTGTCCGTCACGAACTGCACGGCCTTGAGCGCAGACACGCGCCCCATCAGGCTGCGAACGCTGTCGTCGCTGGCCGCGAAGCGCTCGGGCTGCAGCAGGTCCCACGCGTGCTCCCCGGTGCGCTGGAAGCGCAAGTGCATCCCGCTTTGCGCCTTCACGTCGAGGGCATCGACGTCTTTCGAGTCGAAGCTCGCGAAGCGGCGCTCGCGGAACTCCGACAGCGAGAGTGAGTAGTAGTCCACCGCGGACTTCTTCACGGTGAAGATCACGTCCCCGGGTGTCGGGTGGATGTAGAAGCTGACGCCGGAGGGGTTGGGGTCGCCCGCCTCGAACGTGTGCACCGACCCGTCGCGGAACGTGAGCGTCACGCGGATGGCGCTGTTCCCAAGGCCGTAGAGCGCGGCGTCGCCGGTGCTGTCGACCACGGTGGCCCGGCTGACCAGGTCGTGCAGCTGGTGCTTCACGCGGTTGACCATCGATCGGCTGGCCGGTAGGCTCTGCCCGTTGGCGCCCTCGGAGCCGTCGATCCACCACCCATCGGGCTTCTCGACGAGCGTGATCGCGCCGTCGGGCCGCTCGACGTTCACCTTGACCAGGTCGTTCTTCTCGAACGCGAACAGCGCGACGCCCTCGTCGTGCTTCTTGCCTTTTGCTGTGCCGGGCGTGACCGGGGCCGGCCGCGTCGCGAACCACGTGCCGGCTACCGCCGCGAAGACGACCAGGGCGACGAGCGCCCCCCGGAATTGGCGCAGGTACTGCATCAACGGCCCCTCCGGTTCAGCCACACGCCGAGCGCGGCGAGCCCTACGAGCGACGGCGAGAGGCCGATGCTCAGCCACTGGATCCACGTCCGGTCTTCGTCCGTCAGCGCGAGGCGACGGACCTTGCTCGGGCGCCCGACCACCGACATCCGGGCGTCGTCCCCGACCAGCCAGCGCACCGCGTTGATGGCGAAGCTCTGGTTGCCCGGGCCCTCGGCCATCACCGCGTTGCTCAACAGGTCGGCGTCGCCGAGCACGACCACGCGGCCGGCCTTCTTCTTCACGAGCGAGCTGTCGGACGAGACGTCCAGGGCGAGCGCCATCGCGACCGGGCCCGGGCCGTCGATGTCGGCCTGGTGGATGGCCTGCCCGTTCTCGGAGGCGCCGCCGCGCTCAATCCAGCCGTTGCGCCCTGTCTCCAAGAGCGTCGAGCTCCGGACGCCGGGGATCGCCGGCACGCTGGCTTGGACCGGGGCGGCCCGGCTGACCACCGTGATGAGGTCGTCCGTCAGCAGGTCCTGGGTGATCGCGTGGCTCCGGTAGCGTGGGATCGGGCGATCCGGGTACGGGTAGAGCAGCTTCTCGTCGAGCACGTAGCCGCTCGGGACGACAACCCCGAAGCGGCCAAGCAGGTCGGGCACTTCCCCGTCGGGCTCGACGGCGACCAGCAGCGCGCCGCCTGTCGAGAACCACGCCAGCAGCAGGTCCTCCTCGAGCGCGGGGATCGCGACGGTCGGCCGGACGACGAGCACCGCTGCGGCGTCGGGCGGCACGCGGGGCGCCTCGCCCGCCTCGTGGTCGCGGGCCAGGTCGAGCGCCTTGAGCTGGTAGTGCTCCTGGTCGAGCCCGGCGGCGAGGTCGGCCAGGCCCCCAGGGTCCTGGCTGTCGGGGCTCATCTCCCCGTGGCCGACCAGCGCGTACACCGTCTTTCGGGTGTCGGACGCCAGCTGGGAGAACCCTCGGCTGAGCGCGGCCTCCCCGAGGAACTCGATGTGCTTGTCTGCCCCCTTCCCGGCGCGGCGGAACAGCTCCCGGTCGGAGAGATCGACGCGTCGCTGCCCCCGTTGGATGACGACCGTGCTGTACTCGGTGACGCCAAGCGACTCGGCGGTGAGCCTGTCCTTGTCGAAGTCCACAAAACGGGTGGTGACGCTGGCCGAGTTGTAGTCGAGCTCCTCGAGCAAGTCCGACAGCGCCTGGTCCTTGTACCGCGAGTCGTCTTTGCCCCGCTGCGCCGTGAACCCGGTGATCGTGACGGCTTCGCCGTCGGAGTCCAATAGCCGGAGCTTGTTCCGCGTGTCCGGCAACAGCGTGCTGCCCTGGTCCGACGAGAGGTCCAGGCGGACGCGGTACGTGTCGGCGAACAACCACCCCACGACCAGCGTGGCGACCACGAGGACGGTGACGAGCGTCGCGTTCGAGCCGAACGCGAGGCGGCGCTGCATCGCGCGGTTCATCGCCATCGACGGGACTCCAACGAACGGAACGTGAGGAACAGGAAGATGAAGGTGAACACCACGAAGTACAGGACGTCCGCCGAGTCGAGCACGCCTCGCTCGAACGACTCCAGGTGGCGGAGGACGCCGAACCGCTGCACCGCCGCGGCCCAGTCTGCCGGCAGCAGCGCCTCGGCTTGGTGGACGAGCCAGAACGGGAGCAGGATCATGATCCCGAGGAGCCCGGCGGCCACTTGGTCGTCCGTGAGCGACGAGGCGAACAGCCCGGCGGCGGAGAAGCCGCACGCGACCGCGACGAGGCCGAGGTAGCTGCACGCGATGACACCCCAGTCGGGGTCCCCGTAGTACCCGAGGATCACCGGGAACACGCCCGTGCCGGCGAGCATCAGGAGGCACAGCGTGAGCGAGGCCAGCCACTTTCCGACGACGATCGAGGACAGCGGCACCGGCGCGGTGAGCAAGAGCTCCAGCGTGCCTTGCCGGCGCTCCTCCGCGAAGTGACGCATCGTCAGCATCGGCAGCACGAAGAGCTGCGTGACCGCGAGGTTTGCCAGCAGCACTCGCAGCGAAGCTTCGCCGGTGAGGGAGATGCCGAGGTAGAAGAACAGCCCGGACAACACCAAGAAAGTGCCGAGGAACACGTAGGCCAGCGGGCTGACGGCGTACGACCGCAGCTCTTTCTTCCAGATGGTCCAAGCGCCGCGCAACCCCGTCATCCGGCCTTCCCCTGGGTCACGCCCTCTTCTCCGACGATGTCGATGAACGCCTCTTCGAGCGTCGCCAGCCGGGCCTCGACGGCGCGGACGTGGCCCCCCGCGGCCACCACCCGGTCCACGAGCCCCTGGCGCACGTCGTCCCGGCTCATCACCCGGAACGCGGGCCAGCCCGAGTCCACGCTCGCGAGCGGCTCCACTTGGTCCACGCCCGGCGTGGTCGCGAGCTGCCGGGCGTCGATGCCCTGGGCCTCGATGAACGTCCAACTCCCGCGCTTCGCCCGGCGTTTCAGCTCGGCGAGGGTGCCTGACGCGAGCACCCGGCCGCGACCGATGACGATCGCGCGCGGGCACAGCGCCTCGACTTCCTGCAGCACGTGCGTGGACAAGATCACGGTGTGCGACGTCGCCAAGTCCTGGATCAGCGCGCGGATGCCGACCATCTGCGTCGGGTCGAGCCCGCTCGTCGGCTCGTCGAGGATCAGCACGGGCGGGTCGTGCAGCAGCGCCTGCGCCAGCCCCACGCGCTGCCGGTACCCCTTCGACAACGAGCCCAGGATGCGCGCTTCCCAGCCGCCGAGGCCCACGCGCTCCATCACCGCGCCCGTCTGCGAGCGGCACGCTCTCCCGGTCAGCCCGCGGAGCTCCCCGACGAACGCCAGGTACTCCCCGACGGACAGCTCCGGGTAGAGCGGCGGGGACTCCGGCAGGTACCCAACCCGGCGCTTGACCTCCATCGGGCTCTCGAACACGTCGAAGCCCGCGACCTTGACCTCCCCGGCGTTGGCCGGCAGAAAGCCGGTCAGGATGCGCATCGTGGTCGTCTTTCCGGCGCCGTTCGGCCCGAGGAAGCCCACGATCTCCCCCTTGCCGACCGAGAACGAGACGTCCGTGAGGGCAACGGTGGGTCCGAAGGACTTGGAGATACCGATCGCTTCGACCATGCGCCTTCTTCCCATCCTTCTCGCCGGAGCAGGCCGGGTGGGCGTCCTATCGTGCCCGGCGTTATCGAGCGACGGTGTGGCTGTCCTTACTTGTCCTGGCCCTGGGCGCCCCGGCGCACGCTGAGCCCGTAGATCGCCTGCTGTACGTGGTGGGGGACCGAATCGTCACCGCCGGGGACCTCGCGTTCGAGCTCGACGTAGACGCCCACGACGCGTCCCCGATCGTCGCGTTGGACGCCCCCGACTACCCGCGGGAGCAGCGAGTGCTGGACCTGACCGTGATCCGGGCGCTGGCGGGCGACACGTTGATCTACCGCCCGAGCGCCGAGGAGGTGGAGGGCCGGTGGGAGGCGGTCCGCGCGACCTGGGCGCGGGCGGAGGACTTCGAGGCGTTCCTGGCGCGCTGGGGCATGGACGGTGACGATCTGCGGGGCTTCCTGTACAGCCGCATGGTCGTCGAACGCTACATCCGGCGCGTCGCCGGGAGCGTAGATGTCCCTGTCGAGAGCCCGGAATTCGCGGTGGAATACCAGCGGTGGATCACCGAAATACGGAGCAAGGTCTCCTTTCGGCGGGCGCCTTGATCCGGCTGCGCGAGGCGACCCTGGGCGACCTCGCGTGGCTCGTGGAGGCGCAGCACGCGTGCTTCGGCCCCGAGGCGTGGACCCCGGGCATGGTGCGGGAGGAGTTCGACCGTCCGGGGGGTGTGCAGTGGGTGGCCGAGGACGACGCCGGCCTCGCGGGGTTCGCGTTTGGGTGGCTCGTCGTCGGCGAGCTGCACGTGCTGCACGTCGGGACGTTGCCCAGTCGGCGCCGGGGGGGCGTCGGCCGCGCGCTCCTCGGTGCGCTCCTGGCAACGCCCGGCGTCGACGTCTGCTGGCTTGAGGTCCGCGCAGACAACGACGCTGCGATCGGCCTCTACGCGGCGGAGGGGTTCGCCACCCTCGCTACGCGCAAGCGCTACTACAGTGACGGCTGCGACGCCGTGGTGATGCGCCGGTAGTTACATCCTGGGCTAGGGATGGGCCTTCCGGTAGGTGGCGATCCCGGCGACGATCTGGGCGTACAGCGCCTTCTCGCCGGCGCTCGCGCGCGACATGTAGGCATCGCGCGCGGCCTTCGCCGGCGCGTCGAAAGTAGCCAGCTCGGCCGCCGTCGGCGTGTAGACAGTGATGTGCATCGCGGCCAGGTTCTCCAGCAAGAACGGCTGCATCGCGCGGATCTCCTTCCGCATCCGCTGCATCAGGCCCGTGCGCGGGCTCAAGACCTGCGCCTGCAGATCGGCCGGCAAGCTGTCGTAGAACGCCTTGTTGAAGACGATCGCCGCCGGCTGGTAGATGTGGTTCGTGAGCGTGAAGTACTTGGTCGCGCTCGTCCACTGCGCGGCGGTCGCGTAGAGCACCGTGTTGTCGTACCCGTCCACGACGCCGGTCTGGAGCGAGGTGAGCACCTCGGTCGTCGGGATGGGCACGGGGGACGCGCCGAATTGCTTGTACATCTCCAGGTGCACGGCGCTCTCCTGGGAGCGGATCTTGTGCCCCTTGAGGTCGGCCGGGGAGTGGATGCTGCCGTACCGCGTGCCGAACGAGCGGTAGCCGTTCTCGCTCCAGAACCCGAGCACGAGACCGCGGTCCTTGAAGGCCTTCTCGACCGTCGCCAGGATCACGTTGTCCAGCACGTAGTCGGCCTCGTCGGCGGTCTTGAACAAGAACGGCAGCTCGAGCACGTTCAGCTCGGGCACGATGCTCGCCAGGGCCCCGGTGGACGCCCCGACGCCCTGGATCTGCCCGCGTTGGCAGGCTTGCACCGTCTCGTTCTCGTCCCCGAGGATGCCGCCCAGGAAGGGGCGCACCGCCACGCGGCCGCCGCTCGACGCCTCGAGCGACTTCTTGAACTCGGTCACGCCGCTCGCCCAGGGGGTGCCCTCGGGCGCGACCGACGCGATCTTCAGCGTGTACTGCGGGTCCGCCGACGCGCTGGGCACACCGAGCGCCACCAGGGCAGCGAGTCCGATGGCCAGCTGTGCGGAGGTGCGAAGGAAGGAACGACGGTTCACGGGAGCTCCAGGTAGGCGGCTCCTACTGCGCCGTGGAAAACCTGACCACACCCCCTTGACGGTGACGGGGTGACGGCTGTCCGACGGGGTGTCGGACGCCCGTCGGTCAGGCGTGGAACTCCCGGCGTTTGTCCGTCGTGGAGGTCGGGCACGGGGCGTGCTGGGGGCCGCGGCATGTTGCCCCTGCTGCTCGCTTGCGCCTCCTCCCTACCGGGAGCCGCCCCATCAACCCCCCTCGTGTACCAGCTCGACGTCGCCAGCTTCCAGGACAGCGACGGGGACGGGATCGGAGACGTCCAGGGGGTGCGGTGGCACCTCCAGCACATCCGGAGCCTGGGCGCGCGCACCGTGCAGCTGCTCCCGCTGGAGCCCGGCGCGGACGCCGGCCGACTCGTCCCCTCGGGCACGGGGCTCGACCCCGCGCTCGGCACGCTGGACGACCTCGAACTGCTGGCGACGGACCTGCACGAAGCCGGGATGCGGCTCGAGGTGCAGGTGCCCTTGCTGGCCATCGGGCGGCAGCACGCGTGGTTCCGCGAGGCGCTGGAGGGGGCCGGCCGAGTGCAGCTCCGCGGGCACGGCGGGGACGGCTGGTATCCGACCGGCGAGGGGCGCTACTACTACGCAACGGGCGGGGTGATCGCGCCCGATCTCGACTGGGCCGACCCAGGCCTGGCCGGCGACCGGGCGGCGACGTTGGAGGGGCTGTTGGCGGCGGTGGACGGCGTCGTTCTCCGCGCGGACGGTGTAGCGGGCGGGCTCTCAGCGTCGGAGGCGTTGCTCGGCGAGCTGCGCTCGAGCGGCGGGCCGCTGGGGGCTGGGACGGTGGTCGGCGAAGCGTCGGTGGAGGGCTTGTCAGCGTGGGCAGCGCTTGGCCCGGTAGCGGACGGCCCGCGGCTCCTCGCGATCGAGGCGGCCGTCGACGACCAGGATCTCAGCGGGGTCAAGGCGGTGATCGCAGCGTGGGGCCAGGACGTGAGCGGGACGCGCCCGTTCCTCGGGGACGTGGACCGGAGCCGGCTCGCGAGCCGGGTGGATGACCCCGAGCTGCGGCGGACGCTGGTTGTGCTGCACCTGCTCGGGCCAGGGGAGCCGTCGCTGTACTACGGCGAGGAGCTCGACGTGGCGGACGCGACGACGGACCCGGTGGTCGCCCCGTGGAGGGCGCCCATGCCCTGGGACAGCGGCGCGCACTGCGGGTTCACGACGGGGGAGCCGTGGTTCACGCCGGACCCCGCGTGCGCCGTCGGGGTCAACGCATACGACGAGGCCCGCGACCCCGGGAGCATGCTGTCCCTCGTGCGCTGGCTCGCCAGCCAGCGGGCGGAGCTCGGAGGCGCTGAGGCGGAGCTGGTGTCGGTCGGGTGGTCGGACGTGATCGCGTTCGAGAGCGGCCGGCTGCTCGTAGTAGGCAGCGTTGCGGACGTCCCGCGATCGGTCTCGTTCCCCGGGCTGCGGGCGGTGGACCTGGTGGACGCGAGCGCGGTGGTGAGCTCGCTCGAGGTCCCAGCCCGGGGGTGGCGGGTGGTGCGGGTGGACGCGTGGGAGCGGCCCTGATCACGCGCCGGGTCGTGTCAGCCGACGGGTGCCGGCCACAACGCGCCCGGCGCGTGACGTCGGTCGGCCCTGCGGAGCTCGGCCCACCACGCCGCCGGCCGGCCCGCGATGGGGTCACCAAGCCGGCCCCAGTCGGCGGTGACGACGAGCTTGGCGCGGTCCGGGAACGACTCGATCGCATCCCGGTCCAGGGCCGTCAGGACCGTCGGCAACGTGACGTAGAGCGCGTCGAGCTGGGGCAGCAGCGGGCTCTGTTGGGCTGCGGGGAGGGCCCTCGTGGGGATCGGGCCGACGACCCTGAGCGAGGGGAACGCCTCGGGCGTCAGGCGATCCCAGGCCGCGGGGTCGGCGAGGCGGAGCTCCTCGATGAGCCGCCACTCCTGGCGGGGCGGCCAGGGCACCCGGCCACCTTGGAGCACCGCCCGGACCAGCACGCCAGCGCGCCAGGTGCGCGGTGCCCCGAGCACCGCGTCGAGCGCCCCGAGCCAGGCTGCCTCGTGGCGGCGCTGCAGCTTGTGTTGCCCGCTCGCGTCACCGCCTCGCAGCTCAGCGATCCCGGCGGCCATGAAGGCGCCCCGCGGGTCACCCCGCTGCAGGTACAGGTCGGCGAGCACAGAGCGGGGCCCCATGTCCGTCGGGTTCGCGTACACCTCCGCCCAGAGCGCACGGGCGCGCAGATCCACCCGCTGGGACGCGTCGACGAGCGCGGCGAGCAGCGCGGGGTCCAAGGGTGTCACCCCGGGGTCGTCCGCGACGATCCCGAGCTGGTCGACCAGGGCGCGGGTAGCGGGGAGCGAGTCGACGAGCAGGCGGGCGATCGGCGTCGGGGCAGGTCTCCGGGACTGCGCGCGTCGCTCGGCCCAGGGCGCGAGCCAGCGCGCGAGGCGGGGGTCCGGCGCGGCGTCCGCGAGCATCCCGACCATCCACGGGTCGCTGTTGAGCCGGTGGTCGGGGACGGCGAGCGGGTTCGGCTCTTCGCCGAGCGCCTCGATGATCGGGAGGAGCGCGGGTTCCCGCGTGCTCCTCCACACCGCGACAAGCGGCGGCACGGCGTCACCGGGGTAGCCGCGCCGCAGCGTGTCCAGGGCTTCGGCCAAGAGGCCGTCGCCATCGGCGTGGAACGAGAGCCAGCGCGCGGCGTTGCTGAGCTTGGCTCGGAGCGAAGGGGGGGTGCCCGACTCGGCGGCGGCGGCCAGGTGTGCCCTCGCGATCTCCCGCTGCCGGGCGGGCGGGCACTCGCGGGCAATGGCCAGGATCGGCTCGAGCAGATCCTCGCCGAAGCGGGCGTACATCGCGCGGGTCGTCAGCTGCAGCGTAATGGGATCGTCCCCCGACGTCGCGCTGTACGCCGCTACCCACGTCGCAGCGGGGTCGTCCCGGAGCTCAAACAGGTCCCGCCCGAAGCCGGCGCCGACCAGGGTCCCGCGCGCGACCCGCTCCCAGATCGCCCCGACCTCGTCCGCCGGATCCACGGACTGTTGCCACCGCGCGACTCGGCTTCGGAGGGCCGCCGGCACCGCCTTCAGGAAGGTCTCGCGCATGGTGCCTCTTACCCCGGGGCGAGCGCCGCGATGCGGGCGAAGGTTACCGGGGCGAATGGACTCCCAGACCCTTCGTCGGGCCGCCGAGTGGCGCCTGCAAGCGATCGCCCGGCGGGCGAACCGACAACGCCACCGGGGCGCGTTCGAGGTCCGGGACGTGTCGTTCACCTCGCGGGCCGGGTACACCATCGCCGCCCGTCTCACCAGGATCGCGGGCGCGGGCTCCTCCCCGGGGTTGGTCGTGAGCCCTGGCATCCACCAGGGGTTGAAGGAGCTCTCGGGCACGGCCGCGGTCGTCAACGCCGAGGAGCTGGCGGGGAGCGGCTACGCGGTGCTCACGCTGGACCCGGCGGGCCGCGGGGCGAGCTGGGGCGAGGAGGACTACGGCGGGCCCGAGCACCAGGACAACGTGCGCGGCGCGATCCTCGAGCTGCAGAAGGAGTGTGCCAGCGTCGGGGTGCTCTCGCTCTCGCTCGGTGTGGCCGCGGCGGCTGGCGCGCTCGCGCGGTGGCCCGAGCTCGGGGCGGCGTTCTTGCTCGACTGGGAGGGGCCGTGCGACCGGCAGATCATCACCTCGGGCGGGACGATCTTGGTGCCGGCAGCGGGGCACGCCCTCGACGACGAGGGGTACTGGGCGCCGCGCGAGGCGGTGCGCCACGTCGGGGCCATCGGGTGTCCCTACGTCCGACTCCAGGCGCTGCCGGACCACGCCCAGCCGACCGAGACGCGCCACGCGATGCGCATGGCGCACGCGGCGGCGACCGCCCAGCGCAGCGGCGCGCTCCCGTGGTTCCAGCTGAACGACCATCCCCGGAGCGAGGTCCCGCAGCGCCCGACCTGGCTCGCCGGGGGTCCGCTCGCGGCGAATGTCGCGATCCGGCGCAAGCTGCGCGCGCTGCGAGAGAGCTTGTCGTGAACGGGCGGCTGCGTCCGCTCTCGGCGCTCGGGCACGCGGACGTGAGCCCGCTCGTCGGCGTGCTGTGCGATATCGACGACACGCTCACCCACGGGGGTCGGCTGGTCCCGGAGGCTTTCCAGGCGCTCGCTGCGCTGCGCGCCGCCGGGCTCGTGGTCATCCCCGTGACGGGGCGCCCCGCTGGCTGGTGTGACCTCATCGCGCGGCAATGGCCGGTGGACGGGGTGGTCGGGGAGAACGGCGGGCTCTGGTTCTGGATGGAGCGCACCGGGAGCGGTGAGCGCCTGCGTCGCGGGTTCTGGCAGCCGGGAGACGAGCGCGCGCGGAACCGCGCGGCGCTGGACCGGGCGGCCGACGCCATCCTCGCGGCGGTGCCGGGCACGGCGCTGGCCAGCGATCAACAGTACAGGGAGCTCGACCTCGCGATCGACTTTTGCGAGGACGTGCCTCCGTTGCCGCGCTCGGCGGTGGACGCCATCGTCGCGTCCTTCGACGCGATCGGGGCGACGTGCAAGGTGAGCTCGATCCACGTCAACGGCTGGTTCGGCGCGTTCGACAAGCTGGCGGGCTTCGGGCGGCTCGCGGGCGAGCTTGGCGTCCCCGCCGACCCCGCGCGGTGGGCGTTCGTCGGGGACTCGGCGAACGACGCTCCGATGTTCAGCCACTTCCCGGTGTCCGTGGGGGTGTCCAACGTGGACGCGTTCCTCGATCGGCTGCCGGAGTGGCCGCAGTTTCGTTGCGACCAGCCCGGCGGGTTCGGGTTCGCTGCGTTCGCGGCCCGGGTCCTCGCGCTCCGCGCCCTAGGGCCGGGATAAGGCGCGCGTATGCACTCAGTCGCAGAAGCCCAGGGCCGGCTGGCCGTCCACATGCGCCAGCACGGCTTGAAGCACACAAAGCAGCGGGACGAGCTGCTGGAGGTGTTCTACGCGCTGGGCGGCCACGCCAGCATCGACGAGCTCCTCGCGCACGTCCAGGCAAAGCTCCCGGGCGTCGGGTACGCGACCGTGTACCGGTCGATGAAGCTGTTCGTGGAGGCCGGGGTCGCTGACGAGCGCAAGTTCCAGGACGGGCAGACGCGGTACGAACCCCACATGGGAGACGACCACCACGATCACCTGATCTGCTTGGACTGCACCAAGATCTTCGAGTTCGAGGACCCGGTGATCGAGGCGCGGCAGGCCGAGGTGTGCGCGGCGCACCACTTGCGGCCCGAGCACCACCGGCACGAGATCTACGCCCGGTGCACCCGGGGGGAAGCTTGCCCCGAGCGAGCGTCAGCCCAGGGCGTCGAATCGCGCCGGTGACAGCCCCGCGGGGAGGGCGTGATCGTCCAAGATCGCGCTGGCCATCGCCTGGGCCGACCACGGGGCGAGCAGGACGCCGTTGCGGTGGTGCCCGCTCGACACCCAGACGCCGCGCCAGCGCCCCATCAGCGGCAGCCCGTCGGGCGAGCCGGGCCGGAAGCCGGACCAGGCCTCCAGCCGTGCGGCGTCTGCCAGCGCGGGAAACACGCTCGCAGCGGCGTCGTGCAGCCCCTCGATGGCGTCCACGGTCACGCCGCGGGTGAAGCCCACGTCCTCCATCGTCGAGCCGACGATGACCCGCCCGTCCTCCCGGGGCACCAGGTAGCACCGCGCCCCGAACACCACGCGCTTCGGTGCGGCGCCCGTCGGACGAAGCGCGAGCACTTGCCCGCGGATCGGCTTCACCGGCAGCGCTGCGAGGCCCGGCACGCGCGCGGTCCACGCCCCGGCGCAGGCGATCACGGTGCCCTCGAGGACGTCGACGCCGTCGCTCGATCGCAGCTCCACCGCGCCTTCCCGCACTGCCGTGACCTCGCCGCTTCGGAACGTGGCGCCGGCAGCGCGCGCGCTGACCGTCACCGCCGGCACCAGCTCCCGCGGGTCCAGCCAGCCCTCTCCGGTCGACAGCCACGCGCCCCCCGCGTAGCGCACGCCGGGCTCGAGGTCGGAGAGCTGCTCGGCGGACAGCGCCGCCGCCGGGTCTGGCCCGGTGTCGCCGCGCGCCACCACCGCGCCCTCGAGGTGCAACGCCACGGGCAGCCCGCTCTCGCGCCCGATGGCGTCGACCCACTCGGGGTAGAGCGCGAGGCTGCGTCCGCCGATGTCGCGGGGCAGGTTCGCCGCGTGGTGGATCCAGCTCTCCACCGCAGGCACGAGCATCCCGGCGGCCGCGGTGGACGCCTCGGCGCCGGGGACCCCGCGCTCGACGATCGTGACCCGCGCGCCCCTGAGTGCCAGCTCGCGCGCCAGTGCGCTCCCGTGGAGGCCAGCCCCGACGATCACGAACGCGGTCATCGGGGGACGAGCACCCCGTGGCGCAGGCCGCGATCGCTCACCCGACAGGCTTGCCGGCGCGCTTGCTCGAGCACGCGGAGCAGGATGGTCGCCCCTGCGAGCAGCGTGTCCGCGCGGCCTGGGCTGACCGCGACCATCGCCTTGCGCTCCTCCGCGGTCGCTGGCAGGAGCCGGTCGATCCACGTGCGGAGCGCGGCCGCCGAGAGCGTCCCGCCGTGCACCTTCGCCGGTTCGTACTTCTGCAGTCCGAGCTCGAGCGCCATCAGCGTCGTCGCGGTGCCCGCCACGGCGACCAGGGCCTTCGGGATGGTGGGGACGGCGAGCCCCCCGACGACGCCGTCCACGTGCGTGCGTAGCCGCGCGTAATCCGCCGGGGTGACCGTGCCGTAGCCCAGGTACTGCTCGGTGAGCCGCACGGTGCCGATCTCGAGCGACACGCGCGACCGCATCTGGCGCCCCTCGCCGGCGATCACCTCGGTGGAGCCGCCCCCGGGGTCCACCACCATCAGGGCGCCGGGCGGCAGGTCGATCCCGGCCAAGCTGCCGAGCCACGTGTACCGGGCCTCGTCATCGCCGCTGATCACCTCGACCCGAATCCCGGTTTTACGTCGAACGTCTTCGTAAAACGACGGGGCGTTCATCGCCCGGCGCGACGCCGACGTGGCCACCGCGCGCACCTTCTCCGGCGGCACCCCGTGGGCTGTCGCTTGCGCGGCGTACGCCTCGAGCACCTCCAACGCGGCGGTCATCCGGTCGGGCCGAAACAGCCCTCGCTCGGGCCCCATTCCTTTCCCGAGCCCGACCACGTTCTGTACGTCCAGGACGGTGTCCCCGGCGTCGCCCTGGACGAGGAGGAGCAGCGAGTTGGACCCGATGTCAATCGAAGCGCGCATGCCGCGGTGTATCAAGAAAGGAGGGAATCGCCGGGGGGCACGGGGGCCCACGGCGTGCTATCGTTCCGCGTCGCTCCAAGCTGCAGCCGCAGCGGGCGTTCACGCCAGCCCGCCCGTTCCGACCGTCCCGAGGAGAAATGGAGTCCCGCCGCCGCTTCCGCTTCCTGAGTGAGATCGCCGCCGGGGGCTTTGGTAAGGTGTACCTTGCCGAGATGAAGTCCGGCGACAACTTCTCCTCGATCGTCGCGGTCAAGGTCCTCCACGGGAAGTGGGTCGGGAACGACGAGATCGTGATGCGGTCGCGGGACGAAGCGCGGCTCCTGGGCAAGCTGCGGCACCGGAACATCGTGCGGGTCGAGGACCTGACCGCGATCATGGGCCAGTGCGCCATCGTGATGGAGTACCTCCAGGGGGTCGACCTCAAGGCGATCACCCAGTACCTGAAGGAGGCCGGTAAGGTCTTCCCGCGTCAGTCGGCGTTCGAGGTCATCGCCCAGATGGCGACCGCGCTCGACGCTGCGTTCAACACGGTCCCGCTCCAGGGCGGCACGCCACTCCAGGTCATCCACCGGGACATCAAGCCGTCCAACGCGATGGTCACGGTCGAAGGCGACGTGAAGGTCCTCGACTTCGGGACGGCTCGGGCCAGCTTCGAGGAGCGCGAGGCAAAGACGCAGGCGCTCGCGTTCGGCAGCGCCGCCTACATGAGCCCCGAGCGGCTGATGGGGGAGGATGACACCACCTCGGCGGACATCTTTTCGCTGGGGGTGACGCTCTACGAGCTCCTCACGCTCGACTCGTTCGGGAAGATCCAGATCCGACCGGAGAAGTTCGAAACGACCCTGCAGGAGCGGATCGCCGGGATCGACCTCTCGCAGATGTCTCCGGAGTGCGGGGACCAGGTGCGCGAGACGCTCTCCCTGATGCTCGCCTACGAGCAGGGTCAGCGCCCGACGGCGGCGCAGGTGACCGACCTGATGGAGGACCTCGCGGAGAAGACGCGCGACGGTGGCCTCAAGCGCTTCGCGCGGGACGTCGTGAAGGTCGTCTACGAGGCGCACCGGCCCCCGCAGGACCCTGAGGATCCGCTCGTCGGGACGACCATCGTCGAGGAGCGCTCCGGGTTCACCGGCACCGAGACCGACGCGACCTGGGACGAGGGCTCGGGGGGTGGGACAGGCGGGGGAACGTCGGGCGGGCGGCCGATCGATCTGCCGAAGAGCCGCCCGGACGCCGGGATCGCGCCCCGCGTTCCGCAAGGGCTGTCCACGGTCGCGCCCGCTGCAACCGCTGCGCGCTCCCGCGAGGGTGCCGAGTCCTCGCCGGTGCCTTCGGCGAGCCGCACGTTCGACCCCATCGGCGACACCGCGGACGAGCCGCCTGCCAAGTCCGGTGGCGGCGCGTTGAAGATCCTCGCTGTGCTCGCTGTGCTCGGCGTGCTCGGCGTGCTCGTGATCGGTGGCGGCCTGTTCTTCCTCGGCAGGGGCGGCGGAACGACCGACGTCCCGGTCGCCAGCGATCCGCCGAAGGAGAACCTCCCGACGGGGAGTCCGGACGCCGACTGGGCGACCAACGGCGACGGCAAGGGCGGTGTCCTGCTGTCCATCCCGGAGAAGGCTGTCGAGGTGAACATCAACAACTCGACGGACTTCAAGAGCGACTGGGACGGCGTCGGGTTCCTCCGGCTGAAGGACCTCGCTGGCGGGACCTACCGCACCCGGGTCAAGATGGCTGCGGGCGGCCCCGCCGTCCGGGCTGACTTCTCGGTTACGCCTGGGAAGACGTGCATGTTCAAGCTCGACGCGGGAGCGCAGAAATGGCAACAAGGAGAGTGTCGTTGACCGGGAGCGCCGGGCGGTCGATTTCCCTCGCAGTGCGTGTTCTCGGGGTGATCTCGGCCCTGGCGTTGGCGCCGAGCGCCTTCGCCGCGGACGATGCCTTCTCGGCGCTGCTCGAGGTCGCGAAGGCCAAGATCCTCGCCAAGGACTACCGCGGGGCTGAGAAGGCCCTCGACGACGCAAAGGCGGCGGCGCCGCAGAACGCCGCGCTGATCCAGAGCAAGGACCTGTCTCGGCTGCTCTTTTACCAGGGCGTCGCCGAGTGGTACGGCGGGGACAGGAACAAGGCCGCGCTCGACGCCTGGCGCGCGGCGGCGGTGCTCAACCCCGAGTTCGAGCCGGACGCCGCCGTCCTGCCGGAGACCGAGGCGCAAGACGCGTTTTACGCGGTCGCGAGCGAGGTGAAGGGCTACGCCGAGGCACCGCTGAACATCCCCGCGGATACCGGGGACGCGGTGCTGTTCATCGACGGCGCCAAGCGGGAGGAAGGCGACGTGGTGCACGTCGGCGAGCACTTCGTGCAGCTCCGGTGCGCCGAGGGCGCGGTCGTGGGCAGCTGGTACACCTTCGGGAACGCGCCTCCCGACTACACGACGCTGTGCACCGGTGGCGCGTACCCCGGGGTCAAGGTCAAGCCGCCCAAGAAGGGCGACGCGAAGGCAGCGGCGGACGCGAAGGCAGCGGCGGACGCGAAGGCAGCGGCGGACGCGAAGGCAGCGGCGGACGCGAAGGCAGCGGCGGACGCGAAGGCAGCGGCGGACGCGAAGGCAGCGGCGGACGCGAAGGCAGCGGCGGACG
>CALQBK020000003.1 GCA_943328795.2 Bifidobacterium breve
GAGCCGGGGTCTGACCGGGTCGTATCCCCTGTCGTCGAGCAAGTGGGCGACCGTGCGCGCCTCGCGTTGGCGCCTGGCGAGTACGTCGCGGTGATCGCCCGGTCGTGTGGGCCAGTTCGCGTGCCGTTCACGATCGACCCGTTCACCGCCATCGCGTCGTTGCCGTACCCGCGCTGCGGGGAGACCGGGCCCGACGGGCGGTGGTCCGCCGACGACGTGGCCGCGCTCCACGAGGTCGGCCTGCTCCTTGGCTGGCCCGTTTCCGGCCCGGACGGGGTGTGGGGGACGTACGACGAGGCGGTCGCCGCCTGCGGGTGGTACGGCCGCGCGCTGGTGGCCCGGGCCGACCCAAGCTCGCTGCCCGTGTGGGTGGTCGGCGGCTCAGTCTCGCTGGACCTCGGCTCCCCGGTGCCGCTCAGCGCGCGCGACCACGTCGTCGGCGTCGCGTGCGGGGGATTCCTCGAACCCCTTTGAGGAACGGCCCAGATCGGCTAAGGTGCCGCGCGTTTTGGAGCGCTGATGTCCTTCGCCTTGGCCTTGCTCGTGCTGCCCGGCTGCGCCACCTGGATCGACCAGGAGCCCGGCTGCGAGTACAACGTCTACGACTGGTCGGACGATCTCTTGGCGCACATCATGAGCGGCGATGGCTCGGGCGAGTTCGACTACGACCCCGCAGACACCCCGCGGAACAGCCTCAAGGGGTCCTACGACGTCGACTCCGGGGACTACTCCTGGTCTGTGGACTACGCGTCCTCGTACTTCCTGATCGACACCCAGGTGGAGGGCTACGGCACGGCGTACCACAACGGCGATCTCGACATCCTGCAGACGATCACCACGACGGACGTGCTGGCGGACCAGTACGTGTCGGTCGAGCGCACCAAACGCGAGGGCTGCCAGGTCACCACCGCGACGGCGTCCGACGAGAGCATGAGCGACGCGTTCGTCCAGGTCGGCACCTACACGGACGAGAGCACGTTCGAGTGGGAGGCGGACGTCTCTGGCTACAGCTGGCAAGGGAGCTGGCACGCGAACCTGTCCCGGACCGAGACCGTCGTCGCGGACGACGGGTCCTACACGAGCCAGATCACGACCAAGCCCGAGGGCACGGCCGATGGGGACGTTGCGTTCACGTCCAGCGGCTACGACTACTCCGGCACGTACTTGCGCCGGTTCGACGGTGGCGTGGAGGAGACGCTCACGCAGAGCCAAGGTGGGGAGACCACCGCGAACATCACCACGAACTACGACTACGACGGTTCGGGCACCGAGACCTACCGGTACCCGGACGGGTCCAAGTGCGACGTGGTGGTCACGGCGGACCAGGCCTGCAGCTACACGTGCTCAGACGGGTCGAGCGGCTCTTGCTGAGCGGCCGGCGGCCGTAGCCCGAGCTGGCGCCGGCTACTTCGTCGCGCTGAAGGTGTCGATCACGTTGCCGGAGAGGTCGTACGCGGTCAGGCTGAGCGCGTTGCCTTCGATCTCGACGAGGACCCAATTGTTGTCGGCTACGGCTGCGGTGGTGAACGCCTGGGACATGTCGTTCCCGTACAGGTCGGCGCCCGCCCCCGCGCTGACCACGTAGGTCGTGCCGTTCGCGACGTCGGTCTCTTGGCCGCTGCGGAGCGGCACGCTGCGCTCGTAGTTGTGGTTGTGCCCGGTGAGGTCCAGCACCACGCCGTTCTGCTCTTCGATCGGGGACCAGGCCTCCTGGAGGGTCGTGTTCGACCCGTGCGTCGTGCACGACGAGTACGCGGGCTGGTGGTGGTCGACGAGCTTCCACGTCGAAGTGCTCGCCTTTAGGTCCTCGTCCATCCAGGTGGCTTGGACGTCGATGTCCGTCGGGGTGACCACGGTGTCGTTCAGGTACACGAAGTGGGCGTTGGCGTAGTCGAAGCTCCACCACTGCTCGTTGCCCGGCTGCGCGAAGAGGCCGAAGTACGGCTGGGCCAGGAACTCGTGGTTGCCGTGCGCCATGAACATCGGGTGCTGTTCGATGTACCCGTGGCCCTCGTCGAGCCACGCGCCCCACTCGTCCAGGTTCGAGCCGATGTCGATGGCGTCCCCGGAGAACAGGTAGAAGTCCGGCGCGAACGCGGCGGAGGCCGCCAGGATCTCGCCCCACACGCCCTCGTTGTCGCGCGAGTCGCCCGCGACGAGGAAGCGGAACGCGCCGGTGCTGCCCGGTTCGGGGGCGGTGACGAACGTGCCGTCGTCCGACCAGTGGCCGTCACCCCCTACGCGGTAGTGGTACGTCGTGCCCGGCGTGAGGCCGCAGGTGTGGACCTCGTGCACGCGCCCGAACGTCTCGCCGTTCAACAGCTCGAAGCTCGCGCCTGCCGCAGTCGTACCGTAGGTGGTGTCCAGCCCGAGCTGCACCTCGGACGCGAGCGTGTCGTTGTCGGTGAGCCAGACGAGGGCCATCGTCGTGGACGGGTCGTCGGTCCAGGAGAGGTGAATCCGCGTCGGCGTGGGGGCCGAGCCGAACGTCGCCTCGTCCAAGTCTGCGGGCACCGGGTCCGTCGTGTCGACGCCGGACTGCGGGACGTAGATGGTGCCACCGCAGTCTTGCGGGGCGGAGTCGTCCTCGGCGGTAGCCTTCACGATCGAGTGGCAGCCCGCGAGGGCCCCGACCGCGCTCGCGAGCAGCAAGAGGCGGCTCAAAACCGCACCGAGCCGGCGAGGGTGAGCTTGTCGTTGAGGAACTGTGAGCCTTCGAGCTCTTGGAAGTGCGAGTACGCGAGCTGCAGCTTCACGTCGTGGAACGGGTTGGACACCGGCCCGTCGGGCCCCCGCGCGGTGGGCCGAATCCAGTAGAGGTTCAGCCCCCCGGTCAGCTCCCGCGTGTTCGGCAGCACCTGGCCGGACACCTCGCCGACCACCTGGTCGTCCGGCTCCGCTTGGCCAACCCGCGCGACGAGCTGCACGTGCTGCTTCATCCACGGCGCCGGCACGAAGGTGGCCACCGTGCCGTACCAGCCAGACTGAGCGTAGTCGGCCACGGACGCGCTCGCGAACGCGTGCTGCCCGAGCAAGATCTCGGCTTGCAGCGACACGATGCTCCACGCGAACTGCAGCTCGCCCTCGTACTGGTTGACCTCCTCGGAGGAGTCGTCCTGGCCGATCCAATTGTAGGTCCAGCCGCCGCCGACGCCGAGGTAGAGCTTGCCGTCGCTGCCCTCGTACACCTTGGAGCGCGCGCCGAAGGGGGTGACGACGCCGCGCACCGCGTACAAGTACCGCTGGTTCACGTTCTGGAGGCGGTTCGCCCCTTCGCCGTTGAACACGCCGAGCTGGACCGTCGCGCGGTTTTCGTCGGCCACGGGCAGCGAGCCGGTGAGCATCACGCCCATGTCCCGCCCGGTCATGTCCGCGTAGGCCTGGGGTGTCGCGGGCAAGAGCCGCCGCGTGTCCGACGCCAGGTAGCCGGCGCTGTACGGCACCTTGAACTGCCCGGCGTCGACGCGAAAGAAGGACGTTGGCTGGTACCAGACGAGGCCATCGCGGAGCAGCGGATCCGGCGTGAGCTCGACCTCGACGCGGGCGCCGATCGGCGCGACGCCGAGCTTGGCCTCGGCGCCGAGCCGGGCCGCGAGCTGGAACCCGTCCTGCGCGGTGATCGCCGCGGGGTCGTCTTGGATCCAGCTGAACGACGGGATGACGAACCCGTAGGGGGTCACCGTGAAGGGCTTTTCAGGGACCGGCGCGGCTGGGTCGGCGGGGTGGGCGAGCGGCAGGAGTGCGAGCGCGAGCAGCATGGCCCCACGGCTAACGCAGGCGCCCGCCCCCGGGGTTGGGCGGATAGGGCCGCGAATGCTTCGTCGCGCCGATTTCACCTCCCGGGCGTTGGGGGGGCTGTGCGCGCTGGCGGTGCGTGGGATCGCGTGGACGTGGCGGGTGGAGCGCGAGCCCTGGCCGGTCGTAGGGCCGAGCGTGGTGGCGTTCTGGCACAGCGAGCTCGTGCCGATGGTGGCGCTCCACCGTGGGCGCGCGCGCACGGGCGGGGCGGCGTTGGTTGGGATGGCGAGCCAATCTGCAGACGGGGAGGTCGTCGCCGCCGCGCTCCGGGCGCTCGGGTACGGCGTGGTGCGGGGGTCGTCGTCCCGCGGGGGCGTCGGGGCGCTGCGCGCGTCGCTGGCGGCCTTGGCCGACGGGGGCTCGCCCGCGCTCGCGGTGGACGGACCCCGCGGCCCGGCCGGCGTGGCGCAGGCCGGCGCAGTGGCGCTCGCGGCCCGCGCGGGGGTGCCGCTCGTGTACGGGCGGATCCACGCGAAGGGCTGGCGCGCGCGGAGCTGGGACCGCACGCTGGTGCCGTGGCCGTTCGCCCGCGTGGCGCTCACCTACGGGGTGCTGCGCGCCGGCGAGGACCTGTCCGAGCGGCTCGGCCCTACACCGCCCGCAGGAGCCGGTCCGTGAGCCAGCGCGTGGCCGCGCCGAGCAGCCCGCCGATCGCCCAGCCGGCCACCACGTCCGACGGCCAGTGCTGCCCGTCCACGACGCGGCTGACTCCGACGAGCGCTGAGACGGCGCCGAGCACCGGGCTCTGCACGGCAGCCGCCACCGCCGCGGTGTTGGACGCGTGGGTGCTCGGCATCGCGTAGCCCGACCCGCAGGGCAGGGGCGCCGGCACGGTGGTGACCCCGATGGTGCACGGGCGCGGCGACGCGAACGTGGGCTTCAGCAGCCGGCTGCAAAGCGGGTCAGAGATCGCGATCGCGATCGCCGCGGCGAGCAGCGCGCTGCCGGCCCGACGCGCCAGGTGGCCGAGCGCTTTGCCGTCGGCGCGCGCGACCCGGGCGGCGAGGTACAGCCGCGCGCAGATTACGACGGTCGCGATGACAGCGAGCCAAGGCGTCGCGCTCGAGGTCCCGAGCCAAGCCCACGCCGGGCCGAGCGGCCCCCGCGACCAGGCGTTGAGCGCTGCGGTCAGGTCCCCCAAATGAGGGCCACGCGGGCGTCGCGCCCGCAGCCGATCCGGTAGCTGTTGTAGCGCCCGGGGGTCGTCTCGTGAAAGTCCTGGTGGTAGTTCTCAGCAGCGTAGAACGGCGTGCCCACCGGGTAGATCTTCGTGGCGATGGGCCCCGGCAGCGTGTGCGCGGTGTCCAGGGCGGTCTTGGACGCAGTCGCGGTGGCCTCTTGCGCGGCGTCTACCGGGAAGATGCCGGTCTGGTACGGCTCACCCCGGTCGCAGAACTGCCCGCCCGTGTCCGTCGGATCCACGTGGTGCCAGTACCAGTCGAGCACCTTCGCGTAGTCGAGCTTCGTCGTGTCGTAGACCACGTGGACCGCCTCGCGGTGCCCCGTGACGTGCGCGCCCACCTGCTCGTACGTCGGGTTCTTGACCGTACCGCCGGCGTAGCCCGACGTGGTGTGGACGACGCCGTCGAGCTTGTCGAAGTCGGACTCCATGCACCAGAAGCAGCCCCCGGCGAACACCGCGACGGCCTGGTGGTCGCCCGGCGTCGGGATCGGCGCGGCGGCTTCGGGATCGAGCCCCGCGCTTGCGGTGGGTGCGGCAGCCGGCGACGCGGAGCACGCGGCCAGGAGGAGGGGGAGGAGCACGCGCAGGAGCATCGCAGGAACGTAATCGCCGATCCGGCCGAGCCACTCCGTGCGTATAGTGTTCACCATGCTCGATAGCCAAAACCGCATCCCCCGTCGGCACTTCATCTCCACCTTCGTCACGTCCGCGACCGCGCTCGCGGCGCTCCTCTCGTGCGACCGCGTTGGCGCAGCCCAGACCGGCCCCGAGCCGACCCCCGGCGTGCCCGGCGAGACCGACCCGGCGAGCATCGTGCCGCTGGTGCTCACGGAGGACGAGTGGCGCAACAAGCTCCCGGCAGACGTGTACGCGGTGCTGCGCAAGGCAAACACAGAGCGCCCGTTCACGGGGCGGTATTGGGACAACCACGTCGCCGGGCGGTACCTCTGCGCGGGGTGCGGCCTCGCCTGCTACGACGCCAAGGACAAGTTCGACTCCGGCACGGGCTGGCCGAGCTTCACCCGCCCGATCAAGTCGGACCGCGTCGGCAGTCGCTCGGACACCTCGTACGGCATGGACCGCGAGGAGGTGGTCTGCACCCGCTGCCAGGGCCACCAGGGCCACGTGTTCGACGATGGGCCGGAGCCCACCGGGAAGCGCTATTGCATCAACTCGGCGAGCCTCACGTTCGTCAAGGCCTGACCTTCGCCGCGAGCCGCTTGCGGCACATGCTGGGATAGGCTGGCGGTGGAGTACACCCATGTCCGACGCCGCGACCAACATGACCTTCGCCACCGCTCTCTTCCTGCTCCGGCGCGCCGGGGTCCCTGTCCAAGACGCAGCGCTCGAGGGCCTCGCGGCCGCGATTGACGCCGCGACCGACCCGCAGTCCGCGCACGACGCTGCGACGCGGCTGGCCGCAGCGCTCGACTCGACCAGCGGGCCCCAGGGCGGCCTCGGGCGCGCGTTCCCCGGGCTCACCTCGCACGTCGTCCAGGGCGACCGGCAGGACCACGTCGCCGCGCTGCGCCGCGCGAGGTTCGGCAGCTCGTTGCCGATGCTCGCCGCGATCGCCGACCGCTTCAACGGCGGCGTTGGCGTTCGCTGGGCGCTCGTGCTCGACGTTGGCGAGGACGTCTCGCTGCTCGACCCGAACCCCTGGGACGACGTCGCGGAGGACAGGCACCTGCCCCTCGGCGATTTTGCGGTCCGGTGGGAGCTGGCTGGGTCGCAGCTGGTGACGTTCTAGCCAGCAGTTTTGGGAATCGGTGGGGCGAACCCGTCGGCGCGCGGGCGGGACTACGAACCGCGGCCGTCAAGGTGCTGCCATCGCGCGCTCTGTAGGCTATGAATCGGCCATGCGCGTACTTCTCGTCCAGGCGTTCACCGCCCTCGATATGGAGCTCGTTTACCCACTTGGGCTGGCCTACTTGGCCGCCCACTTGGACAATCACGAGGTCGACATCTTCGACGTCAACCTGCACCGCGAGGCCCCTTACGAGGCGCTCGAGGCGCGGATCCGGAGCTTTGGCCCCGACATCATCGGGATCTCGCTGCGGAACATGAAGGTCGGGATGCCCAACCTGCACGCAGACGACTTCGAGCCGCAGCAAAAGGCCGTCGAGCTCATCAAGCGCCTCGCGCCGAACGTGAAGATCGTCGCGGGCGGCACGGCGTTCTCGCTCTACAGCGAGACGTTCATGCGCCGCATCCCGCAGATCGACATCGGCCTGTGGGGGGAAGGGGAGCACCGCTTCCGCGCGCTGCTGGACTCGCTCGACCACCCCGAGCGCATCAAGGGCGTGTACTACCGCGACGCACGCGGCGAGGTCACCTACACGGGCACCCCGCCCGGGGAAGACTGGAAGAACCTGAAGCACCCGCGCCGGGACCTGGTCCCGCACGAGCCGTACCTCAAGTCGAGCTTCGTGAGCGTAGGCGTACAAGCCAAGCGAGGCTGCTCGCTTCACTGCATCCACTGCTCAGACACGTTCCTGCTCGGCCACCGCGTCCGCCAGCGGGACCCGAACGACGTGGTGGACGAGATCGAGTCGCTGGTGAAGGACTTCGGGGTCCGCCAGATGTTCATGTGCGACCAGATCTTCAACATCCCGCCCGGCCACGCGATCGCGATCTGCCAGGAGATCGTGCGGCGCAAGCTCGACGTGCAGTGGTCCGCCTGGTTCAACGAGCACCGCAACACCTTGCCCGACGAGCTGATGGTGTGGCTCAAGAAGGCGGGCTGCGGCTTGCTGTCGTTCAGCCCCGACCACGTCGACGACCGCATGCTGAAGAACCTCGACAAGAACTTCCGGCACGAGGACATGCTGTACACCGTGCAAGTCGCGAAGAAGCACGGGATGGACGTCGAGTACAGCTTCTTCCTGAACAGCCCCGGGGAGGACCTGCGTAGCCTCTGGTCCGTCGTGAAGTTCCTGGGCTACGCGAGGTCCGAGCTCGGCCCGAACCTGCGGCTCTTTACGCTGCTGATGATGCAGCCGATCCGCATCTACCCGCACACGCGCCTGCACGAGCTCGCGCGCGAGACCGGCCTCGTGGACAAGGACCACGAGCTGGTCGAGGGCCAGTTCTGGAACCCGGGCGCGCTGCAGTACGCGGTGGCCGGCATCCAGGCGGGCGCCGCGAGCGTCTACGACGCGCGCAAGAAGTTCCGCGCGATGCGCGGCAACACGTTCGACTCCGTCGTCCGGACGTAGGCCAGCCGGCGGGGCCAGCTGGGGGACGCGCTCGCCGCGCCCGGGCTGGCTCCCCGGGCCGTTAGAACTGCGCGCCGAGCGAGAAGGTGAAGCCCACGGGCACGTGCGACGCGGTGTCGTCCGACGTGTCCGCGGTCCCTTGGTCGTTCGTGGACGTCAGCACGCCAGAGACGTCCGTGACCTCGCCGACCTTGTTGTTGTTCGCGTCCAGCACGTCGATCTTCCGGAAGCCCAGGTCGTACGCGATGCTGAAGTACACGTTCGGCAGGAACGCGTAGCCGCCCTCGACGTTGAAGGTCGTGTCGAAGGGCGTGGTGCCGCCGGCGAGGTACTCGGTGAAGTCCGTGTGGAAGAACAGCTTGGGGCCGACGTTCGCGCCGAGCTCGGCGCCCACGGCCAACGAGCTGATGGCCACCTGGGTGAGGTCCACCGAGTTGGACTTGGACTGGATCGCCTGCACGTCAGACAGGTCGTAGCCGGCGCGGGCGCCAACCCAGAACTGGCTCGACCCGGACTCGAACGGGTAGCGACCGACGACGAGGCCGCGGACGTCCGTGACCCAGTCCCCGACGAGCTCGGCGTCCGCGCAAGGGCGACCGAGCGCCGCGCACAACGGCGCGGGGTCCAGGCTGTAGCGGCTGGACTTGACCTGGACCTCGGCGCCGACGTACTTCACCATCGGCAGCCAGAGCCGACCGTTCACGTTGAAGCCCTGCGACAGCGCGTCGAGCTGGATCGGCTTCGGGAACAGCCCGGTGGTGGCCTGCAGCGGCTGCTGGTCGTACGAGTAGCCGGAGAGCAGGTAGCCGCCGCGTACGCGCAGCCAAGGGAACTCGCCTTCCGGCGCGGGGGTGCGCTCGGGCTTGACCTTCTCGACCTTGGCGACCGGCGCCGGCAACGGCGGAGGAGGCGTCGGGGTCGCGGGCTGCTGCGCGTAGGGGTCCCCGCCCGTCGTGAACGGGTTCGAGGACGTCCAGCCGGCGTCCGCGCCGCCGACGGGGACGCGCATGAACTGGGACAGGAGCCCGTCGCGCGTCGCGACCGACACCTTGACCTCGCCCGTCGTGCCAGCGGGCACGCTGAGCGTCGCCGTGTAGTTCCCGTTGCCGACGTCGGACACCGCGCCGACGACGCCCGCCGACGTGAGGAAGTCGAGCTGTGCGCCGCCAACGCCGCGTCCTTCGGCGTTCTGGAGGTTCAGCTTCAGCGTGATCGTCCCGCCCGCCGAGATCGTCGCGGGGTCGGACGACATCGCCAGCTTCGTAGGCCGGTCGCCGGCCGCGGCGGGCAACGCCACCGGCATCAGCACGGCGCCCGTGACCCCCTCGCGCTCGAGGCGGAGCGGCGAGATGGTCGCCGACCACTCGTCGACGAGGGTCGCTACGGCCTTCGGGGCGCTCGTGGGCAGGTCGGGCAAGGCCAGCGTGGTCGGGGCCTGGATGACGGTGACCGCCGCGTTCGCGTCGTTGGCGGTCGCCTCGATCGAGACCGTCTGCGCCTTGCGGCCCGCGGTGTAGTAGACCTGGACGGTGCCGTCGGGGCCGGTGGTCGCCGAGGCGGGGATGTTGCCGTCGCCGCTCAAGAGGCGCAGGTTCACCGGCACATTGCCGATCGGGTAGCCGAAGTCGTCGACGGTGGCGACGGTGAGCAGCAGGGGCGTCATCCCGTCGTTCGCGACACGGTCTTTGCCGGGCACCAACAGCACGCGGGCGAACGGGTTGCCGGTGGCGGCCGTGGCGACGGACGCGGAGAGCTCCACGGGGCCGGTGCCTGTCGTCGAGAACGTGCCCTGGTAGTCGCCGTTCCGGAGGTCCTTGATCTCCTTGACCTTGCCGCCGTTCACGTTGAACGTGACCGCGCGGGAGCCGAGGCCCTGGCCGTCCGGCGCGGTCACCTTCGCGAAGACCTTGAACCCGTCGGCCGTAGCGGCCAGCGTGGTGGGCTCAGCGCTCAGTGCGACCTTTGCCGGGCGCACCGGGACGAGGTTCAGCGTGGTCGAGTCGCTCTGCACCGACGAGCCGCTGGGGAGCGTGACCGTGAGCGTCACCTGCGTGTTCGCGTTGCTGGTGGGCGGCGTGAACGTCGCGACGTAGACGCCGCCGCCCTCGTGCTTCGCTTGCGACAGGCTGCCGGCCGTCGCGGTCAGCGCGAGCACGGCGTTCTCGTCGGGCCGGCCGTCGGAGGTGACGACGAGCACGCGGACGGGGATGCCGAGGCGGGCGTCCGCGGGGGCGGCCGTCGCTGTCGGGAACATCGCGATGCGGCGGGACTCGGGGATCTTCAGGTCGAGGGGCTCCTCGGTCACCTTGCCGTCTGCTGCGATCTCGGTCTTCGTCGCCGTTCCGGCGCCCGGAGGGACAATGATGGGCACGCGGGCGCGCCCCTGTGCGTCTGCCTGGATGGGCCCGAACTCACGGCCGGCAATCTTGAGGATCACGCGAGAGTTGGCGCCGACTTGGACAGGGAAGTCGGCCTTGCCTTGCAGCGGGACCGCCGCCGAGCCGTACGTGTGCCCAGGGTCGCGCTTGTCGACCGCGGTGATGAGCAGCACCTGCGGGTACGGCGTAGCGGGGGCCGTGTACAGCGCGCTGAACTGCCCGGCGCCGAGGTTCGTGACGTTCTCGAGCGTGCCCGCGGTGACGGACGCGCGCAGGTCGACGCCGGCGAGCGCCTGGCGATCGCCGCCTGCCAGGTTGAGCGAAACGCTGGCCGTGCGGTCCTGCCCGAGCGTGATGGTGGTGGGGTTGACCGCGACGGACAGCTGGTGGCTGGTCGGCGGCGCGACCGCGACCGTCCACGTGCGAGCCAGGGGCTCCTTGGTCGGCAGCTTCGTCTTCAGGGACAGCGTGACAGACTGCTTCGCGTCCGCCTTCGCGGCGGTGAACGTGAACTTGTACAGGCCCCCGCCGAGCTCCGCCAGGTCCGTCGTCGTGCCGGCGGACGCCGTGGGCTTGCCCTTGAGCCCGGCGATGGGCTTCCCGTCTGGCGCGAGGGCCAGCACGTAGAGGTCCGCCGTCGTCGCGCCGTCCCCGACCAGGCCCGTGGGCTGCAGCAGCTCGATGACGCCAACGCCCTCGAACACCGGTTCGGCCCAGGCGATCCCCGCGGTGGTGTGGGGAGAGACGAGCCCTGAGATCCCGAGGGACAGCTGGACGACGAGAGGGGCAACAACGAGACGGCGCAACATGAGAAGGCTCCGAGCTTGGGGGTCAGGGCGGCCGGGGCAGCCCCAGGCGAGGGTCCGGTAGGGTAAGGGGGGCCTTGTATCCGTGTCAATGAGCGTGTGCGTACCGTGTCAGCCCCTTCCGAGACTTTGCACGCCTTTGACCACCACGCTGGCGAGTACAGTCCGTGGGAGCGGCACCCGACGGCGCAGGCGTGGCGCGCCCGGGTGATCGCTGCGTGTGCGCGGCGTTTTCCCGCGGGGGGCCGGGTGCTGGACGTCGGCGGAGGCACGGGGGTGGACGCCACGATCTTGGGTGCGCTCGGGTTCGACGTCGTGGTGATCGAGCCATCCGAGGGGATGGGGGCCGTGGCTCGGGGCAGGGGCGTCCACGTGGTGCGTGGCGGTGTGGACGACCTGGCGAGCCGCTCCGACCTCGGGACGTTTGACGCCGTGCTGTCGAACTTCGGCGCGTTGAACTGCGTCGCTGACCTCGTGCCGCTTCGAGCGGGCTTGGAGGCGCGCCTGCGGCCAGGCGGCGTCGCCGTGCTCGTCGTCATGGGCCCGTTTGCGCTCGGCGAGTCCGCTGCGCTCCTGCTGCGTGGGCGCGTCCGGGCGCTCGCGCGCCGGCGGCGTTCGGTGGTCCCGCTCGGGTCACACGGCGTGGCGGTCAGTTGGTGGTCCGCGCGCGGGCTCGCCCGGGCGCTGCCCGGCTTCTCGCTCACGCACGTCGAGGCGCTCGGCGCGGTCGCCCCGCCGCCGGACCTTCACCCCGGCAGTCGTCGACTCGCCACGTGGGACCGCCGCCTCGGCGCGCTGCCCGGCCTCCGGGCCGTCGGCGATCACACGCTCTGTGTGTTTCAGCGGGCGCGCGTTTGACCGGCGGCCAGCCCGTGAACGTCGTCCTCTACAACCCGCGCGCGCAGCGGTCCCATCGCCGCTTGCCGCTCTCTCTGCTCGCGCTCGCCCGCGTGATCCCCGCCGAGCACCCCTGGACGCTGGTGGACGACAACGTCGACCCCGGCGCCGCGGCCGCGCTCGAGCACGCGTGCAGCAAGCCGAACACCGTCCTGTTCGTCACGGTGATGCCCGGCCCGCAGCTGCGCGTCGCCGTACCGACGTGCCGCCGGCTGAAGGCCCAGTTCCCGGCGCTCCAGGTCTGGTGGGGCGGCTACTTTCCAGGGATTCACGCCGACGCGTGCCTCGCCGAGCCGTGGCTCGACGGCGTGGTCACCGGGCTCGGGGAGGGGACGGTGCCCGCGCTGCTCGGCGCGCTCTCGTCGGGCGCAGGCCGGCTCGCGGCGCTCGCCCTGGTCCCCGGGCTGGCGATGCGGGACGGCGCAGCGGTGGTCCGCACCCCGGGCGCCCCGCTCCAAGCCTCGTCGGCGTTCCCCGACTTCCCGTACGAGCGGCTCGACATGGATCGCTACGCTGCCCGCACCTTCCTCGGCGAGCGCACGTTCAACCACCACTCCAGCGTTGGGTGCCCGTACGTCTGCAACTTCTGCGCGGTCGTGAACGTCTACGCCGGGCGGTGGCTGCCCGATCCCGCAGACCACGTCGTCCGCGTCGTGCACCGCCTCGTACGTGAGCACCGCGCCGACGCGATCGAGTTCCACGACAACAACTTCTTCGCGTGGGAGAAGCGCACGCGCGACGTGGCCGAGGGGATCGAGCGCCTGGGCGTCTCGTGGTGGGGCGAAGGGCGCATCGACACGATGCTCGGGTTCTCCGGGGAGACCTGGGAGGCGATGGCGCGGTCCGGCCTGCGCATGGTGTTCTACGGCGCGGAGAGCGGCGATGACGAGGTGCTCGAGCGCATGGACAAGGGGGGCTTGCGCGTCGCGGACATCGGCAGCCTGAACCGGCTGGCCCGGCGGCACGGCGTGGTGCCCGAGTTCAGCTTCGTGCTCGGCACCCCGGGCGACCCCGAGCGCGAGGCGGAGCGCACGTTCTCGCTGATCCGCACGCTCAAGCGGGACAACCCCGACTGCGAGATCATCCTCTACCTCTACACCCCGGTCCCGCTGCCGGGGATGTTCGACACCGCGGCGGCAGGCGGGTTTTCCTTCCCGCGTACGCTCGATGACTGGCTGAACCCGCCGTGGTCGAACTTCGCGCAGCGCCGCAACCCGCTCACGCCGTGGATCACGCCGCGGCTGATCCGGCGCGTGTCGGAATTCGAGACGGTGCTGAACGCGCGGTACCCGACGTCCACCGACATCCGGCTCGGCGACACCGCCCGCCGCGCGTTGCGTGTGCTGGGGCGGCTGCGGTGGGAGACGGGCCTGCTCCGTGCGCCGATCGAGCTGCGCGCGCTGCACAAGCTCGTGCGCTACCGGCAGCCCGAAGAGATGGGTTTTTGAGCGTCGACGCTCGGTCCCAAGCCTCGCGCACGCTCCGAGCTAGCGGCGCTTGCTCGAGCTCGGCGGGACGCCGGGCGCCAACGGGTCCTGCGCGTTCCGGAAGTGCGTAGGAAAGCAGCCGAGCTGGTACTGCCCGGGCCCAAGCCGCGAGATCGTCCACCGCCGCCACGCGTCCTCGTGCGGATCCTTGCCCGAGAGCATCCACGCGACGGTGCTCGAGGGCGGGCCGTCTACCCAGCCGACGACAGTGTCGAGCAGGTACGGCACACACCGGGCCTCGATCGCGATGTCGAGCGGCTTGCCGGACTCGGTGACCGACCCGAGGCGGGTCGCGAGATCGCGGATGGTCTGGCCCTTCGTGAGGCTTGCGCCGATGACTGCGCTCATAGGGTGATCACCTTCAAACCGTCGTTGTGGGCTCCGCCGCGCATCGTCGTGCCCGGCGTGAGGATGGGACCGACTTGGATGAAGCCGTCTTGGACGCGCACCGCGTACGTCTCGAGCCGGGAGTCCGGCTGGGTCGTGCACTTCCCGGTGGTGAAGTCGTACTCCCAGTCGTGGTACGGGCACGTGACCAGGCAGCCCTTGATCTCGCCTTCGCCGACTGGGCCATCCTCGTGGCGGCACTCGTTGTCGATCGCGTAGTACGTGCCGTCCTTCAAGAACACGGCCACGACGCGGTTGTTGTTGTGTGCGTAGGTGCCCGCGGCGCCTTCCTTGATCGCACCGACGGGGGCGACCACCCGGTAGCCGTCCGGGGTGTCCTTGCCGACGCCGACGACCGCGCGCGCGCCGGAGGCCTTCGCGTCACCGCCCCCGATGACCTTCTTCACCGCGCCCTTGAGCTTGTCCCGAAGTCCCATCTCACGCCTCCGCAGACTTGAGTTGACCAAAGCCCTTCGCCGGGCGCCAACAGGCGTCCAGCGCCTCGGTAGCGGCCCACAGCATCAGGAACACCAGGGCGGACTGCTCCGGGTCCATCTCGATCTCGCCCTCCTTGCGGTCCTCGCGCTCGAACAGCGCGTGGAGCGCCTCGTCGAGGATGTGGGGCTGCGCGCGGTCAGCGACCGAGCGGACGCGGGCTGGGAAGTCGGCGCTGACGGGCATCAGGCCCGCCGAGCGTACGGCGGCCTGCACCTTCGCGGTGGCCTTCTCGATCTCGATGGCGCCCGCGCGGTCGAGCTTGCCGCCGCTCTGCTCGAAGATGCGGACGACGACCGCGAGCAGGTACAACGAGACCTCCCCCGGCTGGTCGGCCATCGTGGGGATGTTGCTCTTGAAGAAGCGGACGACGCGCGACTGGTTCTCCAGCGCGCGCTTCGCCATCGTCTGGAACGACATGCCGGCTTCCGCGCACGCCTCCGACAGGCGGTGGACTTGATCACGAGGGATAGCCGGATTGCTCACGCAGACTCTCTTGGGAACGGGCGGGTGTTTATCGCGGACCGGGCCAGCCGGCGAGCGAAGCCGCGGGTTCGGCGGCGCGCGCTGCTCCCCGCGCGGCTCGCTCGCACGCAGCGCGGTTCGCCACCCACTGCGCGTGCGCCCCCGGCCCGACGGCGTTGGTGATGCCGAGCACGCCGGCCCACGGGACCCCCGCGCGTACACACGCGAGCGCGACGCCGTACAGCTCCATGTGCTCGACCTGCGCGTCCTGGCCGTACCGCGCCGCCAAGGCGGGATCGGTGGTGATCGCGACGTTGGTGACCACGCGCGCCGCCCGCAAGCCCGGCAGCGGGTGGCCGTCGAGCGGGACGGGGTGGCGCGGGCTGTACCCGAGCCCGAGGGCGAGCGCGGCGTCCCCCAACCGCGCGTCCTGGGCGGTGATCACGTCGCCGATGCCGACCCCGGACCCGGGGAGCGCCCCCGCGGTGCCGACGAACACGACGGCCGTCGGCTTCACGCGGGCGACGAGCGCGGCGGTCGCCAACAGTGCGTCCAAGAGCCCGATGCCGACGGGCTCGCCGGGCAAGTCCCCAAGCTCGGCGGGGACGGCGCTGCAGTAGAGGATCACGGCAGAATCTTGATCGCTTTCGGGTCGTAGTTCGGCTCCGGGTACTGCGGGTCCATGTCCTCGAGCGTCTCCACCAACAGCCGGGCGACGGCGATGTCCCGCGCCCACTTGCGGTCGGCCGAGACGATGTGCCAAGGCGCGTGCTGGGTGCTCGTGCGCTCGAAACAGTCCTCGTAGGCCTCTTGGAAGTCGTCCCACTTCGCGCGCATGTCGAGGTCCCGCGGGTCAAACTTCCAGTTCTTCTCGGGGATGTCGAGCCGCTCTTGCAGCCGGCGGCCTTGCTCCGCCTTCGAGATGTGCAAGAAGATCTTCACGACGCGCGTGCCCTCGTCGTGCAACATCTCCTCGAACGCGTTGATGTGGTCAAAACGACGCGACCAGCGCGCCTTGGGCACGAGGTCGAGCACCCGCACGACCAGCACGTCTTCGTAGTGGGAGCGGTTGAAGAGCGTGAGCTCGCCCTTCCGGGGGCAACGCGCGTGTACGCGCCAGAGGTAGTCGTGCCCGGCCTCCTCGCCCGCGGGCGCCTTGAAGCTGTAGACGGACACCCCGCGCGAGTCGAGCGGCCCGGCGACCTTGCGCAGCACGCCGTCCTTGCCAGCGGCGTCCATCGCCTGGAGCACGACCAGCAGCGACTGCTTCGCCCCCGCCATCAGCCGCTCTTGCAGCTCAGAGAGGCGCGCGAGCAGCTTCGCGAGGTCCTCGATGGCCTGCGGGTCGTCCTTGCCGCTGTACCCATTGCGGGCATCGGTCGGGAGGTCACGCAGCGAGACCTTGGCGCCAGGGTGGACAACGGTGATCAAAGGACCTCCTCGAGCAAGACGGTGGCGTAGCTCCCAGCGGGGAGAGAAAAGCGAATCCAGAAGCTCGGCCCGCCGGGCCCGGGGGGCACGACGTCCACCTGCGGGTCGACGTCCACCCAGAGCGCGCGCCGCGTGCCCTGCGTGAGCTTCGGAAAGCGCTGCCAGGCGTCGTTCGGCAGCGCGGCCTCGGCGAGCACCGCGCGCTCGAGCTCAGCGGCTTCGCCCGTCGGCCAGTCCATCGTCGGGCCGAACATCGGGCCCGTGGGGATCCCGCCGACCTCCAGGTCACCCTGCAGCCGCGCGCGCCCCCGCCGGGCGAGCACCCGGTTGAACAGCACGCTCTGGTACGCGGACAGCGTGAACTTGAGCTGGTTGTAGTTGAGCCGGGGCCCACCCCCGCGCAGGATGGCCTCCCCCTGGAGCGGCGCCTCGCCGCCCACGCGCTGGACGCCGTAGTAGTTGGGCATCCCCGACGCCTTCAACGCGGCGCAGCGGACCCGCGCGACCTCGGGGTCACCCCCGCGGATCCGCAGCTCGAACCGGTTGCCGGCGAGCTGGCCGACGCGCAGGCGCTTGCGGGTGCGGGTCGCCGCGAGGATCGTGTACCCGTCGAGCGCCTCGATGGGCTTGCCGAGCTGCACCGTAAAGTCCTGGGTCGTCCGCGCGTACCGGTCCTTCATCCCGGCGTAGCCGACGGCGTCGGGGCTCACGCCCGCGGCCCGGGCGAGCGCGTCCACGACATCCAGCGTGGTTCGGCCGACCTTCTCGACCCGGAACCACTGGTGCTCGCCCTCCCCGGTGGGCTCGGAGAGGGGGTTCTCGACGACCACGAAGTCGTCCGGCGACTCCTTCCAGGTACCACCGGCGCCGGGCCCTTCGGTCCAGCGGGGGAGGGCGCCATCGGCGCGGTAGCCAGGTTGCCAGGGGATCACGACTGGGGCGCCGGGGAGGGGAGGGGCATGGCTGGGGTCTATCGCGCCGCGGCGTCGGGCCGCGGCATCGGGCCGCGGTGTCGGGCCTGCGTGTCGAACCCCTTGACGCCTCCGCGCCCGTGATTCCTATTCTGGCGTCGGGCCGGAGAGCGGTGGTCGCTCCTCACGGCCCCAAAACCAACTGCAAAGAGGCAGCAATGTACGGTCTCATCACCGACTTGGAACGTGCGTTCCGAACCAACAACCGACGCTGGTCCACCGAGCCTTCGCTCGGGGGTTGGCCGCGGTTGTCTCACAAGGACACCGACACCTCGCTGGTGTTCGCGCTGGAGCTCCCGGGGTTCAGCGAGAAGGACGTCCAGGTCACGCTCGAGCATGGCCAGCTCACCGTGTCCGGCAAGCGCCAGACCAGCGCGCCGGTTGGGCACCGGGCGCTGCGCCTGGAGCGCGGGGACTTCAGCTTCTCCCAGTCGTTCGCGCTTGGCGTGCCCGTGGACGCCGACAACACGGCCGCCGTGTTCAAGAACGGCGTGCTCACGGTGACGGTACCCAAGGCCGAGGCGCGGCCTCGGCAGGTCCCCATCACCGTCGCCAGCGCTTAGCCCCCCGTCGCAAGTACCCCTTCAAACCTACTGGAGCACACAATGACTACCGAGAACACCCAAGCCACCGAGTCCACCTCCAAGGAGGTCCAACCCCGTGAGCCGGCCCAGCCGCGCGCCCGCTTCCAGCCCCGCGTGGACGTGTACGAGGGCGACGCCGACTGGATGATCCTCGCGGACCTGCCCGGGGTGCAGCCGGCGGACCTGAAGGTGTCGACCGAGGCGGCCGAGCTGCGCATCACGGCGCAAGGCGTCGCGTTGGACGGCAGCACCCCGGTGGAGTGGCGGCGCGCATTCCAACTCCCGCGAGGCACCGCCATCGAGGGCATCTCCGCCCTGCTCAAGGACGGCGTGCTGACGCTCACGCTGCCGAAGGCGGCTGAGCTGCGATCGCGCTCGATCGAGGTCCACGGGGGATAGGGGGGGGGTGGGTCGGAGGCGGTGGCGGGGGCGCGGGGGGTGGGGAGAACATGACCCCGCGCCCCCTTGCCGGCGGAGAACCGACGGACTGACCGGCCTGGCGGACGTTGGCGGGCCAGGGCCCTCCCGCCAGGGCTGGGGCGGTCGGCACATCGCGGGAGAGCCAGTGCGGGTTGACCACCACCGTTGGGGGCATGAGCTTGCCGACGATGGCTTCCTGTCCGAATTTGCCCTCTTCAAATTCGGACACGAAAAGGCCATTTTCTGTCCGGGGGGCGTTGGCGCGGCCCGTTGGCGTTGGGCCGGGTGTGGTTACCGCGACCCGGCCCAGCCCCCGGCCCAGCCCCTGCTACGCCTCCACCTCGATCACCACCTTCCCGAACGCCTGCCGCTGCTCCAACATTACGTGCGCCTCACCCAACTTGGACAACGGCAAGACCGCGTGCACGATTGGGCGGATCGCCCCCGACTCGACCGCCGCCCAAGCCGCGACCATGTCCGCGCTCGTCCCCATCGTGGAGCCGAGCAGGTCCAGCTGCTTGAAGAACAGCGCTCGGAGGTTGATCTTCGCCTCGACGCCGGCGGTCGCGCCGCTGGTCGTGCCGCAGATCACCAACCTGCCCCCCCACTTCAACGCCCGGATGCTCTGCTCCCACGTGTCGACGCCGACGGTCTCCACGACCACGTCCACGTCCCGGACGCCGCCGCGGGCCCCAACTTGGGCGTAGTCCCACGGCACCGCGCCAAGCTCGGCGATCCGCTGCCGGCGCGCTGGCGTGCTGGCCGTCGCGTGCACCTCGCAGCCCCACAGCTTCGCGAGTTGGATCGCCATCGTGCCCACCCCGCTCGCGCCCGCTTGGATCAAGACGCGCTCGCCGCGCTGCAGCCGGGCCCGGACGACGAGCATGTGCCACGCGGTCAGCAGCGTGAGCGGCAAGGCCGCGCCTTCGGCCGGGGTGAGCCCCGCCGGCAGCGGTAGGCACTGCCACGCGGGCACCGCGAGCTCGGAGCGCAGTCCGCCATCCGCGCTCTCGCCGCGCAGCATGAACCGGGGGCACCGGTTCTGGCGCCCCGCGAGGCACAGCGTACACGTCCCGCACCCCCAGCTCGGGTGGAGGACGACGGCGCGCGGGCCGGCGCTCGTCTCGACCACCCCGGCGACGTCGCTGCCGGGGATGCGCGGGAGCCCGAAGTCGTGGCCCGGGACCCCGCGGCGGACCCACGTGTCCAGGTGGTTCAGCGCGACGTGGGTGACGCGGACGCGGACCTCGCCGGGCCCCGGCTCGACGGGAGGGACCTCGACCTGCTCCAAGACCTCGGGCCCGCCGTGGCGGGCGATGACGATTGCGAACGGCATGGGCGCGTCTATCCGCCCGTTGGCATGCTCCAGGGGAACCGCCGCTTGATACGGGGCGGGTCCACGGGCATAGCCGATTCGCAGCTCCCTCCTCTTCGCGGCGTTCGCCCTCCTGGTCGTCTTGGCCGGGGGCGTCGTTGGCTACGTGCTGATCGAGGGGTGGTCGCCGATGGACGCGCTGTGGATGGTGGTGATCACCCTCACCACGATCGGGTACGGCGAGGTGCACCCGCTGTCGCCGGCGGGGCGGGTGTTCACGATGGGGCTCATCGTCACGGGGCTCGGGGTTGGGACCTACACGATGGGCCAACTCACGGCGATGGTCATCGAAGGCGAGCTGGGAGACGTGCTGCGTGCGCGGCGGAGGAGGGGGCAGATGGACAAGCTGAGTGGGCACACGATCGTGGTCGGCTACGGCCGGCTGGGCAAGACCATCGTCCACGAGCTCTTGGCGGGGGGGATGCCCGTGGCCGTGATCGAGCAGGATCCCGCGCTCGTGCAGGAGATCGAGGCCGGGCAGGTCTGCCCCGTGGTGGTGGGCGACGGCGCGGACGACGAGGTGCTGCGCCTCGCGGGGGTCAAGCGCGCGAAGGGGCTCGCCGTCGCGGTGTCGAACGCGGCGCAGGCGGTGTTCGTCACGTTGTCCGCGCGGGAGATGAACCCCTCGTTGAACATCGTCACGCGGGTCTCCGACGCGGAGCACGCGCTGAAGGCGAAGCGCGCGGGAGCGACGAGCGTGGTCTCTCCCCACACGATGGGCGGATGGCGGATGGCCCACGGCATCGTGCGCCCGCACGCGTCCACGTTCCTCGACCTGGCGACGCTTGGCTCCCACGAGGACGTGCAGTTCGACGAGTTCTTGATCGCCCCGGGGAGCCCGCTCGTCGGGAAGAGCCTGGGCGAGCTCGCGATCCGCGATCGCTTTCACGTCGTCGTGGTCGCGATCCGGCGCAGCGCGGGGCACATCGTGCCGGCGCCGGGGGCGGCGGAGGTCACCCGCGCGGAGGACGTGCTCATCGTCGTCGGCAGCCCGGAGGCCGTGCGCGGCATGGCCGCGTTCGTCACCAGCCGCGGGTGAGCACCATCAGAGTCCGCCTGCCGAGAGCGCCTGCGCGAGGGTGAGGCCCCAGGTGTCTGCGGCCGCAGCGTCCAGCGCCGCGGGGTCCGCCCCGAGCACGTCGAGGTTCCAGAGGCGCGCGGTGCCGTCCCAGCTCCCGGTGGCGAGCATCCTGCCGTCGGGCCGGAAGTCGACGCTCGCGACGCGCTCCGTGTGCGCGGCGAAGATGGCGCGGAGGGCGCCGGTCGCGTCCCAGAGCCGCGCCTGGTGGTCGGTGCCGCCGGCTGCGACCCACCGCCCGTCGGCCGAGATCGCAACGTCGAGGATGCGCCCGCCGGGGTAGGGTGCTCGCCACCGAACCGCGCCGTCGGGGTCCAGCCGCACGACCTCGGAGCTGTCGACGCCTACGACGATGTCTCCGACAGCGTCTACGTCCGCGCAGCTCGCGCCCTCCACGTGGACCGGCGGCTCGCACCGCAGGGTCTCCCCGCGCGAGATGCGGACGACCTGTCCCGCGTCGGCCACGAGCACCCCGAGCTCGCCGGCGGGGGATTGGCCGGCGTCGAACCACTCGACGGCGGGGCAGCCCGAGAGCTCGGCGAGGGCCTGCGACGTGGTGTCGACCACCAACAGGTTCGGGTCTCTCGCGTAGCCGAGGGCGATGAGCACGCCCGGGCGCAAGACGAGGACGCGGCGCGACTGGAACCCCGGGGGCAGGTCGGGGAGCCTGGTGCTCTTCATCAGGTCGTCCCCGATCACGGGCGGGGGGGCGCCGTCGAGCCGGAGCGCGGTCGGGTGAACCGGCCCGACCCCACCCCCGGTCATGGCGAACCACGCCGTGCTGCCGTCGAGCGTGAAGGCCACCGACTTGGCGGTCTGCGCGCCGATGGGCAGGGTCGCCCGTCGGGCGCCAGAAGCGAGGTCCCAGAGGATGGCCTCCAGCTGGCCATGGGCGGTCGCCAACGTCAGGCCGTGTGGGGAGAACTGCGCGGCGGTGACCCCGTCCGGGCCGCGCAGTTGGGTCGGCGCACGGGTGGCCGGCAAGGTCCACCGGGTGAGCCCCGCTGCGCTCGCGAGCACCAGCGTGCCGTCCGGGGCGAAGCGCGCGGAGAGCGCGGCGATGGGGATCCGGGCGACCGGCTCAAGCCCGGGCAGCGTCCGGACCTCCACGTCGGTCCGGTCCCCGCCGACGGCTACTCGGGAGCCGTCGGGGGAGATGCTCAAGAGCCACGCGGCCCCCGGCTCCCCCTGGACCGTCGTGTCCTCCCCGGTCTTGACGTCGATGACGGCGACCTTCCCCTTGGTGCCCCCGACGACGAGGTAGCGTCCGCCGGGAGCGAGCTCTGCGGCGATGACGCCTGACATCGACTCGCGGCTCACGCGCGACGCCGCGTAGGCGCGCGGTACCTCGCCCGGAGCCCCCGCGCCTACGCTCCCGTCGAGGCACAGCACGGCGTATTGCTTGTCGTCGATGAGCGTTGCACCAGTGGCCGGCCCAACGCCGGGGCAGAGCAGCTCCGTGAGCCGATTCAGCGGGAGGTCTGAGCTCTCGAGGTGCCACTCCGCCGCGCGGATGGGCCAGGGGGTGCCCCCGTTCAACCGGAAGAACATCCAATCCCCCTCCGTCGGGCCAGTCGCGGGGTCGTATCGGACGGTCTCGCCGGTCGCGCGCTGGACGTAGACGGTGTCCTGCACCCGCCGGGCCGCCACGGAGGGCCCGCTCACCACGCGTTCGCTGACCCCGCCGTGAACCCGGGTGACGCCGGTGTCCCCGAGGCAGAGCACGTCGTCCGGCCCGAGCACGAGGGGGTTTCCGCAGCCCGTGAGCGGCCGGTCGTCGAGCCGTTGGGCGCGGCTCGCCACCGCGGTCGCGGAGAGCACGCCCCACGCCTCTGGGGCGGGCCCGAGCGCAACCGCGTGGCTGGCCAGGACCGCCGCAACGGCGGTGGAGCCATCGACCAGGGCGCTGCGCGCCTGCGCCACGAGCGCGTCGGCGAGGTTGGCGTCGGACGTCGCCAGCGCCGCACGGGTGCCCTCCTGCGCCGCAGTCACGCGGTCGCGCTGCTCGGCGATGCGCTGGTGCTCACGCCCGCGAGGCCGACCAGGACGACGGTTGCCACGGCGCCGACCGCCAACGGGGCCCGCCACGCGCGCACCAGCCTCACGAGCAGCTCCCAGGTCGTGTACTGGTGAGCGCCGACTTGCCGACCGTCGATCCAGGCCGCGACGTCCTTCGCGAGCGCGCCAGCGTCGACGTAGCGGTCGGCGGGGTCGGGCGCGAGGGCCCTGTCCGCGATCGCCCAGAGCTCGGGGGGGCCCTCGCGGCCGAGGCTTGGGGTGGGTTGGCCGAGCAGCTCGGTCAGCATGGTCCCGAGACTCCACACGTCGGCGCGGGGGTCGGCTGGCGCGCCGCCGGCTTGCTCAGGGCTCATGTAGGCCGGCGTGCCGACCCCCGGGCTCGTGGGCTCCCCGACGCGGGCAGCGAGGCCCCAGTCCACGACTTGCGTCTCGCCGAACCCGCCGACCATCACGTTGGCGGGCTTGAGATCCCGGTGCACCAGGCCGTGCGCGTGCGCGTAGGCGACCGCGTTGCAGGTGTCCAGGTAGTGCCTCAAAAGCGCGAGCCGCTCGGCCATCGTCGTGCGCTCGGCGAGCAGCGTGGACAGCGGGCGGCCCCGCACCAGGCGCATCGTGTAGAACGGGCGGCCGTCCGGGGTCGTCCCGCTGTCGTGGACGGTGACGATGCCGGGGTGGTCGAGCCCGGCGGTCAGCGTGGCCTCGCGCGAAAGCCGAGAGGCGGTCGCACCTGCGTGCGCCGCCTCTTTGAGCGCCACGGCCCGGTCGAGCCGGTGGTCGCGCGCCAGGTACACGATCCCCATGCCGCCGCGCCCGATGAGCCCCTCCCGGGTGTAGCGCTCGGCGTCCGGGATGACCGGCGCCGCCTGGTGCGGGTCGTCCCATGGCGCCTGACTGCCCGACGGGCCGCTCAGGTCGGTGTCGAACCGATCTCCCAAAACCTCCGTCGGCAGTTTTGGTAGATCGGGCATCCTGACCCGCTATCCGGCTGCTACCTGCAGACGAACTTCCCCGGGCCGGTGCGGTCCCGTGACAGCACCAGCGGCTCGGTCGACGCCGCCTTCGGGGCCACGGTCCCCTCGGGCGTCCAGCCCTTGCACGCGATGTCGCCGACCTGCGTGAGGCCGACGTCCTCGAGCACGAACGACGCGACGGTCCCGGTCGCGTCGGTGGCGGTAGCGACGCCGTCCTTCACGGTCCAGGTCACGGGCCCCGGCGCGTAGACCTCCACCAGCACGTCGCCCTCGACGCCGTTCGGCACGTCGGTGAACGTGAACGGCAGCGCGAACTCGGTCTCGTTGACCTGGAGCTTCCGCGTGAACAGCGGCATGCCGTCGCGGGAGATCTCGACCGTCCCGTCCAGCGCGCTCGTGTTGTTCGCCGTGCAGACGGTGCCGGACTTGTCGCACACCGGGCCGCTGTCCGTCGTCGCGAACAGCGGGCTCGCGAGGTCTGCCTTCCAGTTCATGTGGCCGTGGGAGCCGATCGAGAGCTGCAGGCGCCGCACCTCGGTGCCGCTCGGGTCTTGCGTGCACTCTCCGACGAGGATCTCTTTCTTCCCCGTGCCGGCCACCGTGCGGGGCGTCGCGTCGAGGGTGCAGTCGTGCTCGGAGAGGACGCGGCCGCCGCTGTCCAGCAGGGTGACCTTGTACAGGTCGTTCGCGAAGTAGGCCCAGATCGGCGTGTCGGCAGGCGGGGGGGCGTGGTAGTAGTCGTCGTCGATGATGTCGGTGTCCGAGTCGATGAAGATGTCGACGATCGGGCCGGTGTCCCCGTCGTCGGTAGACTTCGCCTGCACGCCGACGCCGGTGGCGTCGAGCGTGACGACGTCGGCGGAGGCCGCGAGGCGATCCTCGTCGTAGAGCTCCATCGCAGCCGAGACCTCGAGGTTCCGGACGTCGCCGTCGATCGACAGCTCCATCGCGGCGTCGAAGCTCTCGAAGTACACGTCGGCGGCCTTCAGCGTCACCCGAGGGCCGTCGTCGACTTCTTCTTTACGTTCCCGATCGGCGCGAACCAGTCGAGCGTCGTCGACACCACGGGGGTGCAGCCGCCGCCCTTCTGGCAGGTCTGCTCGCCGGTGTAGAAGCCGATGTGCCACTCGATGTCCGCGCCGGCTTGGACACGCCCTCCTTCGAGATCGACAAGCCGTCGATGCTGAGCGTCCCGTCCACTTGGATCGCGTAGCTGCTGAGTGAGACGATCGCGTCCAGGCCCTCGGCCTGGAAGGTCGCGAACGCGGTGGCGTCCATGGTGTCCATGTCGGGGTCCGGCACGAGCTCGTTGCCCGACCCGTCGTTGCTGAGCTCGGCGATGCCGATGTACGCCGCGTTGGCCCCGCTGTCCTGGACGGACACCCGGCCGGTGGAGGCGAAGAACTGGCCGGCGCCACCGCCCTTCTTGCTGCTCACGCCGAAGGTGGAGAGGCGCGACCCGCCCCCGGCCGCGACGTTGCCGACTCCGCTGGCGTCGAACGACATCGTGACGATGTCCGGGTCGCCGAGCACGTTTCCATCGGCGTCGATGTAGTAGATCGCCCACTCGCGGATCGAGCCGGCGGGGCTGGCGACGAACGAGAGGCCGCCGCTGCCGCTGCCCTCGCGCTTGTTGGCCGTGAGCTCGTCAAAGAGGGCGCCCCCAGGGCGGACCCCTGGCAGATCCCACACCCGTCAGCTGTTGTCCTCCAGCGCGTCCCCGGCGTGGAGGACGAGCTCGACCTGCCCGGTGCCGGCCGCGCGCACCAGGTCCGCGCGTACACGGCCCTCGCGCAGGCGTGACCGCAGCCGCCCGAGCGCGACGTCCCACTTCTTCCGGAGCATGAAGTCGTCCGGCTCGTCGGGCCACAGCTCCCGCGCCACCACGGCCCAGCCCGCAGGTCCGCCGAGCGCGACCAGCTCCGAGAGGATCCGCGCGGGCTGCCCCGAGAGCAGGATCGGCGGGTCGTCGCCGCGCTGCACCTGCGCGGTGTCGAACGCGACGCGGACGCGCAGCGGCGGGTCGACGCCCCCGGTTTGGCGGGTGGGGCCGCTGCCAGCGAGCGAGAGCTCTACGGCGCGAAAGCGGACGCCATCGACGAGCCAGGCGTCGCCCGCGGCGAGCGCGTGGGTGACGCCGTCGGAGAGCCGGCTCCACCCGTCGCCGGTGGTCCACACGACGCACGGCGCGGAGGGGTCGTGCTTGCCGACGAGCGAAGGCACGGGCTTGCCGCGGAGCGCCGCGACCGCGGGCAGCGCGACGGGGGGCAGGCCGTCCGCCTCCACGGCGAGCACCGCCGCGGGCACCTCGACGCTCTCCACGCGCAGCACGAGGCGGTCTGCCAGCTCGATCTGCTGGCCGGCTCGAAGCCGGACCTCGCCGACGCCCCGCCCATCGACCGCGATGCGCCGCCTGAGCGCGAGCATCCAGAGCTCTCCGCCCCGGAGGCTGATCATCGCGTGCCCCTCGGACACCCGCGGGTCGTCGAGGACGAGGGCGGCAGTCCAGACGCGCCCGATGAAGTCGCCGTGGCCGAGCGCTACGAGGGAGTCGTCCGGCAGGCGGATCCAGGCAAGCGCGCGGCTCATGCGTCCGACCTATCGCACATCGCGGGTCCACAGCGTGTAGAAGCGCTTGTGGTGCTGCTTTACCTCCCTGGTCCGGGTGTAGTGCCCCCGGACGCGGGGGTCGGCGAGCAGCTGCTTCTCGGTGCCGTACCGAGACGGCAGCTCTTCGCGGCTGTCCCCGGTCGTGACGATCCAGCGGGGGGGCACGGCCAGCACGTGGTCGAGGTCGAACGGCTTCCCGGTGAGCGCGGGGTCGGTGAGCGAGTACGGGTGGATGTCGATGACCGAGACGACCGGGCCGACGAAGTAGGGGACGACGCCTGCGTCGCGGGCGAGCAGCCAGTCGCCTGGCTCGGCGATCGCCGCGAGGTCGCGCGCCATGCGCTCGCTCGCGTTGCCGGGCAGCGCGGTGTTCTGCGCGTCGTAGGCTGTCTCGGCGGTGCGCATCGAGCCCACGGAGAGGTACCCGGTCCAGCCGAGCAGCGCCGCTGAGCCGACGGCGCGGGCCGACCGGGGGAGCGCCTGCAGCGTGGGCGCGAGCGCGACCAGGGTGAGCGCGATCGGCGCGAGGAACAGCCGGGCACCTGGCATCCAGTTGTAGACGCGCAGCGCGACCAACGTCAGCCCGGCGGAGAGCGCGAGGAGCAGGTAGCGCTCGAGCGTACGCGGCCCGAGCCCGACCGCGAGCAGCCACCCGGCGGCGGCCCCGCCGTAGAGCACCTGCGAGCGGCGCAGGTACCCCTCGTTCATCGCGAGCATGTCGAGCAGCGGCTCGCGGGCCTGCGCGTTGTAGGTGTTGGGGATGAGCGTGCCGAAGTACAGCGTGCGCCCGCAGAAGTACGGGAGCGTGACGAGGGCGAGGGCGAGCAACGGCCGGGCGTCTCGCCGCCGGGCGAGCGGCAAGAGCACGAGCGCGCCGCCAACGAGCAGGCCCTCCGGCCGGACCAGGTAGAGCAGCCCCGCCAGCGCGCCGCCGAGCCAGGGTCGGCGCCCGTCGAGCACTGCCCAGCTCGCGCCGAGCACGCCCGCCACGTAGAGGCTGGTCTCGAGGCCGTTCGTGGCGGCGATCGCGTACGCCGGCAGGCACGCGAGGGTGAGGGCGGGCACGCTCGCCCAGCTGCTCCCCTTGCCGCAGAGCACGCTGCCGAGCCCGGCTGCCGCGAACAGGCCGACGACCCCGAACCCGAACCCCCACCCGGTCGCCCAGGTCGCGGGGTGCACCGGGAGCAGCGTGCCGGGCGCCATCAGCAGGACCCACAGGAAGTTGGTGTAGCCCTCTACCGGCGGCTGGCCGGCGTTGTAGACCAAACCATTGCCCAGCGCCAGGTTCCGCGCGTACCGCAGGGAAACGTAGGCGTCGTCCACCACCGAAGCCCAGGAGCCTACGGCCGAGACCGACAGGACGGCCGAAGCGAGCAGGCAAGCGACGAGCAGCCGCCGGTTCATCGGTGCGGGACGGCGGGCGCGTCGTAGGCGGGGCGTCGGGATCGGCGGTGCGCGGTCACGGGGCTGTCGCGATCCACAGCAAGGTGGTGCTCCGCACGTCGGTGTCGGCCTTGCGGGCGCGCACGTCGACGGTGTCGAACACGAGCTGGTCGGGGGTGAGCCGCGCGGCGAGGGCCTGCACCTCCTGGTCGAGCTCGGCGGCGAGGCGCCCGTGCTCAAGCTTGGCCTGGGCGAGCGCTTCGCGGGCGACCGCTACGTCGTCGTGCGCGCCCAGGTTTCGGTTCGTGGTGCGCGCGGCGCGAGTCACCTTCGAGACCGCGGAGCCGCCGCCGAAGATCGCGCCGAAAATCGCTCCGCCCCAGGTCGCGACCGTGTCGAGGTTCGCCGCCGTGGCGTCCGCCTGCTCCTTCGCCAGCCGCGCCTGGGCCTTCGACACGCGCTCGGCCTGCGCCGCCATTCGCGCGGCGAACCGGGCCTGGATCGCGCTGACGCCGGTGTCGCGGGCCTCGCGCGCGGCGAGCGCGACCCGCGCGCGGAACGCCCCGGCGGCCTCGCCGAGCCCGGCGATCGTCTGGGTCGCTGCGCAGCGGGCGAGCGCGACGCTGCGGGACTGGTAGACCCACGCCGCGTAGGCGCGCGAGAGCTGTGTCCCGGCACCCTTGCGCAGCCAGGTCGCCGGTGGCGGCTCGAACGCGACGCCCGCCGCGGGCGTGTCCCGGAGCGCCGCCCGATCCACCACGCGCGCGCGGGCCCAGTCCGGGCCATCCGCGCCCGGGGGTGCAGCCAGCACGAGGTCGACCCAGCCGTCTACCTTCGCCTTCGCGTCCACGTAGTGCACGCGGGACACCACGAGCACGTGCGGCTCGTACACGCCCCGGTCCCCGAGGAACGCCTCCGGCAGGTCCACGGGGAGCGGCGGGCGCGTCGGCGCCCCTGCGCGGGGGGTGACCGGCGCTGCAGGCTCGGTGGGGAGCGTGCGAGGCGCGGACGGCAGGGCGGCGCGAGCCGAGGAGGTGAGCCGCTTGATCTCCTCGCGGGTGATCGGGCCCCGCAGGTAGCTCATCGTCCAGCGGGTCTCGAACGTGACCGCCGCGGGCGCGTAGACGCTGTGGAGCACGAAGTGACGTGGGGCGAGGCTCGCGAGCGTGCGCTCCATGGCCGCGCGGTCGAACGCCCCCGCGTTGGCGCCCTCGAGGCCGTCGAGCACACGCAGCTTGTCGCGCTCGGTCTGCAGGCGCCCGAGGAACCACGTGCCGCAGTTGGCGAGCCCCTTGTAGTCGAGATCGACGGGGTTCTGCGTCGCGAGCACCATCCCGAGGCCGAACGCGCGGGCCTGCTTGAGCAGCGTGAGCATCGGCGGCTTGCTCGGCGGGTTCGCCGTCGGCGGGAAGTACCCCTGGATCTCGTCCATGAAGCACAGCGCCCGCAGGCTCGACGTGCCGCCTTGCGCCCGCATCCAGCCGAGCAGCGCTGTGAGCAGCGACGCGACGACGAACATGCGCTCGGCGTCGCCGAGGTGCGCGATCGAGACGATCGCGGTGCGTGGCTTGCCCGCCGGGGTGTACAGCAGGCGCCCGATGTCGAGCGGCTCGCCCTCCACCCACGCCGCGGCGCCGGGCGACCCCAACAGGTTGTTCAGGGCCATCGCGAGCCCCGCGCGCTCCTTCGCCGGGTAGAAGCTCTCGAGGTCGAGCACCCCGACGCGCTCGAACGGCGGGCGCTGGACCGCCTCGATCAGCCCGGCCAAGTCGACGTCCTGCCCCGCTTTCCAGGCGTCTTGGAGGATCCGCGAGAGCAACACGTGCTCGCGGCTCTGCAGCGGGTCGGCGTCGATCCCGAGCAGCCCCAGCAGCGACGCCGAGGTGCTCACGATGCGCTCCCGTACAGCGTCGGCGTCTGCGGCTGGCGGTGGCGCGTCGAACGAGCGCAGCATCGCGAGGGGCACCCCGGCGCTGCTGCCGGGGGTGTAGATCCGCACGTCCGACGCCGCCTGCAGCCGGCCGATGCGCGCCCCGTCTTGGCCCCAGCGGCCAAGGCCATCCCGCCACTCCGTGGCGCTCCGCTCGGCGAGCACGTCCACGCCGACCCCCTGGCGCTCGGCGACCTGGGCGTCGACCCACGGGGCGAAGTCGGCCCCCGCGAGCCTTGGGAACGCGAGCGCGAGGTTGCCGAGGTCCCCCTTCGGGTCGATCGCCAACACGGGGATGCCGTCCATCGCGGCCTCCTCCAAGAGCGCGATGGACAAGCCCGTCTTGCCGCTGCCCGTCATGCCCATCACCACGGCGTGCGTGGTGAAGTGCTTGCTTTGCAGGAGGAGGGGGGCCTGCTGGCCCGCTTCGCGGCCCACGTAGAAGAGGCCGAGCTGCTCGAAGTCGATCACGTGGCGGGCCCTGGGTGGCGGGGGTGTGGGCGAGCGCAGCCTATGGTCCGGTGCGCGAGCCCGCACGCTCGCGGCCTGCGGTCAGGAGCGGCGGACGAGCCGCCCGGCGAGCTCCAACAGGTCGCGCACGGGGTACGGCTTCTGGATGAACTCCACCGCTCCGTGGCCGATGAGCCGGCGGGTCTGCCCGAGCTCGTTGAAGCCGCTGGTCATCACCACCGGGGTGTTCGGTCTGAGCGCGTTGATCTGCACCAGCGCCTCCTCGCCGCCCAACCTTGGCATGGTGAGGTCCAACAGCACGAGGTCGATCGTGTCGGCGTGCACCGCGAAGGTAGCGACACCCGCTTCGCCGTCCTCGGCCTCGAGCACCTTGAAGCCGCCGAATTCGAGGGCAGCGCGCATGAACGCTCGCACGGCGGGCTCGTCGTCGACCACGAGGATCGTGCCCTGGGCCGCCAACGGGGCGGGGCTCGGCGGGGCGGGGGCGATCCCGCTCGCCGCGGCGGGGAGGTAGACGAAGAACGTGGTGCCGACGCCCGGCGCGCTCTGGACACGCACCAGGCCCCGGTGCCCGCGGACAATGCCTTGGACCGCCGCGAGGCCGAGCCCGCGGCCCTCGGGCTTCGTCGTGAAGAAGGGCTCGAAGATCTTGGCGGCGGTGGCGGCGTCCATCCCGCACCCGGTGTCGGAGACCTCGACCACCACGAACTCCCCGGGGGTGGCGTCCGGGAAGCCTGGGCACGCCTTGAGGTCCGCGGGCCCCAGGGCCTGCACCCCGGTGCGGATCTTGACGGCGCCAGCCTCGTCCCCGTGAGCCTGCGCCGCGTTGATGACGAGGTTCATCAACACCTGGTTGAGCTGCGAGCGGTCCGCGTCCACGACGCGGACCCGGCCGGCGTCCAGGCGGAGGGTCACCTTTCGAGAGATGCTGGCGTGGAGCAGGCCGACGAGCTCTACCAGCTGGCCGTTCACGTCTACCGGCTCGACCGTGAGCCGTCGGCGCCCCGAGAACGAGAGGAGCTGCGCTGTGAGGTCGGAGGCGCGCTTGGCGGCGCTCACCATCGACGCGATCGACCCGGACGCCGGGTGTGTGCGCTCCAGCTGGAGCTCGGCGAGCGACGCGTTGCCCAGGATCGCGGTGAGCAGGTTGTTGAAGTCGTGCGCGATCCCGCCCGCGAGCAGGCTCAGGCTCTCGAGCTTCTGCACCCGCAGCAGCTCGGCGTGGACCTGCTCCCGGTACGCCTGGTTCGCGACGCGCTCGGTCACGTCCTGCACGAGGCCCCACACCGAGAGGCGGTCCGACCCGGGCTGCTCGCGGAGCTGCCCATCTTCGGCGATCCAGCGCCAGCCGGTGGCGTCGCCATTGCGGTACTCGACGTGGTAGCGGTCGCCCGGTCGACGCACTGCGGCGCGGGCGTCAAACAGGGCCGCGAGGTCGTCGGGGTGGACGCGCTGGGTGTCGCCGCCCGGCGCCAACGCGTCGTCCGGGGCGACACCGAGCAGCGCCGCAACGTCCCCGCGCACCCACTCGAGGCGCCACCCCGTAGGGTTCACGCGCCACACGACGACGTGCAGCGCCAAAAGCAGCTCGTCGTAGCGTTTTTCGGCTTCTTCGGCGACCCGGCGGCTGCGCACGTGCTCGGTCACCTCGAACGCGAACGTGGTCAGCCCGTCGACCGTGCCCGTAGCGTCCCGGCTCGGCTGGAATGTCAGGTTCCAATACCGCTCCTCGGGCTGGCCCCCCGGGGTGCGGGGCGTGTCGGCCCGCGCGCCGTTGGCGACGAACGGCTCGCCCGTCGTGTGCACCCGGTCGAAGATCGCGAGGTAGCCTTGCTCGACGAACTCGGGGAACGCCTCGGCGTAAGGCCGGCCCGTGAGCGGCCGCCCGTCGCTCGACGCCCGGAAGAGACGGTTCGCGAAGACGAAGTGGTGATCCTTGCCGCGGTGGACGGAGATCAGGGCGGGGGCGTCTTCGAACGCCCGCTCAATCCAGCGCTTCGCCGCGTCGTCGCTGGGGGGTTCGGTCATCCGCTCCGCTTAGCGCCTCGAACCGGATGCCGTCAAGCCGGGTTTCGTCCAACGATTATTTGTGAATTCGACGGCTGCCTCAGCGACGCCCACGCGCGCCCGAGGAAGAACTGGAACGGCACGTGGAGCCGACCCGACCAACTGCCCTCGTCGTGCTTGCCGTCCGGGAAGCTGAACTGCACGAGGTCCTGGCCGAGCACGTAGCCGCGGGACAGCAGCAGGTCGCGCATCGCGTTCGTCGCGTCAAAGTTGTCCCGGGGCCAGCCGCTGTCCAAGTAGAGCAGGATGTCGCGCTTCGGCTCGTTCTCGATGCGCTGGAACAGGTCGTCCTGGAACCCGAACGTCGACGAGAGGCAAGCGGCGCGCCCGAACACGCCAGGGTGCTCCCACGCCAGGTACAGCGAGACGACCCCGCCGAGGGAGGAGCCCATCACGACTGTGTCCGTGGGGCCGGGTCGAGTCCTGAACAGCTCGTCCATCAGCGGTTTTAGGCGCTCCACCATGAAGCGCCCGTACGCCTGGTAGCCGGGGTGGGTGTACTGGAGCATGCGGTCTGCCGGGGCGACCCCGACGACCAGCGCCTTCCGGATGGCGTTCATCCGGTCCAGGCGGTCCATCGTCTCGTCCACCTGCCACTCTTGCCCGGCGAACGCCTCTTCCGGCAGGAACAGGTTCTGCCCGTCGTTCATGTACACCACGGGGAAGCGCCGGAGCGTGTTCTCGTCGTACCCCGGCGGGAAGTACACCCGGACGGCGTGGGAGCGCTCGTCCCCCTCGACGCAAGGCACCCGCAAGATCTCGGACACCCGTCCGCGCTCTTCACCAAAAAAGTACGGCCAGATGTCGGGATCCGGCTCGTGTGCCGAGAGCACGTAGTCGCTGCCCTTGGACCAGTGGAGGGCGTCGCTGTCCCGGATGCAGGGCTTCACCGCGTGGAACGGGGCCGAGAAGGGGATGTCGAACACCACGCGGTCGCCGAGCGCGCCGGGGAGGCCGGGGTCCAAGACCTCCACCGGCAGCAGGTCGGCGTCCCAGTCGAGGTCCGTGCGGAGGACGAGCCGGGCGGAGCGGCTCTCGAGGGATCCCAGCGGGTAGGTGACGGTGATGCGCATGCGCGCCACCTATCGCCCGGTCCGCTGACCGCTCAGGTCCTCGCCCCGTCGGGGTCTGTGGCGATATTGCCCCAATCGGCCATGATTTTGTGGTAGCGAGGGGCGTGCTTTCACGCCTCCCCTCTCACGAGCCCCTCGCTTGACCCTCGCCGGCGGGCGGGGGGCTGCGCTGCGTGTGGCCCTTGGGTTCGGGGCCGTAGCGTGTGTGATGGCCGCGGTGCTGAACCGCCCGGGCGGCCTCGAGGGGGTCAAGAACCTCGTGGTGTTCCCGCTGCTCGGCGTGGTCGCGACGGGGCTGCTCGCGCTCCTCGTCGCCCGACCCCGGAGCGAGCCTCGCGTCGCGATCGCGACGCTGGTGGTCTTCATGGGGTACGTCCTGGGGGAGATCGGCTTCACGCTGTTGGTGCTCGGGATGGACCCGGCGTTCGACGTGCTTGTCGCGCTGTTCCCGCTCATCCCCTGGACCGCGGGGATGTTGTTGTTCGCGTTCCTGGTGCTGGACGGGCCTCGCGCGCTCGGCGTGGGCTCGGCGTGCTCGTTGTGCTCTGCGCTCCTGGTGCTCGCGTACGCGTGGCAGCACCGCGGGGCGGTGGACGCGCGGCGGCTCAACGGGCTGGCGCAGGCCTTCGTGCTCGCGCCGGGGTTCACCGTCGCGCTGCTCCGGGCGGTGGTGAACACGTCCAGGGAGCTCGCGAGCGCGCAGATCGAGGCCAGGCGGTTCGCTGGGTTGGCGTTGACCGACGAGCTGACGGGGTTGTTCAATCGCCGCGCCGCGGTTCGCTCGCTCGAGCAGGCGCTGGCCCAGCAGCGCAGGAACGGGCTCGCGGCGACGGCGGTCATCGTGGACCTGGACCACTTCAAGCTCGTGAACGACCGCCATGGGCACGACGCTGGCGACGCCGCGCTCAGGCACGTCGCGGCAGTGTTTCGCCCGCTCGTCCGAAGCTCCGACACGCTCGCGCGGTGGGGCGGCGAGGAATTCTTGCTCGTGTGCTCCTCGGAGCCGCCGACGGACCCGGCGGTGCTCTGTGAGCGGTTTCGCGCCGCGCTCGAGGGCTCAGTCGTGCCCGGGCACGGGTTCAGCCTCACGGCGAGCTTCGGCGCTGCGATCGCCGCGCCGCACGAGTCTGCCGAGAGCGTCGTGCACCGGGCGGACGTCGCGCTCTACGAGGCCAAGCGGGCGGGACGAAACCGGGCGGTCATCGCTGGGCCGGACCTAGCTACGCCCACTGGGTGAGCGAGACGAGGTTTCCGTCGGGGTCCTTGAACCAGGCCACCACCGCCGAGCCGTCGGGGGACGACCACGTGCCGAGGTCATCCTGCTGGAGGAACGGGTAGCGCTCCAACGCGACGCCGAGCCCGGCCAGCTCGGCGGCGACCTTGCGAATGTCGTTCACCTTCCAACCCACTTGGGTGAAGGGGTGAGGGGTGTAGTCGGCGACCTTCTGCACCCTGAGCATCGTGCCGTTGGCGTCGAACACGAGCGCGTAGGGGCTGTCCTCGACGAGCGTGAGCCCGAGGACGTCCCGGTAGAAGTGGAGCGCCCGGGCGGAGTCGCGGGTCACGGAGAAGGCGATGAGGGAGGCGGAGGCGAGCATGGGTCACCCTAGCCCAGGATGTGCCGCAAGCGGCCCCTCCCGGGCTAGGTTGTTCTGCTTCGCCCTGCTTCCTTCGCCGACCCCGCACAGAGAAAAGGCGCGCCCTGCGGGTGCTCTCTTTTCACACAGGGGGTCGGCGAAGGCGGGCGAAGCAAGAGCCCAAATTGCGCGCTGCGGCTGCGCCTCGCGCACACTTTGGGCTAGCCCCTAGTCCGGCTTCACGTACCTGCGCTGCTTCGCCACCGCCCGCCGCTTCCGCCATCCCCGCGCCAGCCAGCCGACGCCAAGCCCGCAGGCGACGGCGACGAGCACCGGGCGTTGGTGCACGAGCATGCCCTCCAGCAACGCGACGCTGGCGTCCCCGTACTGCATCCCCGCCCACAGGCAGAGGGGCGTGGTGATCGCGAGGCCGAGCACGTCCAGGAGCAGGAAGCGGCTCGCGCCGACGCCCAGCAGCCCCGCCGCGAAGAACAGCGGCGCGCGGGCGCCGATCGCGAACCGGGTGAGGAACACGATGCCCTCCCGTTGGCGCACCGAGCGTGCCTGGAGCTTTCCGAGGGCGCGGGCGAGCCGCGGCCGGCCGTCTACGAACGCGCGGACGCGGGGGCCGGCGAGCCGCCCGGCGCCGAACACGGACGCGTCCCGCCCCAACGTGCCCAGGCCGCCTGCGAACAGCGCGCTCGCCAGCGTCATCTCCCCGCGCGAGATCGCGAGGCCTGCGAGCAGCAGCGGCACGTCCTCGGGGACCGGGACGATCACGCCGCTGACGAGGCAGCTCGTGAACAGGGCGAGGGCGGGGCTCACCCGCCCGTCTGGGCGCCGGCGAGCAGGGCCTCGGCCGCCTCGAGGCGGCGGATGACGCCCTTTCGCGTCTCCTTCGCTCGCGCCGCGACGATGGTAGGAAGCGCGTCCTTTACGCCCAGCAACGCCAGCATCTCGGCGGCGGGCGCGACGATGTTCGGCGCGTCGAGCGCGCGGACACACTGCTCAGGCAGCCGCGCCTCGAGCTCGTCCAAGTTGGAGAGCGCCATGTCGCGCGCCAGCGACCCCTCGCGCCCGTGGGCGACCGCGCGCTGCGCGTGTACGAGCTGCTGCTTGAGCGCCCGCGCCGCGTAAAGCCGGTTCGGCTTGTTGTCCGACACGAGGTCGGTCAAGAGCTCCGAGGTGCTCTTCTGCTGGGCGCCCGCGGACTGGCTGGACTCGCCGTCCGGCCCGCCGGGGTCAGACGTGGACGCGAACGACGGCCGCGGGCAAAAGAGCGAGAGCCCCAGGAGCAAAAACATGCGTCCGGCGAGGCGGGGAATGTACAAATTCGTCTCCTGGCTATACGACCGGGTCGGGGCTCGCGCGGGCGGGCGACCGCCCGGATAACCGAGTGCGCCTCATGCCTGTGTTCGAACTCCCCCGCGTGGGCGCAGATTCCCCGATCGTGATGGACGCTGTCGCGGACGAAGCGGCGTGGGGGAGCGCGCTTGTGATCCCGCAGCTGGTCACCGCGACGCCCAAGCCCGGCCAGGCACCTACGGGGACGACGGTCGTGCGTGTGTTCTCGACGGGGGACACGCTCTACGTGTCGTTCGAGGTGACGGACCCAGAGCCCGAGCGCGTGCGCGCAGGGCTTGGGCGGCGGGATGGGCGGGGGCAAGACGACTCGATGGCCATCGCGGTCGACCCGGCGGGCGACGGGCAGCGGGCGTACTTGTTCCGGGTGACCCCCCTCGGGATCCAGGTCGATGGGCTCGTCGGGGGCGATGGCGACCTCGAGACCGCCTGGGACGCGTCCTGGTCCGCAGCGGCGCACCGCACCCCCACCGGCTGGTCTGCCGAGCTCGGCATCCCCTGGTCCGTCATGCGCCACGCCCGCGAGGTCGACCACGTCGGCATCATGGTCGACCGGCTCGTCGCGCGCTCGAACGAGCGTTCGACCTGGCCGGCGACGGATCCGAGCAACCCGAGCATCCTCGCGCAGCTCGCGAGCATTCACGGGCCCGGCGCATTGCCGCGCTCCCAGGGGGGCTTTGTGCAGCCGGAGGCGACGTTCGGCTGGGGCAGCGCCGGCCCCGCGGCCGAGTGCCCCGTCGAGGGCCTGCCCGCAGCGGGCTGCGGCGCTCCGCCGGACCGCTACGGCTACTACGGCATCTCTCCCGGCTTGACCGCCGGCTACTCCCCCGCCCCCCAGGTCAGCCTGCTCGCTACCTTGAACCCGGACTTCTCGGAGATTGAGGGAGACTCCCAGACCATCGACGTCAACCGCCGGTACGCGCGGCAATTCGAGGAAAAGCGCCCGTTCTTCCTGGATGGTCAAGAGTGGTTCACCACGGTGTTCCCGGACGTCTCGTACACGCGGAGCATCCAGACACCCCGGTACGGCCTGCGGGGGACCTTCGAGCCCGGCGGGTGGCGCGTCGGCGTCATCCACGCGCTGGACGGCGCGCCGCCGTCGTCGGTCTCCGAGGGGGGCGGGTGGACGGACAGCGACCTCGAGGGGGCGGAGGCGCTCGCGACGATGGTCTCGGTTCGACGCTCCGTCGGGGACGGCGGCTACGTCGGTGGGCTGTTGTCGGACCGCACGATCGTGGGTTCGGCTACGCCGCTCGCGAACCGCCTCGGGACGGTCGAGACGGCCTTCAATGTCGGCGATCACGCGCACATCGAGGGCGCCGCGGTCGCCTCCCAGACCGAGCTCGCGACCGGCGCAACGCCGGTCGCCCCCGCGGCGATGTTCTCGGCCGACTACGAGACCAAGAACCTGGAGTTCTGGACGTGGAACCGCTACATCAGCCCAGACTTCCACGCCGAGAACGGGTTCAACACGCGGGTCGACCTGGTGGGCACGTCGGCGGGCGTGACCTGGACGACCTACCCGTCGGCGAAGGTGATGCCGAGCTTGGCGGTCAGCCCGCTGAACGCGAGCGCGACGTGGACGACGCTGGGCGTGCCGCGTGGGCTGTGGTTGGAGAGCGAGGCGTGGGCGACGCTGCCGGCGGGCGGGGACGTCGGGATCACCGGGGGCTACGGCGGCGAGCGGTACGCGGACACCTGGTTCGATGACAAGTGGCAGGTCGAGGCGGAGGGGGGAGCCGACCTGACCCGGTGGCTGTCGTTCTGGCTGTGGGGGTCGGAGTCCCGGGCGCTGTACTACGACGAGGCCGCGCCGTTCCTCGGGCAAGACTCTTCCGCGGGGGTGTGGCTGCGCCTGCAGCCGGTGCCGGCGGTGACAGCGTCCACGTCCATCGACGCAGAGTGGTTCAACCACGATGGCGTCGAGGTCTACTCGGGGTTCGTCGGGCGCGAGAAGATCGAGGTGTTCCTGACGCGCTCGCTCTGGGTGCGCGTGATCGCCGACCGGTCCACGTTCGACGCGCTCTGGACGGGCACGGCGCTGCTCGCGTGGGAGCCGGCACCCCGAAACGCCGCCTACCTGGGCGGCAGCTACAGCGACGACGGGTCCTGGGGGCTGGTCGCCAAGGTCGAGCGCAGCGTCGGGATCTGACGCTCCCGGCCGGGCATCAGGCCCGGGTGCTGGCCGCTCGGACCGTGTTGGTCATCAGCATCGCGATGGTCATCGGGCCCACGCCCCCCGGCACCGGCGTGATCCAGCTCGCCCGCTCGGCGGCGGCCGCGTACTCGACGTCGCCCCCCAGCTTGCCGTCGGGGCGCTTGTTCACGCCGACGTCGATGACGATGGCGCCGGGCTTGATCCACGCGCCCTTCACCATCTCCAGCACGCCTACCGCCGCGATCACGACGTCCGCGCGGCCCACCACCTCGGCGAGGTTGCGCGTGCGGCTGTGCGCCAGCGTGACGGTGCAGTCGAGCTGCTCCAGCAGCGCGACCATGGGCTTGCCGACGATGTTGGAGCGCCCGATCACCACGGCGTCCTTGCCGCGCAGGTCGGCGCCGGTGCGCTTGAGCAGCTCGACGACCCCCGCGGGCGTGCAGGGCACGAACGCCGCGCGGCGCTGCCAAAGCCGGCCCGTGTTGACCGGGTGGAACCCGTCGACGTCCTTCGCCGGCAGGATCTGGTCGAGCACGCGGTCCTTGTCGATGCCGGCGGGGAGGGGCACCTGGACGAGGATGCCGTCGATCGCCGGGTCGGCGTTCAGCCCGTCGACCACGGAGAGCAGCTCGGCCTCCGTGGTGGTCGCCGGCAACGTGATCTGGCGGTGGTACATGCCGAGCTCCTCGGCCCGCCGGCTCTTGAGCCGAACGTAGACTGCGCTCGCGGGGTCGTCGCCGACCAGCACGACCGCGAGGCCCGGGGTGTGACCGGCCGCCGACAGCGCCGCGACCTGGGGTCGCAGGGCGTTCGACATCTCGGCGGCGACGGCCTTCCCGTCGAGGACCCTGGCGCTCACGTGCCGCTCGAGGTCGTCCCGCTGGACGCCGGCGTGCTTGGCGCTGCCGGTGCCGCGGCCGCGGGGGCGTCTGCCTTCGCCGTGGACGCCGAGTCCCCGCTCGACGACTTGCTGCCGTCCCCGCTCGTCCCCCCGCTGGCCCCGCCGCTCGAGCCCTCGGTGCCGCCCGGCTTGAGCCCGTAGTGGTCCTTGTACCAGCCGCCGCCCTTGAGGATGAACGAGGTCTGGCTGATCAGCTTCTTCACGTTGGCCTGCGCACATTTTGGGCAGACCGTGATCGCTGGGTCAGAGAACTTTTGGATCTCGTCGAACTTGTGGCCACAGTCCGGACAGGCGTACTCGTAGATGGGCAAAGGGTACCTCGCGGTTCGCCGCGAGGGGTATGCACCGGCCGCTCGGGTGTCGAGTGCCCGTACTTGGCGGGGCCCGATTTCGGCGGGCCCGCCCCGGCACTGGTGGAATTTGACGGGGGCGTGGTGGGGAGCTAACCGCCGCTGCCCTTTTTCCCGGTGCACCGTGCCTCTCCCGCTCGTCCCCCTCGACGCCGTCTCCACCTCCGGGATGGACGTGCCCGTGGGCCCCTGGGCGAAGCCTGCAGTGCGCGAAGCGTTCGGCGCCGACGACGTCAGCGGCCACTTGCACATCCTGCGGTCCGGCGTTCACATGGTGGTCACCGGCGCGCTCGACCTGGTGGCGCAGGTCCCGTGCGACCGCTGCACCGCCACCATCCCGCTTCGCCTGCAGCCTACGATCGCGTGCGTGTACTCGCCGATCACGGCGGTGCCCGAGCGCGGTGAAGATGACGACGCCAACGGTCCCGCGCTCCCCGAGCTGCCTGTCGCTGTAGAGGACGCGTCGGAGTACGATGGCGTCACGCTCGACCTCGCGTCGGTCGTCGTCGAGTCGCTCGAGGTCGAGCGACCTGCACGGTGGCGTTGCGCGGACGCCTACCCGAATGACCCGCAGTCGGATAGCGCCTGCGAGGCCCGGTGGCGTGCGCTCGCCGGTGCCTCGGACGAGGCTTCGTTGTCCCCGTTCGCCGCGCTTGCTGGCTGGAAGCCGGCAGTCAGTTAGTTCGCACCCCCTTCGGAGTCTCTCATGCCCGTTCCCAAGAAGCGTTCCTCCCGCAGCGTCATCGGTATGCGTCGCTCGCACGACCACCTGCACGCTACGCAGGCCACCGAGGTCTGCCCGTCCTGCGGCGGCACCAAGCTGCGCCACCACGTCTGCAGCGCATGCGGGACCTACCGCGGCAAGAAGATCTTTCAGGACAACCTGGAAGCCCCGACCGTCGAGTAGCACCGAAAGGTGATCGCGCTCGACGCGTTCGGCGGAGACCGCGCTCCCGGAGAGATCGTGGCGGGTGCCCTGTTGGCGCACCGCCAGGGTGTGCCCGTGGTGCTGGTCGGAAACGGGGAGCGCTTGCGTGGCAAGGTGCCGCACGGGCTCACCGTGATCCACTCCCCCGAGGTGGTGGAGATGGACGAGCCTGCGACCACGCCGCTCCGGAGGAAGCCCGACAGCTCGATCCGGAAGATCTTCGAGCTCGTCCGCGATGGGCAAGCGGAGGCCGCCGTGACGTGTGGGCACTCCGGCGCCGCGATGGCGTGTGCGCTCCACGTGCTCGGGCCGGTGCCGGGGGTCACGCGCCCGCCATTGGCGACCGTCGTCCCGCGAAAGGACGGCGGACAGCTCGTGCTGCTGGACCTTGGCGCGAACGTCGACTGCAAGGCGGAGGTGCTCGCCCAGTTCGCCGTGCTCGGCGACGCGTACGCGCGGGCCGTGCTGCACATCGACCGGCCGCGCGTGGCGTTGCTCGCGAATGGCGAGGAGCGAGGCAAGGGCAATGAGCAGGTGAAGCAGGCGTGGGAGCTCCTCCAGGCGATCGCCACGCGCGAGCAAGGTATGCCTTCCGGGCTCCAGTTCGTCGGCAACATCGAGCCGCTGGCCGCGCTGCGCGGGGACTGCGACGTGCTCGTGTGCGATGGGTTCGTCGGCAACGTGATGTTGAAGACCGTCGAGGGGACCGTCGAGGTCGTCGGGCGGATCCTGCGCGAGGAGATCCTGCGCCGGAGCAGCGACCGGTTCGCGGCCTGGTTGCTGAGCGGGGCCTGGCGGCGATTTCGGCAGCGGACGACCTACGACAACGTCGGCGGCGCGCTGCTGCTCGGCGTGAACGGCGTCGCAGTGGTCGGCCATGGCCGGGCGGACGCCCGCGCGGTGGCGAGCGCGCTCCGGTTCGCGCACGGGTGCGTGCAGGCCGGGCTCACCGGGCAAGTGCGCGCGCAGGTCGGGAGCCGGCTGCTCGTCTGAATGGTCCCTCATTCACTTGCGTGTGACAACCTTATGGCGGACCCCCGCCGCGTCGGATACCCGGCGTGCTCTGCTTAGGAGCATCTCGATGGCCAACGAAGAGACCGTACGCCGAGTCAAAGACCTGATCGCTGATTCGCTCGGCGTCAACGCCACGGAGGTCGTGCCCGCCGCGTCGTTCATCGACGATCTTGGCGCTGACTCCCTCGACATCGTCGAGCTGGTGATGCAGATCGAGAAGGAGTTCTCGATCCAAATCCCGGATGAAGACGCCGAGAAGATCTCGACCGTGCAGGACGCGATCGACTACATCTCCAACAAAGCCACCTAGGCTTCCGCCTTGCGCCGGGTTGTCATCACCGGCCTCGGAGCGGTCACACCGTGCGGCAACGACGTCGCGTCCACGTGGGACGCGATGGTCGGCGCACGGTCGGGAGTTCGCCGGGTCTCGCGCTTCGACGCGTCCGGCTTCCCCGTCCAGATCGCCGCCGAGGTGAAAGGCTTCGCAGCCGACACCTTGATCGATCGCAAGATGATCAAGCGGCTGGACCTTTTCGCCCAGTACGCGATGGTTGCTTCGCGCGAGGCCTTCGCCCACGCGGGGTTCACGCCGTTCACCGAGGGCAACCCCCGGTTCGGCATGTTCATCGGCACGGGCATCGGCGGGCTCAACGAGATCGTCGCGGGCGCCGAGGCGTTCCGCGAGCGCGGGTACAAGGGCCTCTCCCCGTTCTTCATCCCTCGCGCGCTGTCGAACCTCGCCGGCGGGCACTTGGCGATCGAGATGGGCGCCCAGGGGCCGAGCCTCTGCGTGGCGACGGCCTGCGCGACGGGCAACCACTCGATCGGCGAGGCGTTCCGGGCGATCCGGTACGACGACTGCGACATTTGCCTCGCGGGCGGCGCCGAGGGCGCGATCACAGCGCTCGGGGTCGCCGGGTTCATGGTGATGAAGGCGCTTTCGAAGCGCAACGACGACCCGGAGACCGCCTCGCGGCCGTTCGACGCCGAGCGCGACGGGTTTGTGATGGGCGAAGGCGCCGGCATCGTCGCGCTCGAGGAGCTCGAGCACGCGAAAGCGCGCGGGGCCACGATCTACGCCGAGGTCGTGGGCTACGCGCACTCGAACGACGCGTGGCACGAGACGGCGCCGCCGCCGGGCGGTGCTGGCGCGGCCCGGGCGATGCAGTGGGCGCTCAAGAGCGCGCAGCTCAACGCCGAGGACATCGACTACGTCAACGCGCACGGCACGAGCACGCCGATGAACGACGCCACGGAGACCGAGGCGATCAAGGCTGTTTTCGGCGGCCACGCGCGGAAGTTGGCGGTGTCGAGCACCAAGAGCGTCACCGGGCACATGCTCGGGGCGGCTGGCGGCGTGGAGGCCATCGCCTCGGCGCTGGCGCTGTACCACGGGGTGCTGCCTCCCACGGCGAACCTGCAGAACCCCGATCCGGCGTGCGACCTCGACTACGTCCCGAACGTCGCCCGGCAGGTCCAGGCCCGCGCGGCCGTGTCGAACGCCTTCGGCTTCGGGGGGACCAACGCGAGCCTGGTGTTCAAGCGGTTTGAAGGATAGCCCCGAGGAGCTGTAAATGGCCAGGTTCTACGTAGGTAACGATCACGCTGGGCTCGGTCTCAAGGCAGCTGTGGTGCAGCACCTGGTCGCAGCGCAGCACGAGGTGATCGACCTCGGGACGAACACCTCGGCGTCGTGCGACTACCCTGAGTTCGCCAAGCAGGTCGCGTCACGCGTCGCGGCGGGCGACGGGCTCGGCATCCTGTTGTGCGGGACTGGGCAAGGCATGGCGATGAGCGCCAACCGGGTGCCGGGCGTTCGGGCCGCCGTGTGCGCAGACACGTTCTCGGCCCGCGCGACCCGCGAACACAACGACGCCAACGTGCTGTGCATGGGTGAGCGCGTGGTGGGCGCCGGGCTCGCGCTCGCGATCGTCGACGCTTTCGCAAGTGCCCAATTCGAAGGCGGCCGCCACGCCCGGCGCGTCGCCCTCTTCGACCCCCCGAGGTAGCCGAATGAACCCGATCGAAGCCCAGGACCCCGCGATTTGGAACCTGATCCGCGCGGAGGAGGCCCGCCAGCGCGAGGACCTCGAGCTGATCGCCTCTGAGAACTACGCGTCCGCGGCCGTGATGGCCGCCGCCGGCTCGGTGCTTACGAACAAGTACGCGGAGGGCCTCCCCGGCAAGCGCTACTACGGCGGCTGCGCGGTGGTGGACCAGGTCGAGGACATCGCTCGCGAGCGCGCGTTGCAGCTGTTCGGCGCGGACGGCGTGAACGTCCAGCCCCACTCGGGCGCGCAGGCCAACGCCGCGGTGTACCTGTCTTGCCTGAAGCCGGGTGACGTGCTGATGGGCCTCGACCTGTCGAACGGCGGCCACCTGACGCACGGGTCGCCGGCGACCAGCTCCGGCAAGCTCTACCGCGCGGTCCACTACCGGGTCGACAGCACGGGCCGGATCGACATGAACGCCGTCCGTGAGCTCGCCCTCCGCGAGCGCCCGGCGATGATCGTCACCGGCGCGAGCGCCTACCCGCGGCTCTGGGACTTCGCCGCGTTCCGCGCGATCGCAGACGAGGTCGGCGCGCTGCTGCTCGCCGATATCGCCCACGTCGCGGGGCTCGTCGCGGTCGGGCTGCACCCGTCCCCGGTGCCCTACTGCGACTTTGTCACCACCACGACGCACAAGACGTTGCGCGGCCCCCGGGGCGGGATCGCGATGGCGCGCAGCGCCCACATGAAGGCGCTCAACAGCGCGGTGTTCCCGGGCAGCCAAGGCGGGCCGCTGATGCACATCATCGCGGCCAAGGCCGTGGCGTTCGGCGAGGCGCTCCGGCCCGAGTTCAAGGCCTACCAGCAGCAGGTGCTGGACAACGCTCAGGCGATGGCCGGGCGGCTGCAGGAGAGGGGGTTCGCGCTCGTGAGCGGCGGAACGGACAACCACCTGATGTTGCTCGACTTGTCGCTCAAGTCCTACTCGGGCAAGGACGCCGAGGAGGTGTTGGGCCGCGCCGGCATCACCGTCAACAAGAACACGGTGCCCAACGAGAAGCGGAGCCCGTTCGTCACGAGCGGCGTGCGCCTCGGCACGCCGGCCATGACCACGCGCGGCTGCGTCGCCGGCGATGCGATCCGCGTCGCGGACCTGATCGCGGACGCCCTGGACAACCGCGAGGACGCCGACCGGATCGCGTCGATCCGCGCTGAGATCCACGCGCTCTGCGGCACGAAGCCCGTGCCGGGGCTCGGCCGCTAGTGCCGATCTCCGGCGCCGAGGGCATGTCGGACGCGCAGGTGATCGCCGCGGTGAACGACGGCGGAAAGCTCGTCGTGTTCGAGTACACGATCTCCGTCCTGGTGATGACCTTCAAGCGCGGGTCGGCCGTCCACCTCGTGCGCAAGGGCGAGAGCGGCGCGATGAAGGGGCTGCCCTACACGCTGCTCACGCTCGTGGCGGGCTGGTGGGGCATCCCGTTTGGCCCGATCTACTCGATTATGTGCTTGTACACGAACCTCGCAGGAGGCCGGGACGTCACCAGCCAGATGATCAGCCGGCGCCCGCCGCAGTAGCCGAGTCAAGATCCGACGGTACAAGGTCCCCAGCCCGACTCGATCAGCCGGTTGAAGGCCTGGATCAACGCGCCCGTAGTCGGCGCGACCTTGCGCGTGTCGAGGCCGGTGAGCCCCAGTAGACCGGCGGCGTCCAGCGCGATCACGAGCGGCGCGCACTCCCTGGCTGCTTGCTGCAGCGCCCGGAATTGGTGCACCTCGCGCTCGGGCCCGGCCTCGATGCTGCTGAGCCGGTGCGCCAGGCGCTTCCTGGAGACCAGGTCCCAGTTTTCGGCGCCGGCGAGCGTGGCCTGGAGGTGGGCGGCGAGCGCCTCTTCGGTCACTGCTTGCTCGTGATCATGGTGAAGCCAAAACACATCTCGTCGGTGGTCCCCTCGCCGACGTCGACGTCCTGGGGCGGATCGTTGACCTGGTTTGGGTTCTCCGCGCTGTTGTCGTAGCGGCACTCCAGGTGCAGCTTGTCGCCCGGGCCCAGGTCGGCCGGGGTGAGGAAGTTGGCGGTCACCTGGTTGTGGAAGTCCCAGGCGTCCATGTGCATCACGCACTCGTCGGTGCCGTCTTCGTGGGTGATCCACTCGTCGAAGCCGATGCCGAGGAGGTGCATGTGCGGCCAGACCGCCAAGATCTCCGAGTCGTTGTCCCAGTTGTAGAACTTCTTCGCGGAGTAGTCGGGGTCATCGGCCGGGATCGTGAAGTTGGTCGGCCCCGCCGCGACGTTCGCCGCCTCGCGCTCGACGGAGTCCGCCAGCTGCAAGCCGTAGCCGGACTGGTCCTGCTCGTGATCCGCTCCGTCGAAGCTATCGAAGTAGTGCATCTGCAGGATGACTTGGGCGTTCGTGGGGAGCGGGATCCCTACGCCGTCGGGCAGCACGGTTGGGTTGTCGCCAGGCCCCCAGGCGCCGAGGGTGGACCAATTGCCTTGCCCGAGGCCGCTGCAGGCGAAGCCGTCGTGCGGCTCGACGCCGTTCGCGTAGAGGTCGTCGACGCCGTCGGGGAGGAACAGCACGACGTGGTGGACGATGCGCGTGTTGTCGACCTCGGCCTGCATCGCCGTGATCCACTGCTCGGTCGTGTTGTTCACGTCGATCAGGAAGCACCGGTAGTCGTTGACGTCCGCGCCGGTGAACGTCGGCGTGTACGGCTGCGACGCCCAGAGCTCGAGGTCGTAGTGGTCGAGCTGCTCGAGCGAGGTGTCTCGGTCGCTGCTGACCACGTCACCAAGGGGCGCCCCGGCGTCCGCCCACGCGGAGAGGGTGGCCTTGTCGGCGTCCGAGAGGGTGTACCGCTCGGAGGCTTGGTAGTCCCGGCAGTCGGTGGTGGGCGCGGGGGGCGGCATGTAGCCGCTCTGCGTGTACGCCTGCATCGTCGACGCGAGGCCCTGGGCGACCGCGGGATCGTCGAACGACGTGGAGATCCCGTTGTCGTTGTGACAGCGCGCGCAGGTCTGGTCGAGGATCGGCCGGACGTCCTTGTAGTAGGTCGGCCCAGCGGTGCCGGAGTCGTCTTGGTTCGTGCCACAGGCCAGGAGCTCGAGGAGGAGCATGGGGTCTTCTTGAGGACCGCAACGTACTAGAATCTGCCCGCGATCGCGACCCCGTTCAGGCGAAGTTCCACGGTCGTGACCTTCGGGCCGCCCGCGCGGGCGCTCCACCGGGCCGTCTCGACCACGAACGGCACGCCCCAGGCCGCCCACGCGACGGTGGCCCCGATCCCGTTCAAGGTCCGGAGCGTGAGGAAGCGCTTCTCGTCGACGCTGCCGTGCTGGATCGTGTTGTCGTCGCCCGTCTTGTCCCCGACCAGCTCGCTCATCTCGACGCGCGTGACGATGCTGGTCACGACCCCGCTGGCCTGGAGGGTGCCGAACAGGATGCCGGGCACCGGCTTCCCGTCGATGAAGTAGCCGGCCCCGAACGGCAGGCCGAGCTGCCAGGGGTATGGGTGCTTTTCCGGGCGCTTGGGCGCGGACTGGACGTCGCTGCGCAGTCGCTCGAACGCATCGCAGAACTCGGGGGGGTGGACCAGCGGGTCCATCGCGTAGTCTGGGTTCAGCGCGAGCAGCGACGCCAGCACGGACTGCGCGGCGGCGGCGCCTTGCTCCGCGAACTGGATGTCCCCGAGCCAGGCGAGCGCGTCTTGGCGGTCCCGCGGCGAGAGCGTGTCGCTGTCCACCAGCACGCCCTGGAGGATGCGCCGGGCCTGCGTGGCCTCGCCGCCGAGGTAGTGCGAGACGGCGGTGTCGATCAGGCGGCTGGCGCTGGAGCCCCCCGCACGGGGCGGGAGCGCCGACGCGCCCGGGTCGTCTGCGGGGGCGCCTGCGGGGTCAGTCGGTGGGGCGTCCGCGGGGGCGCTGGCAGGCGCGGGCTCCGGCGCGGGGGCGTCCGGCGGCCCGGGCTCTGCGGCGAACGCGAAGGAGACGAGCCAACCAAACATCGACGCCGCCTTATCGCGGGCCAGGAAGGTACAAATCAGAGATCGGCTTTTTTGTCCTCGCGCCGCCCCGAACGCCGCAAGCGGGACGGTCCCATCCCAACCGGGGTCGGCTAAGCTATAGGCGGCGGCGTGAATTCATCGTGATCGGAAGCGTCATCGACAAGTACGAGGTCCTGCAAAAGCTCGGCGAAGGGGCGACTGCGACCGTGTACCGGGGGCGCCACCTGACCATCGGGAACGACGTCGCGATCAAGGTGCTCCACCCGCACCTGTCGGCGTCCCCGCGCTACCGGGAGCGCTTCAACCGCGAGGCACGGGCGGTCGGCCGGCTCTCTCACCAGAACATCGTCTCCATCCTCGACTACTCCGGGAAGGCCGCGGGCGACTGCTACATCGTGACCGAGCTCGTGGACGGCGTCACGCTGCTCGGGCTGCTCCAAGAGCACGGCACGCTGCCCTCCGAGCTCGCGGCGGTCATCGGGATGGAGCTCTGCGGCGCGCTCGGGTTCGCTCACGGCGCCCAGGTCATCCACCGGGACATCAAGCCGGAGAACGTGATGGTCCGGCGGGACGGCAAGGTCAAGCTGATGGACTTTGGCGTCGCGCGGGTGCTCGACGAGGGGTCCATCACGCTCGACGGGTCCTTGCTCGGCTCGCCCGCGTACATGAGCCCGCAGCAGGCCCAGGACCAGCCGCTGGACGGGCGCAGCGACCTGTTCAGCCTGGGCACGGTGCTCTTTCACGCGGTGACGGGGCACGTGCCCTACAGCGGCGGAAATGCGAGCGTCATCCTAAAGAACATCATCGACGGCAACCGGCCCGACGTGCTGGAGCTGGCCCCGGCCGCGTCCCCGTCGTTCGCCGCGGTCGTCGACAAGCTCCTGCAGGGCCGCCCCGAGGACCGGTTCGCGACCGCTGAGGACGCCCGCGTGGCGCTGCTCGCGACGCTGACGGAGGTCGAGCTCACGCTCGATCATCCGAGCCTGCAGGTCGCCACGTACTTGCTGAACCCGGAGGGCTGCGCCCAGCAGCTGCGCGCGCACCTGGAGCCCGTCCTCCTGCGCAAGGGCAAGGAGCGCCTCGCCGCCGCGGACCACCTCGGCGCGCTGCAGCTCTTCAACCGGCTGCTGGCACTCGACGAGAACAACCCCGAGGTGCTGTCGCTCATCCAGGGCCTGCACCAGCCGACCGCGCCGGACCAGGCGCCGCGTCGGTGGGTGGCCTTGCTCGCGTGCACGCTGGTCCTGGTCGGCGCGCTCGGGGTGTGGTGGCTGCGCGCATCCGCGGCCCCCGCGGGCGAGCCTCCTGCGCCGGCGCTCACGGCGGCCGTCGATCTTCCCGTCGCGCCCCCGCCCCCCGTCAGCCCCGGGCCTGAGCTGCCCGCTGCCGCGCCCGTGCCCGAGTCGGCCGCCTCGCCGGCGACCGCGCGCCTGCCCCGCGGCGTGATCCTCCCGCTGGCGCCACGCCGGGTCCAGGAGCCCGCACCACCCTCCACTGGCGATGCCCCGGTAGCGGTCGTTGCGCCGGCGACCGCCTCGCTGGTGGTGGTCTCGCTGACTAGCGCGGAGGTCTGGCTCGACAACGGGCTGGTGGGCACCACGCGCACGGGCCCGAGCACCGACTGGGTCGCGTCCCGCAAGGCGCCGCTCAGCGTGGCGCCGGGGCACCACGTGTTGACGCTCAAGTACCGGAACGCCGAAGACTGGGTGCAGCCGTTCGACGCCACCGCCGGGCAGCAGCTCGAGTTCATGGCCAGCCCGACGCGGCTCCCGGTCAACGTCGTGATCAACCGCGACGTGCCGAAGGAGTGCTCTTACACCGTGGATGGGATGAAGTACGGGCAGGTGGCGAACGTCAACAAGTTCGACCTGCACGACCCGGACCCGGGGACCCAGGTCGTCTTCACCTGCCCGGACCGGACGTTTACGGTGTCTCCGTGTCGCAACGGGCAGTGCAACGGAGGGAACACGGTGATCGTCCCCGAGGCGGTGCCGCAGTGAGCGCGCCCGGCGTGACTCGGGTGTCGTGGGCGAGCGCGGCCGGTGCCGGCGGAACGAGCCCCGGGCGCCCTACGAGGCCCGTGCGCGCTGGATCGTCGCGGGCATGGCACCGGGCTTGCATACCGGTGGGTCTGGTGGCGGTCGCGCTCCTCCCGGGCTGCTACTACCTGGTCCCTGTCCCGTACGCCCAGCCTCACCCGTCCCCCGAGCGTATCTCCGTGTTCCCCGAGCCCAACACCACCGTGAACCTCACCACAGCGGGCCAAGCCGTGCTGGTGGTGGTGCAGGACGACGACCCGGTGAGCTTCATCTGGGCCCTCTCGCGCGACGGCTACGTCGGGACCGCTACGCCGATCCCGAACGACGACCCGGACATCCAGGGCAGCCAGCTGCACCTCGACTACGACTCCGGACTCGACCAGCAGACCTTGTCGTGCGTGATCTCGGATGGTGTCTCAGAGGCCGTGACCTACACGTGGCAACTGGAGGTGCTGTGAAAATCCTGGCGCTGCTCTTCCTCCTCCCGGCCTGCTCGGACGATATGACCCTCGGGCCGGAGGGCTTCACGGACGGCTCCGGCGGGATCCAGCCTGGCACGCTTGTCGTGCACGCGTACCCGGCGTCGGACTCCGGCTACCTGCCGCAGAGCTTCACGGTGGTCCCCGAGGTCGCCAGCGACGACTCCGCCGGGCAGCCCGGCTACAGCGACGTGCTGCTCGAGCTCGCGGACACGGTCACCGTGTCCGGCACGCTCTCCGCGTTGATCAGCCACCCGTGGAGCGCCGCGGGTGCCCCCACCTCCGCCGAGCCCTTCGCCGGCAGCGTGCAGGCCAGCCGGCCCGGCACGGTGCAGAGCGCCGCCGTCGAGGCCGACGAGACGGGCTTCTTCAGCTTCCAAGTCGCCGCCGACAGCGGCTACGAGCTGGTGTTCTTGCCTGCCGACGTCGCGAGCGTGCCGGTCACCGCGCTCGGGGAGCAGTCGTTCTTCCAGGACCGCGACCTGACGCAAGAGCTCGCCGAGGGGGCGCCTATCTTCGGCCGCATCACCGCCGGGGGCGAAGGCATCGCGAAGGCGCCGCTCGTCCTGACGCGGCTCGAGCCGTCGCCGGTCGCTGCGTCCCAGGTCTTTTACTCGGACTCCAGCGGCTGGTACTCGGCGCGCGCGCCAGGGCCGGGGACCTACGCGCTGGCCGTGCAGCAGGGCCTGTCAGGGGCGGGCGAGGTGCTCCCGGCGCTCCAGCGGAAGGTCACCGTTGGGCAAGACGGCGGGACGCTCGACATCGAGGTCGGCACCCTCTCGGCCTCGGTGGTGACAGGCACCGTTACGGACACGGACGGCGAGCCGATCGTCGGGGCGCACGTGCTGTTGACCTCCATGTCGCTCGACGGCGCGGAGGGGACGCTGCAGGCGGAGACCACCACGGACGACAACGGCAGCTTCGTCGCCCGGCTGATCCCGGGCCAGTTCTCCGTCGCCATCCTGCCGCCGTACGAGGCCCCGAGCTCGCCGACGGTGATGTCCGTGACGGCCCCGCTCGGGTCGACCGACATCGGGATCGTGCGCCTGGGCGGGCTGACTACCGTGAGCGGGGTGGTGACCTTGCCGGGGGGGGACGGCGTAGCGGCAGGCGTCTCGGTCACGGCGACGCAGGTCGGCTGGTCCGAGTACGCGTGGTCGACGACCACGGGCGAGGGCGGGAGCTACGAGCTGCACATCCCGGCGACGGATGTGGAGCTGCTGTGCACGCCGCCGGCGTCCTCGGCCGCGGCGACGACGCGCGTGGACGTCCCGCTCGGTGGGGACGGCTCCGTGGTGTTGGCGGAGGGGACCCCGCTGCAGGGGGTCGTGCAGAGCGTCGCGGGCGTGTCGAGCTACACGCTCGTCGAGGTGCACGACGCGCTGACGGACCTCGTGCTGGGGACCGCCCTCACGAACGCGGACGGCGTGTTCCACATGGTGATCGACATGCCGCTCGTCGACACCGGCGACGACGACACGGGCGGGACCGACAGCGGCGGGGACACCGGTGGGACCGACACGGGCGGCGCGGACACGGCGGACACGGCCCCCGCGGACACGGGGTCGGACACCGGCGGCACGGACACCGCGGGCGACACCGCCGCCCGCTGAGTCGCCGTTCGGCTACAGCCCGACGATGTAGACCTTCATGAAGTCGCGCTCCGAGGTCCCGCCGCCGGCGGCCTCCGACAGCCCCTGGGCGGCGATCGCGAGCCACAAGGAGCCGTCTGCGCGCTTCGCGATGTCCAGGTCGCCGTTGCCGACGGTGCCGGTCGGGAGCGTCGAGACCTGGGTCGGATCAGCCCACGGCGCCTTCCGCACCGGGTCGAAGTGGTCCGGGTCGTGCTGGACGTACACGAGGGCGACGCCGTCTGGGGTCCACGTCGGCCCCCGTGCGTTCATCACGACGTCCCGCGCCACGAGCGTGGGGGTCCCGCCGACGCTCATGACGTACAGGTCGAACCGGTCTGCGACGTCGTGGTTCGAGTAGAATGCGACGCGCTTCCCGTCCGGGCTGAACGTCGGCCGCGTCTGCACGCGTGGCCAGGCGGTGAGCGGGCGCGGGGCCGGGAACTGCAAGTTGTCGAGCAGGTAGAGGTTGTCACCCTTCGCGGTGTGTCCGACGAACACGATGCTGGCGCTGTCGGGCGACCACGCCGGGTACACCTCGCTGCTCGTCGGGTCCCCCGTCAGCTTGAGCGGCGGCGTGTCGAGCGCCGCCGCGTCGAGCAAGTAGAGATCGCCCTGGCCGGTGCGCGCGGAGGTGAACGCGATGTGCCGGCCATCCGGCGACCACGCCGGGTTGCCGTCCGCCCCTGCAGCGGGGGCGATGCGCGTCCCGGTGTCCAGGTAGAGGTCGTAGTCCCCGGCCGTGCCGGACGCGCTGTACACGAAGCGGTTCTGGCCGGCGGCCCAGCTCGCTTCGTGGGCGACCTTCTCGCTCGCGACCGTGGTGAACCCCGCGGTGACGGCGGACCCCGCGCCCGACGCGCCCGGGATGACCACCTTGCGCGAGCTGTGGCTCGAGGGCGAGTAGACGTAGAGGTCCACGTTCTTCTTCGCATGGTCGTTGGTCTCGTACACCAGCGCGGTGCCGTCGCTCGACCAGCGAGGCGCTTGGCAGTTGGCCGAGACGGGCACCGAGATCGCGACGGCGTCCATTCAGCGGGCCTCGTCTACGCCGACGCGGGTCGCCCACTCGGTGCGCAGCAGCCGCTCGGGGTCTGCCCGGTGGCGCAGCGCCCGGAACGTGGAGATGCGCTCCTGGCCCCACGAGCGCTGGAAGTCCTGCGGACGGAGGACCGAGTCCTTCGCCGGGTAGAACCGGCCGCCCGCCGCGAGCACGATCTCGTTCATGTCGTAGCACATCTTCCAGAGCGCCTCGCGGTTCTGCGCGGTCACCGGGTAGTCCAGCGCGAGCGAGTAGCCATCGAGCGCGTGAGAGAGCAGGAAGGTGTCCGGGCGGTACCGCTTCATCACGCCGAGGTAGCTCGGGATTCCCCGGGACTGGTTCAGGCGGAGGATGTCCTTGAACGCCTGCTTCGCGGTCTCCTTCGGCACGAACGGCTGGTACTGGATGAAGCCGCCCGGCTGGTACGCGCCCCGCATCGTGACGTAGTCGAGGAGGAAGTGAAACGCGACGTGCGGCTGCCGGAACGCGGACGTCGGGGAGACGCGGCTGGCGTAGTACTTCCCGATGTTCACGAGCCGCATGCCGAGGTCGAAGTTGAACATTCCGAGCACGGCCCCGACCAGCGAGCGCGGGACGCCCATGACGGTGCCGGGCAGGTCTTGCCGCGCCGGGTCGAGCAGGACCTTGCCGTCGGGGTCCTCGTCTGCGTGCAGGTACTTCGCGCGGTGCACTTGGCCGCGCCCGAGGCTTGACCCCCCGGCGATGCAGTCGACCCAGCTCACGAGGTAGTCCGAGTCCCCTCGGTGCGCCTCGAAGTAGTCGAACTGCTCGTCCAGGTCGCGCATGCAGCCCTGCTCGACTGCGAGCCGCCCGCTCTCCAGGTGCTTCAACTGCAGCCGGATCCGCGTGAGCGTGCCGAGCATCCCGAAGCCCGAGATCGCGGCGTGGAAGAAGTCGGCGTTCTCCGTGCGGGAGATGCGGAGCAGCTCCCCCGTCGGGGTCAAGAGGTCGGCCTCGAGGACCTGGTCGCCGGTGCCGCCAAGCGCAAACTGGTTCTTCCCGTGGATGTTCATCGCCGCGCAGCCGCCGACGGTCGGGAACATCGTCCCGGGCACGACGGCGGGCCACCAGCCGTCCTTCAAGCACAGGCGCCACAGGTCCTCGATCGTCACGCCCGGCTCGACGTCGATGACCCCGGTGGCGGGGTCCCAGGCCAGCACACGTCGCATGCTCGTCATGTCGATGACCAGGTTGCCGCCGTTCATCGCAGCGTCGCCGTAGCTCCGCCCCGCGCCCCTCAGCGCCACCGAGAACCCCTCGGCCGCGGCCTGGCGCATCGCGTGCTGCACCTCGTCCGCGCTCGTCGGCTTCACGAACATCGACACGGAGCGCGAGGAGTACCCCCACCCGTCAAAGACGCGACGGGGCAGCTGGATAATCGGCAACGAGGCTCCGGGCGAGGGCGGCATGGCTGGCATGGGTCGCCACTATAGCCCCGGGCGTGCGCGCGAGCCCGCGGGGGGCCAGCCCGGGCGCTGCACACACGATCGCTGCGCCCTCGCTGCACGTGCGGTGCACCCCCGCGGTCCCGTGGGGATACTACCCGCGGCGATGAACCCCGTCAGCGCGCTCGGCCGGTCGATCATCGCCTGGGTCGAGGCCCTCGGCGGCTACCTGTCGTTCGTGGCGCGGGGCTTCGGCTCCGGTTTCTTGCCGCCGTACCGCGTGCGCCTGCTGCTCAAGCAGATGCACTTTGTCGGGGTGCAGTCGCTCACGATCGTGATGATCACCGGCCTGTTCACCGGGATGGTGTTCGCGATCCAGGCCGAGATCGGGTTCTCCCAGTTCGGGGCGAACGGCCTCATCGGCGGCATCGTGGCGCTCTCGTTGACGCGCGAGCTCTCCCCGGTGCTGACCGCGCTGATGGTGAACGGGCGGGTCGGGAGCTCGATGGCCGCAGAGCTCGGCACCATGCGGGTGACCGAGCAGGTGGACGCGCTCGAGAGCATGGCGGTGGACCCGCTGCAATACCTAGTCGCCCCGCGGGTGCTCGCCGCGATGGTGATGCTGCCCGCGCTCAACATGGTGTTCAACCTCGTGGGCCTCGGCGGCTGCTGGTTCGTCGCGGTCAAGCAGCTGCGGGTGCCGGAGGGCGGGTTCTGGGAGCGGATCTGGTGGTTCGTAGACGCGGACGACATCGTTGGCGGGTGCTTCAAGGCCGCGGTGTTCGGCTTCATCTTGGCGTCGGTAGGCTGCTACCGGGGGTACACGACGCGGGGCGGGGCGGAGGGCGTCGGGCGCGCGACGACGTCCGCGGTGGTGATCTCGGGCGTGCTCATCCTCACGAGCGACTACTTCCTGACGCGCATCCTGGCGCCGCTGAGCGTGGGCTGATGCGATCCGCCGACGCCGCGGAGCGGCCGGGCATCCACCTGGTCGACGTCCGGAAGGCGTTCGGGGAGCAGCAGGTGCTGGACGGCGTCACGCTCGAGGTGCCGCGGGGGAAGATCACGGTGGTGATCGGCCGGTCGGGCACCGGCAAGAGCGTGCTGCTCAAGCACGTGATGGGGCTGCTGCGGCCGGACTCGGGCGCCGTCCGCGTTGGCGACGAGGACCTTTCTTCGCTCGGCGCGCGGGCGCTGCGCCAGGTGCGTTTTCGCTTCGGGGTGGTGTTCCAGCACGCCGCGCTGTTCGACTCGATGGACGTGTTCGAGAACGTCGCGTTCCCGCTGCGCGAGCACGGCATGGTGCGGACGAGCTCGGGCCGGGACCGGCGCATGCGCGAGCCGGAGATCCGCGCGAGGGTGGAGCAACTGCTGCGCTCCGTGGGCCTCGAAGGGGCGGGCTTGAAGCCGGTCGACGCGCTGTCCGGCGGGATGCGGAAGCGCGTCGGGCTCGCCCGCGCGCTCGTGCGCGACCCCGAGTTCTTGCTCTACGACGAGCCGACGACCGGCCTCGACCCGATCATGACCGCGCAGATCGACAACCTGATCCGCTCGACGCAGGACGAAAACCCGGGGATCACGTCGCTGGTGATCAGCCACGACATGCAGGCCACCTTCCGGATCGCCGACCACATCGCGATGCTCCACAAGGGCCAGGTGCAGCTCCGCGGCTCACCGGCGGAGTTCCAGTCTTCGGTCGATCCCATCGTCCGGCAGTTCGTCGAGGGCCGGGTCGACCCGCCGACCGAAAGCTAGTTGCCGAGCGACGCGCGGCCCGATATCGTAGCGGCGCTGCGCGGTTAGCTCAGCTGGATAGAGCGTCAGCCTCCGGAGCTGAAGGCCACAGGTTCGAATCCTGTACCGCGCACCCTACTTAAATCAGCGAGTCAATCGTGGGCACCGAGGCGGATGCCGGCGCTCTCACCCTCGCGAACAGACGTGCCGGGGAGCACCTTAGCGGGCTCTCGCTGGCGTTGGGGGGCCACGCGAGGTGTGCCGAGCGTCGGCATCCTCGAGCGAGCCCGTCACCTGGGCCTTCTCGCCTCTTGTTCCTGTAACGGCCCCACGCTCACGTCTGCGGCGCCTTCCCGTCCGCGCTGTTGACGGGCTACATGAGCGTATGACTGCCCCTGCGAGCGCAATGACTGTCCGTCTGTGGGGGGTCCGCGGGTCTTTTCCCGTCCCGGGTACAGACACCGCCAAGTACGGCGGGAATACGTCCTGCATCGAGGTCACCGCCGAGGGGTTGCCCACCGTGGTCTTCGACTGTGGAACAGGCGCCCGCAAGCTCGGGCCTACGCTGTTCGCGCGGGAGCAGCGCGAGCTGCACATCGTGTTCACGCACTTCCACATGGACCACCTGTTCGGGTTCCCGTTCTTCGCGCCGGTCTTCGCGCCGTCGTTCGAGATCACGGTCACCGCGCCGGCGTTCAACCCAGATGGCACGCGCGATCGCATCGCGAGGTTCTTGAACGGCATCTTTCACCCCGTGCGCATGTCCGAGGTGCCGGCCAAGGTGCAGTTCGCCGCGGTTCGGCCCGGCCACAGCTTCAGCTGCGGGCCGTGGGAGCTGAAAGCCGCGGCGCTGAACCACCCGGGCGGCGCCTGTGCGTACCGCATCGAGCGCAACGGCCGGGCGATGGTCTACATCACCGACACGGCGCCGTTGTCCAGGCCGGGTGAGGGCCTCGCTGGCGGGGGTGAGCCCACCGGGCGTGAGCTCCAGCTCGTCGAGCTGTGCGAGGGCGCGGACCTGGTCATCTTCGACACGATGTTCTCGCTGAACGAGTACCTGGAGAAGATGACCTGGGGCCACTCGTACCCCGAATACGCGTACGAGCTGTGCAAGGTCGCCCGGGTCAAGAAGCTGCTGCTCTTTCACCACGCGCCGGACGCTTCGGACAGCGAGCTCGACGCGCTCGCGGTGCACTGGGCGTCGGCCCAGGAGCCGGTGGTGGAGCTCGCGCGAGAGGGGATGGAGATCGTCCTCGAGGGCCCATGATGATCTACGTGGACGACACCATCGCGAGCAGCGAGCTCGCAGGGCTGCTCGTGGTGGTCGCTCTGCTCTGGGCGGCGTGGGCGGTCACCTGGCTCGTCCGCGTCGAGGTCCACGCGCTGGCCGCCCCGGTGGTCGATCGCTTGCGCCTCCGCTGGGCGCGCGAGGGGCTCGGTACGCGCGTGCGCGCGGTCGGAGACGGCGTGGAGCTGCGCTTCGGGCGGGGCAAAGAGCCCGGCACGCTGCGCGCGTGGCGCCGCGGACCGGCCGGCTGGGTTGACGTCGACGTGCAGGACCTCTGACCGGTTGCGGATCCTCCAAGTCGCCCACGGGTTCCCGCCGCGCGAGAACGCCGGCACGGAGCGATACGCGTTCACGCTGGCCCGGGCGCTGCGGGACCGCGGCCACGTGGTCCACACGTTCACCGCGACCATCGACCCCGCGCTCCCGATGTACACGGTGTTGCGCGAGGAGCACGTCACCCGCGTGGTGAACAACACGCCGGGCCGCGAGTCCCGACACGGAGCGCGGGACGCGCAGGTGGACGCGATCTTCGAGCGGGAGCGTACGCGCTTTGCCCCGGACGTCGTGCACATCCAGCACGTGATGGGCCTCTCCGCGAGCCTCCCGCTCGGCGGGGTCAAGGCGATGCTGACGCTCCACGACGCCTGGGGTTGGTGTGCGGCCGGCGGCACCTTGCTGCCGCCCGGCGCAAACACCCCGTGTGACGGGCCGAACGCGGGGTGCGCGGCGTGCGCGTCCACGTGGCAACGGGACACGCCGGGAGTGGATCGCGCGCTGGGGCTAGCGGGCCGCATCGGCGCGGTGGTCGACCCCGCGCGCCTGCACCGGGCGTGGAAGCGGCTGCCCCCGGGGTTCCGGGCACGCGTGGTCGGGGGCGCGCCAAGGGCGCTGACCGAGGACCAGGTGGCGGCCAGGTCGGCCGGGCTGAGGGCGCTCGCCAGGTCCTGCCGGGTGATCTCCCCCAGCCAGTGGCTCGCGGTCGAGGCCGAGCGCCAGGGGCTCGGGCCGGTGCGCGTCGTGCCCCACGGCGTAGCGGCTGCGGTACGCCGGGCCCCGCCAGGCCCCGACGCGCCGCTCGTGTTCATCGGCACGCTCGCCTGGCACAAGGGCCCGGACTTGGTCCGCGAGGCCTGGGGCCGGACGGCCGGCGTGGCCCCGCTGCGGATATACGGCCCGCCCGGGCCCGACCCAGCCTTTCAAGTGGTGTCCGACGGGGTGCTCAACCCCGACGGGGTGCTGAACGTTTTGCGTGGCGCGCGGGCGCTGGTGCTCGGCTCGCGGTGGCCGGAGAACGCCCCGCTGGTGATCCTCGAGGCGCGTTCGGTCGGCTGCCCCGTGATCGCGCCGCGCATCGGCGGGATCCCCGAGCTGGTCGACGACGGGGTCGACGGCCACTTGTACCGGGCGGGGGACGTCGAGGACCTCGTCCGTGCGCTCCTTCGCCCGCTCCCAGCCACGGTTACGCCTCCGCGAACCTTCGACGCCCACGTGGACGCCGTCTTGGCCGAGTACCGGTAGCGCGGTCAAATCCCGTCACGCCCGGGGTACGGCGCGGGCGTTGAGTTGCCGCGGTCCCCACGTTGGAATAGGCCCCGCGGCGTTGGAGTATTCATGCGCTCATTTTCTGGTTCCCTCGTCTTGGTCGCTCTCCTCGGTACCCTCGCTGGGTGTGACGGTGGCGACGCGCCGAAGGACAAGCCCGCGGCCTCCACGACCGTCGCGACCGACATCGGCGACGTGATCGCGACCGTGAACGGCGTGCAGATCGGCTCCAAGGAGTTCGAGCAGGCCGCGGCCCGCAAGACCCCCGCGAGCGGCGACTCGCTCTCGATCGAGGAGAAGAAGGAGGTCCTCCAGACCCTCGTCGAGGAGAAGCTCCTGTACGCCGAGGCCATGCGCAAGGGCGTCGACAAGGACCCCAAGGTGCAGAAGGTCATGGTCAACACGCTCGTTCGCGAGGACGTGTTCAACCAAATCAAGAACTCCGACTTCTCGGACGAGGTCCTGCAGGCCTACTACGACGCGCACAAGGACGAGTTCATCGTCCCCGAGAAGGTGCAGATCAAGCGCATCCTGATCAAGACCGGGCCTGACCGCACCGAGGACCAGGCCAAGAAGCAGGCCGAGGACATCCGCTCGCAGGTCGACAAGAACCCGGACAGCTTCAAGGACCTCGCGTCCAAGTTCTCCGAGGATCCGTACAAGCACCGCGGCGGCGACGTCGGGTTCGTGTCCAAGGAGGGCAAGCCGGGCCTGGACCAGGCGGTGGTGGACAAGGCGTTCACGGTCGAGGTCGGCAAGGTGTCCGACGTGTTCAAGACGGACGACGGCTACAACGTGCTCCTCGTCGCGGCGAAGCGCGAGCAGCTCGAGCGCACCTTCCAACAGATGAAGGGCACGGTGCTCCGCAAGGCGAAGAACGCGAAGCAGGAAGACGCGTACAAGGCCTACGTCGACGCGCTGAAGACGAGCGCCAAGATCGAGATCGACGACGCCAAGCTTGGCGCCATCGAGATCAAGAGCCAGCACCGGCCGTTCGCTCCCGGCTTGGGCGAGGGCGAGGAAGGCGAGGAGGGCGCCGGTGAGATGGCCCCGCCGGACGGCGCCGACGCGCCCGCCGCGGGCGACGGCCCCAAGCCCGTCATGCCCGGCCCGGGCGGGATGGGTGGCCGGCCGATGCCGGGTCGCCCGCTGCCCGCGCGGCCGGGCGGCGCTCAGTAAACGTCGTGGGCGACTTCGGGATGGGCCGTCGGGTCATGCTGTCCAGCGTGATCCTGCTCGCATCGCTGACCGCGCGGCCAGCGATGGCGGCGAAGCCCCCGGTCGCCCCGGTTCAGCCGGCGGCCCAGCCGCTCGCGGTGCCCGACGGCACGGCGGTCGCTGCGCCGGCCGAGCCTGCGTCGCCGCCGATCGCGCTGCCGCCCCGGTTGTTGTCGACCGACGGCGTAGTGGCCGACCGCGTCGTCGCGGTCGTGAACGATGACGTCGTGCTGCTCTCCGAGGTCTACGCGTTTGACACGTACATCGACGAGCAGGTCGCGGCCGGGCCGGACGCCGCCGCTGCGCGCGCGCAGGCCGAGCGCGAGGTGGTGGATCGCATCCTCCAGCAGCGGCTCGTCGCGCAAGAGGTGCAGCGGTTGAGCCTGGAGGTCAACGACCAGGAGATCGACCGCAACATCGACGACATCGCGCAGCGTAACGGCCTCGACAGGGACCAGCTGCGCGCGGAGGTCGAGAAGGAGATGACCTGGGCCGCGTACCGGGCTGAGCTGGCGAAGGGCCTCCAGGAGATGAAGTTCGCGCAGTCGGTGCTCCGGCCGCGCATCAACATCACCGAAGACGAGCTGCGGGACGCGTTCATCCGGATGACGAGCGACTCCCCGCAGGTGGCCGACGTGATGGCGATCTTCCTGTCGTGGCCCGTCGGCGGCGACGAGGCGGCGCGCGAGGTGGTGCGCCAAAAGGCGGCCAAGGTGTCCGCAGAGGCCACCGCAGGCGACTTTGCCGCAGTGTCGAAGCAGTACGACGAGGGGCCGTTCGGCGCGGTTGGCGGCGAGATGGGCAAGTTCAAGCCCGGCGAGCTGGTCGGGGCGCTCGACGAGGCCGTGCAGCACACGGCGACGGGGGCGGTGAGCGCGCCTGTCGAGACCGCGCAGGGGATCTTCCTGTTGAAGGTCGCGTCGCGCGCCGCGGGGGACACAGACTTCGAGGCGATGCGCCCGAAGCTCGAGGAGGCCGTCTTCCAGAGCCGCATGGCCGAGGAAGAGGAGCGCTGGTTCCAGCAAGCGCGTCGCGCCGCGGCCATTCGGATCCTGCTCTGATCCCAGCGCGGCGTTGCCCGCTGGTGGTCACGCCGGGGGACCCGCTCGGGATCGGCCCCGAGGTCGCTGTGCGGGGCCTACGCCGGTCGGGGGCAGACGCCGTGATGGTCGGCGACGTCGCCGCGGTGCTGAGGTTCGCGCCCGAGGTCGCGGTGGTGCGCTCGCTTGTCGAGGGGAGCGGGCTGCGCGTGTTGGCGCCGCCGCCGGGGGACGAGCCGGTCGAGGTCCGGGCGATCCGCTACGGCGTGGCGGCGTGCCTCGCCGGGGACGCGCGCGCGCTGGTGACGGGGCCGATCCACAAGGCCCGGCTCGCCGCGGCGGGGTTCCACCACGCGGGCCACACCGAGTTCTTGGCCGAGCTCTGCGGGGTGGAGCGGCCGGTCATGGCGTTCACCGGCGGCGAGTTCCGCGTCGCGCTCGTCACGGTGCACCTGCCCTTGCGGGCCGTGCCGGACGCGATCACCGTCGAAGCCGTCGTTCACACGCTGCGGACCGCGCACAGGGCGCTCCGAGACCAGCGGGGGATCGCCGCGCCCCGGCTGCTCGTGTGCGGGCTGAACCCGCACGCGGGGGACGCCGGCTTGCTCGGCCGGGAGGAGATTGACGTGATCGCGCCCGCGATCGCCGTCGCTCGCGGGGAGGGGATCGACGCGCGTGGCCCGGTGAGCGCTGAGACCGCGTTCTCGGACCCGCGCGCCAGCGACATGATCGTCGCGATGTACCACGACCAGGGGCTCGCACCGCTCAAGCGAGGCGACTTCGGGCGCTCGGTCAACTGGACGCTTGGTTTGCCGATCGTGCGCACGAGCGTCGACCACGGCACCGCGGACGACCTGGTCGGGACGGGCAAGGCGAGCGCGGAGAGCATGGTGGCAGCGCTCGCCCTCGCGATGGAGCTCACCGCGGCGCTTTCATGATCCCCGGGAACTGCACGCCGGCGCGCGGGTCGACTCCCTGGTACTGCATCTGCGCGTGGCCGACCTGCACCGTGAAGTCGAAGTCCGGCAGGTAGACGCGCCCGTCCTTCGCGATCAGCTCCGCCGGCGGGTTCGGGAATGGCCCCGCGATCTTGAACGCCTGCACGACGCACTCGTCCATCGGCCCGTTGCCCGAGTCCCGGGTCACGACGATGTTGTCCAGC
>CALQBK020000004.1 GCA_943328795.2 Bifidobacterium breve
CCGGCCGGCCCAGGATCCTTGGCCCGCGGGGACCGACCGACGACATCGCGCCCCGACCGGTGTCGACGCTGGGCACCGTCGCGGTGCCGGCCCGGAACGACCACCACAGAGAGCACGAAGTGCACGGAGTGAGGAGGGAGAAGGGAGGAAGTCCAGGTATCAGGCTCCCAAGCGACCCGCTCTTCCGTGCACGGGTCGATGCGACGCCCCGCATCGCCACCAACACCTTCGTGCGTCCTCCCCGCCTTCGTGGTCGCCTTTCCATCTGCAACCCCGCGAGCCAGCGGCGCTCTACCCGTTCACCTGCAAGTACCGCTGCACGTCGTCGTACAACCCAGCTTGGTTCGCGTAGGTGACGTACCGGCGGGCGGTCTCGAGCCACTCGACGGTGGTCGGGCGGACCCGCTCCAACGCGGCGACCAAGTCCGTCGTGGTGATCGACCGGATCTGCCCGGTCTTCAACGCGTCGCTCAACGCTCGTTCGCTCGCGACCTCGACCAAGTGCCGCAGGTCGGCCCCCGAGAACTTGGCGGTGCGGCGCGCGATCAGCGCCAGGTCCACCTCGCCGACCGGGCGCTCCCGCAAGCAGAGCCCCAAGATGGCCTCGCGTGCGGCTGGATCCGGCGGCGGCACGAACACGACCCGGTCGAACCGGCCGGGCCGGCGGAGCGCCGGGTCGACGTCCCAGGGCGCGTTGGTCGCGCCGAGCACCAACACGGACTCGTTGTCGGCGTTCACGCCGTCGAGCTCGGCCAAGAGTTGGTTCACCATCCGCCGCCCAGGGCCGTGCTTGAGTTGGTGGCGCGCGGCGCCGATCGCCTCGACCTCGTCGAAGAACAGGATTGTCGGGGCCTCGTCCCGCGCCTTCTCGAACAGCTGGTGCAGGCGCTTCTCGCTCTCGCCAAGCCACATGTCGAGCACCGATTGGATCTCGACCGCGTGGAAATTCACGCCGCACTCGCCAGCCGCCGCGCGGGCGAGGTGCGTCTTGCCGCAGCCCGGCGGGCCGTACAGCAGCACGCCCCCGCCCGGCTTCTTGCCGTAGGCCTTGAACAGCTCCGGCTTTTGCAGCGGGAGCACGATGTCCATCCGGAGGCGCTCCTTGAGCCCGTCGAGCCCACCGACGTCCGCGAAGGTGATCGTTGGCCGGCTGCGCGGGACCACGGCCTGCGGCGCCTCGGGCTCTTCGTCGGCGGACTTGCCGACCACCGCGAACCGCAAGCCACGCTCGATCGAGAGGTCCCGCATCGACGGGTCGAGCTCCAAGAGCCGGTCGTACGCCACCTGGGCGTCGGCCCGGCGGTTCACGCGCAAGGCGGCGTGGGCGAGCTCGGAGAGTTGCGCCGCCTCGAGCGCGCCAAGCACGCCCATCCACAAGTCGACCCCCTCCGGGTCCCGCCGCAGCCCGAAAGCCGCCTCCCCCGCGGACAACCGGGCGTCCTCCCGCGAGGGGTCCTGGAGCATCGCGGCCTTGAGCTCGATCAGAGCGTCGGCCTGGCGCCCGGCGTCGAGGTACGCGCGGCCAAGCGCGACGCGGAGCGGGACGTTGGTGGGGGAGACGGCGACCGCCTCGCGCAGCGCGCGAAAGGGGTCGTTGGCGAGTGGGCGTTCAGCCATCGAGGGCTCCGAGCAAGCGGCGGGCGGTAGGCGAGAGCGTCGAGAGCAGGATCACGAAGACGGCCGCGAGGACGAGGCCCGTCGACCCGGTGTTGCGCCCGTACAGGCAGAGCCCGGCGCCGACGCACGCGCCGACGAGGGAGACGGCCGGGGGCAGCGCTGCGAGCAGGTGGACGGGGCCGAGCGCGGGGTGCTGGAGGCGCAGGTCCCGGTCGAGCAATCGGTCGCGCTGCGCGGGGTCGATGCCGAGCGACTCGGCCCACGCCGCCTTGGCGGCTTGCCAACGCCCAGCGGCGAGCTCGGCCTTCGCGAGCCCGCGGAACGCCTCGCTCCTGCGTGGGTCGGCGGTGATGGCCGCGGTGAACGCCTCGGCGGCGGGCGCGTTCTCTCCGACTCGGAGCAGGTGGAAGCCGAGGACGGTGTGCGTCTCGGCGTCGGCGGGGGCGAGCTGGCGCGCCATCTCCAGCGCGCGACGCGCCTCGGTCGTGTAGTCCAAGCGATCGGCGATGAACCCGACCAGCGCGTGGTAGGCGGCGACCTGGGGGCGCAGGGTGACGGCCTCCCGGCCAAACGGCAGCGCGTCCTTGAACCGGTGCTGGGCGACCAGGGTGGTCGCGAGGTCCGCGGCGAGCCCGGGATCCCCCGGCGAGAGCGAGATGGCCTCGCGGAAGCTGGCCTCGGCGTCTACGACGCGGCCCGCTGCGCGGAAGGCCCGGCCCCGCACGCGCAGGAAGTCCACCGACGGCGCGTCCCGCTCTGGCAGCCGCTCGGCGAGCAGCGCCGCCTCCCCCGGCTTGCCCATCGCCAACAATGCCTCCACCTTGCGCAGCTCGGGGCTCATCGAGGGGGACCGGGGAGGCGAAGGGCGCGGGGCACGGGCAACTTGGACAACCGGGACCGCCAGGGGTTCCCATAGCGTACCCGTAGCTCGCCCCGGCGGCACGGCCGACGACGGGACGTGACAGGCCGTTGACGGGAAGGGCCACGGAGCGTCTGGCCCGCAACGTGCGTTACTCGCGCGCCCATGCCGGCCCCCACCTCTCCGCTCACGCACCCGCTCACCCTGCCCTGCGGCGCTACGCTGCGAAACCGCCTCGCGAAGTCGGCGATGAGCGAGGACCTGGCGGACGCGGGAAACGTGCCGGGCGAGCGCCTCGTGCGGCTGTACCGACGCTGGGGCGCGGGGGGCGCGGGTCTCCTGATCACCGGCAACGTGATGGTCGACCGCGGCGCCCTGGGCGAGCCGGGGAACGTGGTGATCGACGACGCGCGTGGGCTCGAGGCGCTGTCACGCTGGGCCGAGGCCGCGAAGGCCGGCGGCGCGGCCGTGTGGCCCCAGGTCAACCACCCGGGCCGCCAGAGCCCGCGCTTCCTGGTGAAGACGCCCGTGGCGCCCTCCGCCGTGCCGTTGAAGCTGCCCGGCGCGGTGTTCGCCCCGCCGAGGGCGCTCGAAGCCTCCGAGATCACCGACCTGGTCGGCCGCTTCGCCACGGCCGCGGCGGTCAGCAAGCGCGCCGGCTTCGACGGCGTGCAGATCCACGGCGCGCACGGCTACCTCGTCTCGCAGTTCCTCTCGCCGCTGACGAACCTGCGCGACGATGCGTGGGGCGGGGACCCCGAGCGCCGCCGTGCGTTCCTGGTCGCCATCGTCCGGGCCATGCGCGCGGAGGTCGGCCCCGCGTTCCCCATCGGCGTGAAGCTCAACTCCGCCGACTTCCAGCGCGGCGGGTTCGACGAGGCCGAGTCGATGGCCGTTGTCGCGGCGCTCGAGGCCGAGGGCGTCGACCTGCTCGAGATCAGCGGCGGGACATACGAGCGCCCGGCGACGTCGGGGACCATCGAGGCCACGCGGGCCAGCACGATTGCCCGCGAGGCGTTCTTCTTGGAGTACGCCCGCGCGGTGCGGGCGCGCACGAAGATGCCGCTGTTGCTCACCGGCGGGTTCCGCTCGCGCGCAGGGATGGAGTCGGCGCTCACCGAGGGCCCCGACGGCCGCGGGGCCGTGGACGTGATCGGGCTCGCCCGGCCGTTCGCGCAGGCCCCGGAGATCGCGCAGGGGCTGCTCGACGGCAGCGTGACCGAGAGCGAGGTGCGCCCGCGGCGGACGGGGTTCACCCAGCTCGACTCGTTCATCGAGATCACCTGGTACACCTACCAGATCCACCGGATCGCGGAGGGCCTGGAGCCCGCGCCGGGGGTGAGCCCCTGGTGGGTCCTCGCCAACATGGCCTGGCGCACAGCGGCCGCTCGCATGCGGATGTAACCGCACTCAGTCCACGACTTTCGTCACATTCGCCCCACGATGTAACGAAAGTCGTGGACTGATCTGCGTTATATCGGCCGGTGCGGTTGCGGGGGCTGGGGGCGAAGGGTACGGGCGCGGATGACTTGGATCCGCCCAGTCCACCCCTCCGATCCGGCCCACCCGCTGTACGTGCAGCGCCTGCGCGAGGCCCGGGAAGGCTACCCGCCGGAGTACGGCCCCCCGCGGCCCGGAAACCAGCTCCCCGCCGCGGTCGCCCGGGACAGCATCGTCGCGTCCCACGGGCAGCTGCCCGACGTGATGTTCCACATGTTCGCCGGGTTCCGGGCGATGCTCGCGCCCGACCTGCCGTTGAGCCGCCGGGAGCAGGAGCTCATCGCCGTCGTGGTCTCCCGGGAGAACGACTGCTTTTACTGACTGGAGTCCCACGCAGAGTTTCTGCGTCTCGTGACAGGAGATGACGGGTTCGTGGCCCAGGTGCGCGAGGACCCAAAAACCGCCGAGCTGACGCCGCGCGAGCGCGCGATCGTGGCGTTCGCCGAGCGGATGACGCGGGAGCCGTGCCAGCTCTCCCCGGCCGACCTGGACAGCCTGAGGGCGGTCGGGCTCGACGAACGAGGCGTGGTCCAAGTGACCGCGATCGCCGGGTTCTTCAACTATGTAAACCGGGTGGCCGACGCGCTCGGGGTGGGGCGGGACGCGGAGCCGTAGCCCAGGACGCGCCGCGAAGGGCTGGCGCGCTCGTGGTAGAATTCGACAGCACGGTGAACGATGGCAGACCCAAATCACAAGAAGGCGGAGACCTTGAGGACCCGGGTGCTCCAGGGCCCCGGGCACGTGGCCCCGGCGGTCCGCCAGGCGGCCGCGGCCAACGTCGACGTCCCGCTGGCGTTTGCGTCTTACGTGGACACCATCCACGAGAAGCCCGCCGCCGTGACCGATGACGACGTCGAGGCGCTCAAGGCCTCGGGCTTCACGGAGGACGAGATCTTCGAGGTCACCGTCGCGGCTGCGACCGGGGCTGGCTTCCGCCGGCTCGACGCCGTGCTCGCTCTACTGGAGGACGAAGGATGAGGCTCACTGTCACCGAGTCCGGGCACGCGTTGCCGAACCGGATGTTCCTGAAGATGCTCAAGTGGTCCACCGGCGCCGAGCCTGTCGACGTGCTGCGCACGTTGCACTACCGCACCGATTTCTGGGGCCGCCCGTACTCCACCCTGCTCCAGGACGTGATGCGTGGGCCGTCGGAGTGGTCGCCCGGCGAGCGCGAGCTCTTCGCGGCGTTCACCGCCCGGGTCGGCGACTGCGAGTTCTGAACGGGGGCCCACGGCGCGGTCGCGTCGTTCTACCTCGGAGATACGCTGGCGCAGGACGCGCTGCGCGACTGGCGGCCGGCGGACATCCCGCCGAAGCTGAAGGCGATGCTCGCGTTCTTGGAGCAGCTCTGTCGCAGCCCGGAGACGGTCGACAAAGAAGGCATCGCGACGCTCCGCGCGGCGGGCATCTCGACGGCCGCGATCCGGGAGGCCGTCTACGTCTGCGCGCTGTTCTCGACCATCACGCGCATCGCGGACGCGCTGGAGTGGGCGATCCCCCCGAACTTCGGCCAGTCGGTCGACGCGCTGACGAAGTTCGGGTACAAGCTGCCCCCGTTCCTCTGAGGGGACTGGGCGAAAACGTACGAGATCCTTCGCTCTCCGGACGACGCTGTCATGGCGGCCCGATAAACAGGGAGCATGCTCCCCCAACTGTTGTCACTCGTAGCCTTCGTGGCGGCAGCTGAACCTGCGCCGCCCGTAGCAGAGCCCGCGCACGACGCGACCACCGCCCCCGCGCCGGCCCTCGCCCCCGAGCAAGCGCCCGCAGCGGCTCCCGAGCCGCCGCCCCCGGCACCCCCACCCGCGCCTGCTGCGCCGCCCCCTGCTGCGCCGCCCGCCCCCGCGCCGCTCGTGGCCCCCCCGACGTTCACTTGGAACATCGCCTATCGTACGCGCCCTGAGCTGCGGTTGTCCCCGAGCTTCGAGGCCGAGCCCGCGCTCGACGAGGGCGACTCGCCAGACTTGGCGTTCGTTGGCAGCCGTGCGCGCGCGACGCTGGGGCTGGACACCGGGCACGTGCGCGTCGCCATGACCATGCAGGACGGGCGCCACTTCGGCTCGGAGGCCTCCAACACGGCGGATGAGGCCACGCTCGACCTGCACCAGGGCTACCTCGAGCTCCACGACCTCGCGAAGGGGGCATTGAGCCTCCGGGTTGGGCGGTTCGAGCTCGGCTGGGGCTCGGAGCGGATGATCGGCCCCGCTCCGTGGTCGGACGTCGGCCGCAGCTTCGACGGGACGCGGCTCCAAGCGCGGCTCTCCAAGCGCTTCACCCTCGACGCCTTCGGGGCCTGGGTGCGCGAGCGCCGCACGATCAGCGTACGTGACCAAGTCGGGAGCACGATCTACGCGGCGACCAACGGCGACGCCGTGGTCGGCACGTTCGCGGCGTGGAAGCCCGCCGAGAAGCACGAGCTGGACGCCTACGTGCTCGCGCGGTTCGACAACCCGACCACCACGCCCCGCTTGCTAGAGCGCCACCGCGAGATCGCCTCCCCGGGGGTGAGAGCGGTCGGCTCGCTCGGGGGGTTTGACTACAGCGCAGAGGGCGGGGTGCAGTTCGGCCGCGCCGACGGGATGTGCGAGGATCCGTGCGACATCCCCACCAGCGAAACCAACGACCACTTCGCGTGGGCGTACGCGGCGAGCGCCCGCTACACGCTCGGCGTCCCCTGGAAGCCCTACCTCGGCGTCGCCTCGGACATGGCCAGCGGCGACGGGGACCCCAACGACGGCGACTCGGAGGAGTTCGACAACTTCTTCCCGTCGAACCATGGCAAATACGGCGCGATGGACCTGATTGGCTGGCGAAACATGACCGACGAGCACGCGTCCATCGGCGTGTCACCCGCCGCGGGCTGGGTGGTCTCGGCGGACGTGCACCTCCTCGGGTTGCAGCAACAGTACGGGATCTGGTCGGACGCCTCGGGCACCGACATGTCCGACGGAGACTACGACCTGTACTACGCGAGCAGCCGGAACCTGGGCACAGAGGCCGACTTGGGCGTCAGTTGGCGCAAGCAAGGCAGCCCGCTGAAGGCGAGCGCGGGGGGCTCGCGGTTCTGGCCGGGCCCAGCGGCGGCCGAGCGGCGCGGCGCCAACCCGTCCTGGTGGGCGTTCGTCTCGCTCGAGGCCGAGCTCGGAGGCTCCACCGCCCAGTTGCCCCGATTGGCGCCCGACCCTATGTTGAAGTAGTCCAGGAACGAGAGACTCCGATGCGCAACCTCACCGCCCTCCTCACGCTGGCTGCCTTCGCCGGGGCCTGCGACCAAGATCGACCCGACGCCCCGCTCGCCGAGAACGAGGACGTCACGCTCGCGCCGCCCGCGACCGCGGAGGATGGCTTCCAGTACGTGATGCCGCCGTACGACGTCCCGGCGGGGAGCGAGGTCCAGAACTGCTACTTCTTCGAGTCCCCGTACGACGAGGACATCTGCGTCGGCGAGATCACCGTGGCGCAGAACCCCGGGACCCACCACATGAACGTGTTTCGCCTCGGGACCGAGTACGACTTGTGGGGGGACCCGGGCGACGTCGTCCTCGGCAACAGTGACACGACGAGCCCGTGCTGGCGTAGCTCCAACTGGGCCGACTGGCCTATCTTGGTCAACTCCCAGCAGTCCTACGCAGACGGGTTCTACGACTGGACGCTGCCGGACGGCGTCGCGCACAAGCTCAAGGCGCACGAGGTGCTGATGTTGCAGTCGCACTACGTGAACGCGAACACCCAGGCGGGCGACCATGCCGTCGTGTACGTGAACTTCGACCGCGTCCCATGTGACGACATCCAGGAGGTCGGCACGGTGTTCGCCAGCAACCAAGGCATCGACGTGTGCCCTGGCGACGTCGACGTCACGTTCAGCGCCTCCTGCGGGAACGACTTCCCACAAGACGTCACGGTCATCGCGGCCAACTCCCACTTCCACAGCCGGGGCACCCACTTCGACATCGAGGCGTACGACCCCGTGAGCGGCGACTACGGCGACCCGTTCTACGAGAACACCTCGTGGGACGAGCCCGTGATGGCGACCGACCTGGACGTGGTCATCCCCGAGGGCGAGCGACTCGGCTGGCACTGCTCCTACACCTACGTGGACCCCGTCGCGCCGGCCACGTGCTCCGACTTGGGCGCAGGCTGCTGCTACGTGTTCGGGCCGTCGGTCGAGACGAGCGAGCACTGCAACATGTTCGCGTACTACTACCCGAAGGTCGAGGACTACAGTTGCATCTGATAGCGAGGGCACGGCACGGGCTGCTCGTCAGCGCGGCCCTCCTTGTCTGTGGGTGCGCCGGGCACGACTCCACGCCACCCGTCGAGACGGGTGAGTCGGACTGCCCGGCGGACGTCGTCGTTGGCGATCCCAGCTTGTCGCCGGAGCTCGAGCCCATCGTGATCCTCCCCGATGGCACCTGGGACGACGTGGCCGACGGGGACACCATCGACCTCCACACGCCGCTCCAGGGTGGCAAGGTCATCCTCGCCGGCGCTCTCGTCAGCAACGTGCTGCTCCAGGACTGCGGTCGGCTGCGCATCGGGGCGTTGCTCCGGGACCCGAGCGACCCCGACGAGCGAGCCGTGAAGAACGAGGAGCGGCACGTCCGCTACGCGCCGATGGCCGATCGGCCGGGCTGGGCGGCGCCGGTAGAGATCAACGACGAGCGCAACATGGCGCCGAACCTCGAGGCCTGCGGGTTTGGCGCCTATGACCGAGACGTCGAGAACTGCCCGTGGATCTTGGACATCCGGCTGGAGGACTCCGCGACGGAGGACGTGCTGGCCGAGGTGCGCCGCTCGATCGTCCCCACCTGCCCCGTCGACGACCCCGGGGATCCAGGCGTCCCCCAGGAGCTCGAGCAGGCGCTGTGCGAGTGCCAGTGCGCGGCGAACTACGAAGCGGGGCGCTGCGACGAGTCCGACCTCGCGACCTACGTGCCGCCCGATCCGGTCTGCGACTAGACAGCCGCGCGGGTTCGACTACGGCAATCCCTCGCGCGAAAGCGGGCAGCCGTAGTGCAGGATGGCCCCGTCGCGGGCCGCGGGCTGTGACTCGAGGTAGTTCCCGCCGACGGCGAACTCCTCTCCGTCGTCGTCGCACCAGGTGGCGTGGAGGTCCGGGTCCGTCGCCCCGGGGAGGGTCTCGACGTGCGCACCTTCGGTGGGGATGGTGAAGCGCACCCCGCCGTCGCCCACGACGCAGACGCTGCCGCTCGGCGCGACGTGCACCCCGGTCAGGCCCCCGCCGAACACCGTCGCCCCCGTCGGATCCTCCCACTCGGTCCAGGAAGCGCCGTCGAAGTGCAAGACGGTCGTCGACTCCCCGACGGCCCAGACGTCGTCGGCCGCGCGCCCGTGCACCGTGAACAGGCGCGGGGCGGTGCCGTACTCGTCGGTCCACTCGGTGTGCAGCGACCAGGCCTGGCCGTCGTAGTGCAGGATCAGCCCCTCCGCGCCGACGACCCACACGTCGTCGGCCGCGGCGCCCCAGACCTTGAAGTAGTAGGTGCCGCGCACCTCGGGCGGCGCGACTTGCGTCCAAGCGGCGCCGTCAAAGTGCAGCAGCACGTCGCTGTCGCCGCCACCATCCGATCCGCCGACCGCCCAGACGTCGTCGTCGGCCGCGGCCCACACGCCGAACAGCGTTGCGTCCACGCCGGTCTCAAAACGCGTCCCGACGCCACCCCCCCAGCGCACCGCCAGGCCGTCCTCGCCGACCAGCCACGCGGCGCCGCTCGGGGTCATCGCGACCCACCAGTAGGTCTCGGGCACGTCGAGATCGAGCTCGGTCCACTGCTCGCCGTCGAAGTGCAGCGCGCAGCCCTTCGCGGGCTCGACGCCCAGGCTGCCGCCGGCGAAGTAGGCGTCGCCAGGCCCGTCCGCGGCGACCGAGAGGATCGCGCAGCCCAGGTCCTGGTCGTCGGCGTCGGCGTCGTCGAGCGGCGCTTCCCAGGCCGCGGTGCACGCGGAGTCATCGGGGCCGTGACAGCCGGCGATGAACGCCCCGAGCAGGAGCGAACCTGCGAGAGCGAAGTGCGTGGGTGCGCGGGGGACGAGCATACGGCAGGGTAACGCAGGCTGCTGCGAGCTGGCCCGCCGATGCCGACGCCTCGGCACACCTCGCGTCGGCACCGGCGGTTGCTTTGCGCCGTTCCAAGGCACGGTCTGGCGAAGCCGCCGAAGACGTCGGCTCCGCCAGACCCTGCGGGGAACGGCGCGGGAGGGGGCCAGCGAGCGTCCTGCTTCGAGCGATTTCAGGGTGTTGGAGCCGGCTTGTGTGCGCAGCGCCCGGGCTGGCCCCGCGAGCCGGGACCGTGCAATCCACGTGCACGTGCGGCCCAGCACCGCGCGGGCGCGATAGCCCCCAACCAGGAGAGCATGACCCCGACGCGTTCCAGCACCCGCGCCACATCTGGCAGGAGGCGACTCCTGGCCGAGGTCGAGCGCCTCGCGGGCGAGCTCCGGGACCCAGGTCGCATCGAGGACACGCTGGCGACCCTCATCGGTGGCGAGGGCAGCGAGTATGGCATCGCGCCGGAGGAGCTGTTCTCTGGCGGCGTCCCGCGTATCCGCCCCGTCCTGGTGCACCTCGCGGCGCAGACCGGGCTCCACCCTGGCGCCGAGCCCGCCGCCGGCACCGCGGACGTCGCGCTCGTCGCCGAGCTGCTCCACGCGGCCGTCTTGCTCCACGACGCGGCGCTCGGTCGGCGCGAGGGCCTGCGTCGGCGGGCAGCGCGGCGGGTCCTACACCGGGCGAGCCACTGGCTCGGCGGAAACCACCTGACGTTGCGGGCGCTCGAGATCGCGCGGCGGGCGCCTGCGCCGGAGATCCTCGGCGACGCGCTCGACGCCCTGCGCGAGGTGACCGAGGGGCAAGCGTTCGGCGCGGCGCTGCAAGAGCGCACGCCTACGCCCGCGGACGTGCTGCAGCATGCGGAGAGCCAGGCGGGCGCGGTGTTGGCGTTCTCGTGCCGCGCCGGTGGGCGACTCGCGGGGGCGGGGCGCCCTTCCCTCACCCGGCTCGGCCGCTACGGGCGGCACACCGGCGTCGCGTTCCAGCTGGCCGAGGACCTCGCCGCGTTCGACTCGACCGACGGGCTCGACGGCTTGGTGCGGCTTGCAGCGAGCGGACGGCCCGTCCTCCCGATCGCGATCGCCGCCGAGCGGGACCCGGAGCTGGCTGCGCTCTGGCGCTCCCTGGGGGACCTCGAGGAGCCGGACACGGCGACGCTGATCGCGGAGCGAGTCGGCTCGTCCGGGGCGATCGGGCGCGGGCGCGAGGCGATGCTTGAGCACGTCTGGGCTGCCCGCCGCGCCCTCGCAGAGCTGCCGGACACGCCCGCTCGTGGGGCGATGGACCGGATCGTCGGCAGCCTCGCGGGCTAACCCAAAGTGTGCGCGAGGCGCAGCCGCAGCGCGCAATTTGGGCGCTCGCTTCGCCCCGGTCTGGCGAAGGAAGCAGGGCGAAGCAGGACAACTTAGCCCAGGAGGGGCCGCTTTCGGCACATCCTGGGCTAAGCCCGCCAGCGCTGCGCGAGCGGCATCCGTCGGCCGCTGCCGAACGCCTTCCGGGTGACCCGGAGGCCCGGCGCGGCCTGCCAGCGCTTGTACTCGCTCCCGTGCACGAGGCGGACCACGCGCTCGACCAGCGCGTGCTCGAAGCCCGCGGCGACGATCTCGGCGATCGTCCGCTGCTCCTCGACGTAGAGGGCGAGGATGCCGTCCAGCACGTCGTAGGGCGGCAACGAGTCCTGGTCGAGCTGGTTTGGCGCGAGCTCGGCGGACGGGGGCTTCTCCAGGATCGCGGCTGGGATCACCGGGCGCTCTTGGTTCAGCCACGCGCAGAGCCGGTACACGTCGGTCTTGAACACGTCGGCGATGACAGCCAGGCCCCCGCACATGTCGCCGTAGAGCGTACAGTACCCCACCGCGACCTCGGACTTGTTGCCCGTCGTGAGCAGCAGGTGGCCGAGCTTGTTGGAGATCCCCATCAAGACCCCACCCCGGGCCCGCGCCTGTAGGTTCTGCTCCGTGACGTCCGCCGCGAGGCCTTCGAACAACGGCGCGAGGGAGGCGCGGTACACGTCGTAGATCGGCGTGATGGGCACGAGGTCGAACTGCACGCCCAGGTTCCGCGCCAACGCGCGCGCGTCGTCGATCGACCCCGCGGACGAGTAGGGGCCGGGCATGCCGATCGCGAGGCAGTTCTCCGCCCCGAGCGCCCGCGCCGCGATGCACAGCACCAGCGCGCTGTCGATCCCGCCGGAGAGCCCGACCAGCGCGCGCTTGAACCCGCACCGCGCCGCGTAGTCGCGGACGCCGAGCACGAGCGCACCGACGACCTCTTCCTCGAACGACACGTCTACCGGCTCAATCGGCGGGCCCTCGGTCTCGATGAACGCGAGCTCCTCGCGGAACTGCGGGAGCTGAGCGAGCAGGCTCCCGTCCGGCCCCGCCACCAGCGAGCCGCCGTCGAACACGAGCTCGTCGTTGCCGCCGACCTGGTTGCAGTACAGCAGCGCAGCGCGCGCCTGCGTCGCCTGGGCTTGCACCAGCCGGCGGCGGACCGCGCGCTTGCCGGCCTGGAACGGGGACGCCGAGAGGTTGACCATCAAGTCCGCCCCCGCCAGCCGAGCGACCGGGTCGATCGCGTACGCGAGCCCGGGGGTGATGCCGGGCTCGTTCCACAGGTCCTCGCACACCGTCACAGCGAGGGTGAGGCCGCCGACCTGGACCAGCCGCGGGGCAGTCTCCGGCACGAAGTAGCGGGCTTCGTCGAACACGTCGTACGTCGGGAGCAGCGCCTTGTGCCGCACGGCGACGATCTCGCCGCCGTAGGCGACCACCGCGCTGTTGCGGAGGCCGCCGGCCTCCCACGGGCAGCCGAAGATCACGACTAGGTCCGAGCCGACCGTCGCCGCTGCGACACGCTCGGCCTCGAGGCGGCAGGCGGCGAGCAGTTCGCGCCCCCCCACCAGGTCACGCGGCGGGTACCCGCAGAGCGTCAACTCCGGCAGGACCAGGACGCGCGCAGCGCCCTCGATCGCGCGGGCGACCGCCTGCCGGCATCGCTCACCGTTCCCGGCGACATCCCCGACTACAGGTGCGATCTGCCCGATGCAGACGCGCAATCAGTAGCCGCCGGTCTTCCGCCAGGCGGTCGCGTTCAGCCCGATCAGCAGCGGCGCGCCGAGCCCGAGGCAAAAGGCGGCGATGGGGAAGACGCTGGTCGGCCGAATGTCGCCCATGCCATCGCTGCCAGCGGCCGAGATGGACGTGGCAAAGTCGCCGTACTCAGCGCCGAAGCTGAAGAGCAGCGAGAGAAAGCCGACGCCGCACAGCAATCCACCAAGCAGCCAAAACACGGTGCGGGACATGAGGAACCTCGGAGCGGGCGCCTCGTAACCCGCGCCCCGGCGAGAGCCAACCCGGCGGCTCGCGAACGTCCCAGCAGGCGCCGGTCGCGGGCCTTTGTTACCATGCGCGCAACTTCGGAGTTCACATGTCACGCACGTTTGCCCCCCTCGCCCTCGTCCTGCCGCTCACGCTCGCCTTCGCCCTCGCCTGCGGCGGCGGCTCCACCACCCCGCTCGCGCCGCCCGCCCCCCCGGCGCCGACTGCGCCCACCGCGCCCACCGCGCCCACCGCGCCCACCGCGCCGCCGGCCCCCGTCGCCCCGCCCGCCCCGGTCGCCAAGACCTTCGACACCGCGGCGTGGAGCTGCTGCGACGCCGACCGCGCCAGCCGCTTGCTCGACCAGTACTTCGATGTCTCCGCGCGCCTCGTCAAGGGCGACAACGAGCACATCAACGGCCAGTACACCGCGCTCAAGGGCGTCGCCCAGGGTGCGATCGACATGGGCGGGTTCTCCGCCGAGGACGTCGGGCTGCTCAAGAAGATCGTCGCGAACTCCGACGCGTCGACGAAGGCTGACATCGCGGGCAAGCGCAAGATCTTCAAGGACATCTCCGCGGACACCATCGCGTTCCTCAAGCACCACAACAGCTCCGGCTCGGTGAAGGCGGCCGTCGCTCACTGCCCGATGTTCGAGGGCGGCGCGGACTGGATTCAGAAGGACGCGTCGCTCGCGAACCCCTACATGGGCGAGTCGATGCTCACCTGCGGCAGCTTCCAGTAAGGCTGGCGACGTGACCGCCTACATCATTGACGCCGTGCGCTCCCCCATCGGGCGGGGCGGACAGGGGTACAAGGATGTGCGGCCCGACGTGCTGGCGGGCGAGGTCCTCAAGGCCCTCGTCCTCCGCACCGGCGTCGACCCGTCGATGGTCGAGGACGTCGTGATGGGCTGCGTGACCCAGGTCGGGGAGCAGGGCCTGAACATCGGGCGCAACGCGGCGCTGCTCGCGGGGTTCCCGGTGGACGTCACGGGGACGTCGGTGAACCGCATGTGCGGGAGCTCGCTGCAGGCGGTCAACTTCGCGGCGATGGGGGTGGCGTCCGGGTTCCAAGGGCTCGTGATCGCGGGCGGGGTGGAGTCGATGTCCCGCGTGCCGATGGCGAGCGACATGGTGCTGAACGGTGCGGTGGTCACTCCCGCGCCCGACATGTCCTGGCGCTACAGCATCGTGCCGCAAGGCACCTCGGCCGAGCTGGTGGCGCAGCGGTTTGGGCTCGGCCGGCAGGAGCTGGACGCGTTCAGCCTCGAGAGCCATGCCCGGGCGGCGCGCGCGCAAGACGCCGGCTGGTTTGACCGCGAGATCGTCCCCCTTTGCGGGCTGGCACGCGACGAGGGGGTCCGGCGCGACACCTCGCTCGAGCGACTCGCGAAGCTGAAGCCCGCGTTCGCGGCAGACGGGGTCATCACCGCGGGGTCCTCCTCCCAGGTGAGCGACGGCGCCGCGGCCGTGCTGATCGCGAGCGGCGACGCGGTGAAGCGCTTTGGGCTCAAGCCGCGCGCGCGGATCACCGCGATGGCGACCGCCGGCGTCGATCCCACGATCATGCTCACCGCCCCGATCGGCGCGACGCGAAAGGCGCTGGCGCAGGCCGGGCTCCAGGTCGGGGACATCGACGCAGTCGAGATGAACGAGGCGTTCGCGTCGGTGGTGGTCGGCTGCAGCCGAGCGCTCGAGCTCGACCCCCAGCGCGTGAATGTCCATGGCGGGGCGATCGCGCTCGGTCACCCGCTGGGGGCGTCCGGAGCGAGGTTGATCGCTACGCTGCTCGGCGTGCTGGAGCGCACCGGCGGCCGCCGCGGGCTCGCGACGATGTGCATCGGGTTCGGCCAAGGGATCACGACGATCGTAGACCGGGACGTGTGATGCTCGAAGTCTGGATGCCAGGGAGCCCTGGACGCTGGCCGTTCGCAGGCCACGTGCGCGGCTCCTGGTCGGGCGGGCCCGTGCAGCTCGCGTGGGCAGGCCGCGTCGCGCACTCGGCCTTGCCGGAGGAGGCGTGGGAGGCTGCGCAGTCGCTGCGTGACGCGCTCGCAGGGGTGACCGGGGACGGCCGCTTCGACGTGATCGCCCGGGCCTGGGCCGCGGTGGACCAGCTCCCGGAGCGGTGGCGGGCGCGCGAGGATCTCTCGCTGCTGTTCGCGGCGGTGGACCCTGCGGGGGTGTTGCTGTCCGCGACAGGGCTCGCGGGCGTGTTCGTCGAGAGCCCGAGCGGCTGGGTAGCGGCGGCGCTGTCGGGTTCGCCGCTGTTCACCGAGCCTGGAGTCCCGGCTCGGCCACCCGTCCCCCAGCCCTCGCTCCGCGCCGGGACCCGCTTCGCCGGGCTGTGCAAGGACATGCCGCTTCCCCGCCCCGCCGACATCGCGCTCTCGTGCGGCGTGCGGGAGGCGCTTTGAGCGACGACAGCTTCACGAGCGGCGTGCTCGACGGAAACCTCGCCGGGCTCGACCTAAGGGCGCAAGCGGACCTCCTGATCCGGGCCGTCAAGGCCGCCGGCGAACGCCCGCTCGGGCCGCTGCTCGACGCGCTGGCGGAGGCAGACCCTGTCGCGCTCGCCGAGGTGGTCTGCGGCACGCGCTCCCCGGGCGGCAGCGCGCTGATCCTCGCGGCCCTGCCGCACGCCGAGCGCATCGAAGCCGTCCTCTCGCCGCGTGGCGCGTGGCCGCGGCTGCTGGACTTGGGCGGCGCCGAGTCCGCCCTGCCGGTACTCACGACCGCCGCCCGGCGGCACCCGGGCGCGAGCTGGCTCGTCGCGCTCTCCCGGAAGGTGGAGGGCAACAACGCGGGCCTGGCGCACCTCACGGCGTGCGCGCACCACCCTGCCTTTGCCCAGGCCTGCCGAAATCACGCCGAGGCCGGCCACGTGGAGGGGCTGGTCGCCGCCTCCGGGGCGACCGGCAGGGCGGAACCCGCCGCGGCCCTGCTCGGCGTCGGCAAGTTTGACGCGATGCTCCGCGCCGCTGGCGCCGCGCTCGACACGGCGCCGGAGAGCCCGCTCGTGGCCCAGCTCGCCGCGGTGTGGGGCCCGGAGCCCGACGACCTGTTTGTGCGGGTGCTGCCCATCTTGAGGAAGAAACAAGCGGCGGAGGCGATCCGGCGGCATTGCAGGCACTTACCGCGCACGGCCCGCCTCCTGGACTTGGTGATCCGCGGGATGGTCTGAACGTCACGCTCCGTCACTTTGGGAAAGTGCGCTTGACCTGGCGGGTTCTCGGGCAAATGCTGTGACAGTCCCGTGACACGACAGGAGCCCCCGATGTCCGACCTCGACCTGCCGCTCGCGCACCGGCTGCCGTTGGCTGCCGCGGTGTTCGTCGGCGCCCTCGGCGCCTACTACTTCTCCGGCGTCGCTCCTCACCACCTGCACGCCGCCCTCGCCACCCCGCTCGACAGCGCGGTGCCGTTCGTGCCCGAAGCGGTGTGGGTGTACATGCCCTGCTACTACGGCAGCTTCGTCACCACGCTGCTGGTCACCCGCGACCGGTTCGCCTTCCGCGCGGCCGGCACCTCGTTCTTGACCATCACCCTCCTCGCGCTACCGTTCTTCCTGCTGTTCCCCGTGGCCGCCCCCCGCCCCTTGGCACCGGCCGGGCCCGACTGGACCGCCGCGTTCGTGCGCTGGCTCTACGAGAACGATCCGCTGGTGAACACCTTCCCGTCGCTGCACGTCGCGAACGCGTTCCTCTGCGCGTTCCTGACGATGCAGACCGACCGCCGCTGGGGGTTCGCGCTCGGCATCAACGCGGTCGCGGTGTGCGCCAGCGTGCTGCTGCTCAAGCAGCACTGGGCGGTGGACATCCCCGGGGGCATGCTGCTGGCCAGCCTCGGCGCGGCCGCCTGGAAGGCGCACATGGTCAGCGTCGAAGTGCGCGGCCGTGTCGAGCCCCCGTGGCAGATCGCCCCGCTCCGGCTCCCCGTCCCCTTCGATCTCTCCAAGCTCCCGCGCCTCCGGCTCCCCGGCGACGATCGCTGACTGACCCGCCACGTCCGCGGCCGGCCCCGGCCCGGACAACTTTTGGCCGTCTCCTGTCCGAATTTGCCCCCTTCAAAATCGGACACGAAAAGGCCATTTTCTGTCCGGGGGGCGTTGGCGCGGCCCGTTGGCGTTGGGCCGGGTGTGGTTAGCGCGACTCGGAGTTGTCGTAGCCGTCGGTGCACTGCGGATCGTGGGAGTCGGCGCCGCCCGTGCCGTCGTTGTCCACCGAGTCGTTGCAGTCGTACGCGCTGTTGTAGCCGCCGGTTTCGAGCTCGGTGAGCGGGGTCGGGCAGCCCGGGTCGTCGAGGTCGGACCAGCCGTCCCCGTCGTTGTCCAAGCCGTCATTGCACTCCGTCATCGGGTCCGCCTCGTCCGCGTCCGACGCAGACTCGCAGCCGAAGTCGGCGGCGTCGATCAGCCCGTCGGCGTCGTTGTCGATGCCGTCGTTGCACGTCGTCGCCCCGCCGAAGCCGCCGTCCTCCAGGTTGTCCGACGCGTCGACACAGTCGGGGTCCTCGAGGTCCACCCAGCCGTCGGCGTCGTCGTCGATACCGTCCGCGCACTCGGGCGTGTGCGTCTCGTCGTCGTCGGTGCCACCAAGGCAACCGGGGTCGACCGAGTCCGCCCAGCCATCGCCGTCGTTGTCGATGCCGTCGTTGCACTGAAACGAGTCGAGCCCCGACTCAATGCCCAGCCAGGCGCAGTCTGGGTCAGAGGAGTCCACCCAGCCGTCGCCGTCGCCGTCGAGCCCGTCCGCGCAGCTCGGATCCCCCGCCACCGAGGCGGCTTCCAGGTTGTCCGAGGCGTTCGTGCAGTCCGGGTCTGCGGAGTCCTCAAGCCCATCGGCGTCGTCGTCCACGCCGTTGTTGCACTCGGACACGCCGACGCCGGCCTCTGCCGTCGCGCGCTGGCAGTCCGGGTCTGCGTCGTCCACCCACCCGTCGGCGTCGGAGTCCACGCCGTCCGTGCACGTGGCGGACAGGTTCGTCTCGACGTCGTCAAGCGCCTCGTAGCAGCCGCTGTCGTCCGCGTCGACCACGCTGTCGCCGTCGTTGTCCGCGCCGTCGTTGCACCCGGAGGAGGAGAAGCCGACCTCGACCGTACCCCCGAGCATGCAGTCGGGATCGGCGTCGTCGGTCCACCCATCGGCGTCACCGTCCACACCGTCCCCGCAGTCCCCCGAGGCGCCGGCCTCCACGTTGCCGTAGCCATCGGCGCAGTCGGCGTCATCGGCGTCCACGAGCCCGTCCAGGTCGTTGTCCAAGCCGTCGTTGCACTCGGAGTCTACGAACCCGCCGTCCTCGCCGCCAGACGCACAGTCCGGGTCGTCCATGTCGGTCCACCCGTCGCCGTCGCCGTCGAGCGCGTCGACGCAGCCCGAGTTCTCACTCTCCCAGCCCCATGTCGCGTACGGGCATTCGGGGTCGTCGCTGTCCAACAGCCCGTCGTGGTCGTTGTCCCGGCCGTCGTTGCACGGGGTCGTCAAGAAGCCGACCTCGTACGACCCGACGCCGCAGTCCGGGTCGTCCGCGTCCATGTACCCGTCGGCATCGTCGTCGAGGCCGTTGTTGCAGCCATCGAGCCCGACGGACTCGTCGTCGTCCCAGCCGACGTTGCAGTCCGGGTCGTAAGCGTCAGCCAGGCCGTCGCCGTCGTCGTCCAGCCCGTTGTCGCACTGGCGCGTGCCAGGGCCGGTCTCGTCCCCGCCGCCGCAGTCGGCGTCCAGCTCGTCGACCCACCCGTCGCCGTCGGAGTCCACGCCGTCCTCGCAGTCATCGGCGGCGTCGTCCTCGTTCGTGTCCAGCGCAGAGGCGCAGCCGGGGTCCGCGATGTCGATGCGGAAGTCGCCGTCGGCGTCCAGCCCGTCGTTGCACTCGGTCGTGCCGAAGCCGATCTCGTCGATCCCGCCGTCGCAGTCGGGATCCTCGCTGTCCACCCAGCCGTCGCCGTCCGAGTCGACGCCGTCGATGCACGTGCCGCTGACGGCGGACTCGTCTGTGTCCCGGCCGTCGTCGCAGCCGCCGTCGTCGCCGTCCGCGTACCCGTCGGCGTCGTTGTCCACGCCGTCGTTGCAGGCGTCCACGCCGTAGCCGAGCTCGGTGGAGCCGGCGTCGCAGTCAGGGTCCGCGCTGTCCGCCCAGCCGTCGCCGTCGTCGTCGGCACCGTCGGAGCAGCTGTCCGCTGCGGTGTCCTCCAACAGGTCGCTCGCGTCCAGGCAGTCGGGGTCAGCGGCGTCGAAGAGGCCGTCGGAGTCGTTGTCGAACGCATCGTTGCAGGGCGTCGAGCTGAACCCGAGCTCGTCGGAGCCGCCGTCCGCGCAGTCCGGATCTTCGGTGTCGAGCCAGCCGTCACCGTCGTCGTCGAGGCCGTTGTTGCACTTGGTGGCGGGGTCCGTCTCGTCGAGGTCACGCCCAGAGGAGCACCCCGGGTCGTCGGCGTCGGCGACGCCATCGGCGTCATCATCCGCGCCGTTGTTGCACGCGTAGAGCGACGTGGCGGGAGTCTCGCTGGTGTCCGTCGAGGAGGCGCAGCCCGGGTCGTCCAGGTCGAACCAGCCGTCGCCGTCGTCGTCGTCCCCGTTCGAGCACTCGTAGCTGCCCTCGGTCGGATCCGACCCTGAGGCGCAGTCCGGGTCCAACGAGTCCTTCAGCGTATCGCCGTCGTCGTCGCTGCCGTTGTTGCACTGCAGCGTGCCAAACCCGGCCTCCGTGCTGCCCGTGGAGCAGTCGGGGTCGTACGCGTCCACCCAGCCGTCGCCGTCATCGTCGGTGCCGTCCTCGCAGGACGACGCCTCGGCGCTGACCGTCGCGCTCGTGCAGTTGAGGTCACCGACGTCGATGCCGAAGTCGCCGTCGTTGTCGACGCCATCGTTGCACGGCAACGCGGTGAAGCCGATCTCCGACGCGCCCGTCGTGCAGTCCGGATCCTCGCTGTCGCTCCAACCGTCGCCGTCGTTGTCCAGCCCGTCCGCACACAGGCTCGCCTCGAGCGCCCAGGCGTCGGTGCAGTCGAGGTCGAGGCCATCGGCGCGCCCGTCGCCGTCGTTGTCGATGCCATCGTTGCAGGTGAGGGTGGCGTCGTAGCTGACCTCCGCGGTGCCTGACGCGCAGTCAGGGTCCGCGGAGTCGACCCACAGGTCCCCGTCGTTGTCGTCCCCGTCGAAGCAGTCGGTGTTCTCGAAGTCGTCGTCGGCGTCCGAGCAGTCGGTGTCCAACCCGTCGATCGTGCCGTCCAGGTCGTTGTCCACGCCGTCGTTGCACTGGGTCGTGCCGTACACCCCGCCCTCGGAGTCGGTCGTCGGCGTAGCACAGGAGGGGTCGTCCATGTCGGCCCAGCTGTCGCCGTCGTTGTCGAGGCCGTCCTCGCACATGTTCGCTTCAGTGTCGTCCTCGGGCCCCGAGCAGGAGGCGTCCGCCGAGTCGGTGAGCCCGTCGAGGTCGTCGTCGATCCCGTTGTTGCAGAGGTAGTCGCCGTAGCCGGACTCGACGTCCCCCGTCGCGCAGTCGGGATCGTCATCGTCGGTGTAGCCGTCGCCGTCGTCATCCACCCCGTCGCCGCAGCTCGGGAGATCCTCGGAGTCGTCGTACGCGTCGCTGCAGTCGGAGTCGCCGCCGTCGAAGTCGCCATCCGCGTCGTCGTCGTGGCCGTTGTTGCACTCGGTGTCCCCGAACCCAGCGCCGTCGGCGGGGTCCTCACTGCCAAGGACGGCGCAGTCGGGGTCGTCGTCGTCGGCATAGCCGTCGGAGTCGTCGTCGCGGCCGTTGTTGCAGGGGCCGGTCTCGTCGTCGTCCGTCGCGCCGCTGCAGTCAGGGTCTGCGCTGTCCACGGCGCCGTCGCCATCGTCGTCTTCGTCGTTGTTGCAGGCGGTCGTGCCGAACCCGGTCTCGTCGTCGCCCGCAGCGCAGTCGGGGTCCCTCCCGTCGATGTACCCGTCGCCGTCGTTGTCCTCGCCGTCCTCGCAGCCTGTCGGCAAGGGCGGCATCGCCTCGCCGGTGATCGTGAACGAGGTGACCGAGTCGACGCTGAACGACACCGGGCCCGTGGAGCCCGAGCCAACGGCCTGGTAGTCCCCGTCGTAGCCCTGGAGCCAGAAGGTGAACGGCCCGACGGTGTCTCCCTCGTGCACCTCGGTAGAGGCGAGCCCGCCGTCCAGCACGTCGAGCGGGATCGCGTACTCCAACGCGTCGTCACCGACCCAGTTGGAAAAGGCGCTGTCGGACGTGTCCGACCAGTCCGAGTCGGAGCCGACAACGAGCTGCCAGTCGGACGCGAGATCGAAGGTGTCAGCGACGTCGTAGCTGACGATGATCGCGGTCTTCTTCTCCGTGCCGGCGCAGCCGGCGAGCAAGCCGAAGACGCCGAGGGGGACGAGGAGGCGGGCGCAACGGAACAATCGAGGGCTCATGGGAGCGTCACCACGGTGTCGCCCGAAGGCGCGGGTTCAGGTTGGACGGCCGTAGCCGTTGCGATTCCAGCGCCAGCTCCGACGGCGACGCCGCCGCCGACGGCCGCCCAGAAGCCCCAGCGGGCCACGAGCGGCTTCTGCTTCTCCACCTCGTCGCCCGAGCGACGCAGCAACAGCGTGCCCGACGCCGGCAGGTTGAATGACGCGCTCGCGCGGTCCCCGTCGACCTCGATCGCCACTTGCGCGCGGCCCTTCTCGACCGGGCCGAACTTGACGGTGGCGCCTTCCCCGATCGGCGTCCCGTTCAGGAACACCTTCCCCGTGGCGCTACCCGTGGTGACCTTGATGACGCTCCCGCCGCTCGGCAACGAAGCTGTGACCTGCCCACGGCTGCCATCGGTGGTGTCCACCGTCCGCACCACGGTCGCCCGGTCGGCGGCCTTGAGCACCAGCCCGTGTACGCCAAGCGGCACGCCCTCGAGCCGCAGCGGCGTGACCCCCACGTCCTTGCCGTCCAGCAGCACGGTCGCCCCCGACGGCGACGTGTCCACCACCAGCACGCCGGCGGAGGAGACCGCCGGCACGTTCACCAGGTAGTTCTTCCCGGCCAGGAACAGCAACGTGCCCTCCGCGGGCTCGAACTTCGGCGAGGTGACCTTCCACACGTGCGGCCCCGGCGCGAGGTCCGACAGCCGAATCGGGAGCGCCCCGCGGTCGTGCCCGTCCACCTCCAGCCGCGATGCCGCCGCCCCGACGAACTCCGCCGTGCCGGCGCCGGCGACCAGGGTCGCGTTGACGTCCGTGGTCTTCCCGTCCTGCACGTCGACCTTGCGAACGTACGGGTCGAAGTTGTCCGCCACCACGCGGACCGCGTGGCTACCCGGCGCGAGGAACCGGGTCACGGGCACCGGGCCGAGGCTCTGCCCGTCCACCCAGACCTCGGCCGCCGCGACGTTGGATCGGACCTTGAGGATTCCATCCGCCGCGCGGGCGATGTCCGAGCCGCCGAGCATCACAGCGAACGCGAGCAGGAAGGCGCGTAGTTGACGAGCGGGGCGCGAGGGAACGCGCGAGGGGGACGACAGGGGGGGGGTCAGCATGGCCACGGTGACGAAGGATACCACCTTCGGGGCCCCTCGGCGCTGTCGACGATGCCGCCTACTGCTGCACGTCCACGTTCCCGCCCTCGTCGATGTGCAGCGGGATGGCGCCGAACGGGGTCGAGACGGTCACGTCGGCGTCCAGGTCCACCTTGAGCTGCTCGCCGGTCGCGAGCGCGGTGATCGCGTCGATGGCATCGGCGTAGTCAACAGAGAAGGGGAGCTCGAGCGTCTTCGTGGTCGCGCCTTCGACGTCCCCCACGGTGTCGATCTGACCGTTGCCGACTTGAACCCCGGCGAACTTGATCTTGAGCCCCATGTCGGTGAACGCGAACGTGGACTCGTGGTCGTTGTCCACGTCCACGTTCAGCCCGAAGTCGACCGACGACGAGCCCACGCTCTTGACCTTCAGCTTGCCAAGCTTGAACGTCGGCTTCCGGAGGGCCGGGAAATCCCCGCCCTCGTCGTAGGTGATGTCGATCGGCCCGAGATCCGTGTCGAACCCGAAGGCCCCGGCGAGCCCGAAGCCCACGTTGTCTTCGCCCCGCGTCGCGGTGATCGCGTCATACACGTTCTCGAAGACGAGGGAAACCGGCAGCGCCACTTCGCTCTCGCCATCGGCCACGAGCTCCAGGCCGTTCGGATCGTCACCGCTGATGATCGAGACGTCCATCAGCGAGAGGTCGTACTGGAACCGGTCGAGCGGCGCCCCGACCGGGTTCGGGTTGTCCACGGTGAAGACGAAGTCCGTGTCGATGTGATCGAAGTCGAGATCCGTCACGTCGAAGCGAGAGAATTGGATGGTGGGGATGAAGCCGGAGAGGTCGCCGCCGCAGCCGGTCAGGAGGAGGAAGGTCAGCATCGCAAGTCCGGAGAACGAGGTTTCATTGGGCGCCAGCATCAAGTAGACGGCGGAGGCGCAGAAGGATTCATCTACTGCGTCGCGACAGCACATGCCCACGGGCGTGAAGGGGTGAAGGGGGTTCGCCTCGCTCCAGACGGTTGTGCTACAATTCCGTTACGCAAGAGCTGCCCGATGACCGGATCATCCTCTCCAGCCGAACACACCTCGTCCGAGGCGCTGGCGCCCGGGTGCACCCAGCACGAGACGTTGGCGACGCGCGAGCTGGTCCGGATGCTGCGCGTGCCACGGACCGAGGGCGACGTGCTCCCCGAGAGCGCGATCTGGCACGCCTACATCGAGCTCGAGCGCCGCGGCGAGGCGGGTGCCGGCGCGGCCTTCGTGACCGCGCTCAAGGCGCTGCATCGCCAGCGCTCGTTCGCGCGGTCGGACATGGCCGCGGTAGATGTCTTCCCCGAGGAGCACCGCCTCGCGTCGGACCCTTACCTGGCGGAGCTGTGGAAGAGCTACAAGCGCTGCATCTGCAGCAACCGCAACGGGCCCGCGGGCCAGCTGCTCCGCGAGCTTGAGAAGCAAGTCCGCTAGATCACTCTGAGGGGGCGACTGAAAGCTGGTTAAGGCCATTCGCGTGAAACGAGCGTTCGGCTTTCTGTACGCGGTGCTGGGCATGCTCGTGGTGCTGGTGTTCGCTGCGACCTCCAGCATCCCGATCCTGCCCACGGCGGTGCTCCCTCGTGGACGGCGCGAGAGGTACGCGATCCATGGCGCGCGGTACTTCGCGTGGGGGTGCTTGCGCCCCGTGCTGTGGGTGCGCGACGAGGTGATCGGCCGGGAGAACCTCCCGCGCGAAGGCGGGTACTTGGTGGTGTCCAACCACCGCAGCTGGCTCGACGTCGCGCTCCTGATCCTCCACACGCGGAGTCAAGGCGTCTCCAAGCGCGAGGTAGCCTGGATCCCGTTCTTCGGGCTCAACGGGTGGCTGACGGGCGCGATCTTCTTCGACCGGCGCGACAAGGCCGGCCGCGCGCGCGTGGTCGCGGAGACGCTGCAGCTGCTCGCGGGCGGCGCGAACGTGCACGTGTTCCCCGAGGGCACGCGCACGCGGGACGGCCGCCTCTCCGAGAAGGTGCACCTGAAGCTCGTGCACGCCGTCGCACAAGCTGGGCACGCGGTGATCCCGGCGTGCACCTGGGGCACCGAAGGCGGCATGCCGGCGGCCGCGGTCCACGCGATGCCGGGCCAGCGGATGGGCATCGAGATCGGCGCGCCGATTCGGATGGCTCCGGGGGAGACGCCCGAGGCGTTCGGCGACCGGGTGTGGGACGAGGTGCGCCGGATGGCGCGGACGCACGGGGCGGACGAGCCCTTCCGCGTTGCAATCGAGGGCTGAACGGGTCACAATCCCGGCATGCGAACCCTCCTAAGCTCGGTCCTCGTCAGCGCGTCCCTCCTGCTCGTTGGCTGCTCGTGCAACATCCGGGACGAGGACGAGGACGGCGTCGACGCGTGCCAGGACTGCGATGACCAAGACCCTGGGCTCGGGCTGGAGTTCACGCTGTACGCCGACGGCGATGGCGACGGCTTCGGCGCGGAGGAGGGCAAGGTGACGTGCGAGGCGATCGACGGGTGGGTGGAGAACAACACCGACTGCAACGACCGCGCGCTCGAATTCAACCCGGACGCCGAGGAGCTGTGCAACGACTTCGACGACAACTGCGACGGGGAGATCGACGAAGGCTGCGACACGGCCGCAAGCAGCTCGTGATGCGGCCGGCGTGACCGTCCAGGCCGCGCTGCGGGCCCTCGCCGGGCTCGATCCCCGGGCGTGGAGCACCGGCCTCTCCGCGCCAATGGCGACGGCCACGTGGTCTACGACCCTGGAGGGGTTCAAGGCCCCCCCGCCCCAGGTCGATCTGAGCGGCGCGACGGTGCTGTTGATCGGGTCCGCGAACGTGTACACCGCGCTGCTCCCCTGGGTCGTGCTGCTGACGGCATCGGGCGCGCGCGTGCGGGTCAAGCCCGCGCGGGGCCAAGAGCGCGCGGGGGCGGCGATCGCCGGCGCTGTGGCCACCGCGGGCGGGGACGTCGAGCTCCGCAGCTGGAAGGGCGGCGCGGACGTCGACGCCGAGCGCGACGCGCTGGACGAGGCGGATGCCGTCATCGTGTTCGGTGGGGACGGCGCGATCGAGGCGATCCGCGCCCGCTCGCGACGCCCTGTGCTGGGGTTCGGCCCGCGCTTCGGTGTAGCCTTCGCGACGTCGGCCGACGCAGACGCCGTCGCGAAGGACGTCGCGCTCTACGACACGCGCGGGTGCATGTCGCCGGCGGGCGTGTTCGTCGACGGCGAGCCCGCGCTGGACCACTTTGCCCGCGCGTTGGAGGACGCCGAGCGGCGGTGGCCCGCGGGCGAGGTCTCAGCCAGCGAAGCTGCGGCCCGGCGCACGCGGATCCTGCTGACCCGCGCGCGCGGCGGGCACGTGCGCGAGGGGGCAGGCTGGACGCTGCTCTACTCCACCGCGTTCACCCCGGTCGCCCTCCCGCGCGTGCTCGCGCTGCACCCCCGGTCCGCGCTCGATCAGCTCGCTCCTTACGCGCCGTTGCTCGGCACCGTCGCCGGGCAGCACGACCTGCGGGCGCTCCGCACGTGCGCGGTCGGCGAGATGCAGACGCCCGTGCATGACGGCATCCACGAGGGGGTTGACGTGCTCGACTGGGTCAGGGCGGCCACCCGCGCCTGACATCGGCGGCAGCGTCAGTACGTGAAGCCGAAGCCCATCGAAAGCGTAGGCACCACGCTCGGCGCGTAGGTGCTGGCGATCGTGAGGGTGAACTCCCCGCTGACGATCCGGAACCCGCCCCCGACCTGGAGGGGCGCGAAGCTCTTGTCGAACCCCTCGCCGTTCTTGAAGCCAGACACCTCGGTGACGCGGTCCTCGAGGCCGGTGCGCGAGAGGTCCACCCGCGGCGCAGCGTGGATTCGCGTCTGCCCGATCGACAGGTACGGCGCGAAGCTGGCCTGGTGGATGCCCTTCGTGACGCCGAAGGGGAGCGTATACCCAAGGGTCGCGCTCATGTCCATGACGCCGAGCTCCAGCTCGTCGTTGCCGACGTACCCCGCGTACCCGACCTGCACCGAGAGGTCAGGCAGCTGGCGGTACCCTTCGACGATGCCCCACCGGCCCCACGCGCCGAACACACCGGTGTGGGTGGTGCCGATCCAGCCGGCGTTCGCGCCGACCTCGAGCGAGAGCGGCAGGCCCTTGCGGACGGTCACCCACGGGATGTACAGGTAGGTGGAGGGCTCTTCGTCCGCTGCCGCGAGGTCCCAGCCGGCCGGGTTCGTCCCGTCCAAGGTGCCGGTGCGGATGAACGAGAACGTGGTGGAGAGCCCGATGTTGAACCCGGAGATCCCCAAGGTCTCCCCCGGGGCCATCGGCTTGTTCGCGATGGTCGCGCCGAGCTCCTTCACCATCTCCTGGTACCCGGCGACGACGTAGTCGTCGGACCCGTAGGTCTCCGTAGCCTCGTCGTCAAAGTCGTCCATCGCGAGGAGCGACACGTCATCCGCGAGCGCGGGGTGGGCGAACAGCGAGAGCAGCGTGAGCACGGCCGACATCTGGTGAAACGTAGCACGGGCAGGAGCCATGCGCGCAAGTTGCCCGACCGGCGCCGCGGTTAGTGAGGCCACATGCTGTTGCTCGCGCTGTTCGCCGCACCCGCGAACGCAGCGGCTGGGCTGGTCGTCGAGCTTCACGTCGAAGGCCGCGTGCGCGGCAACACCGTAGCAGGGCGAATCGAGCGGACCTGCACGACGGACGGGGAGCCTGGCCCATGCCCAGCGTCGTTCGCCTGGGTGGACCCGCTCGCCTCGCTGCCCGACCCTGCGTCTGCGACGGACTCGCTGCGGACGTTTCCCGGGCGACCTGACCGCGGAGTGGTGCGCTGGGAGGCCGCGAGCGACGGGCTCACATTCGAGGCGCAGCTCCCGCGCCGGTTCGGCGACATCGGCTGGAGCGGCAACCGTGCCCGGCCGCGCGTGAACGCGAACGGCGGGTGGTACCCGCAGCTCCTCGACGCGGGGCGGGTGGTCACCGCGCACTGGGTGGTCGACGTCACGGTCGACGACGAACGGAGCGAGGCGATCGTCGTCGTCAACGGCGCCGTCGGCCAAGGCGCTGTCCACTGGGAGGGCGACGCCGACCGCGCAGCGCTGGCGGTCATCCCCGGCGGCCGGATTCACCAGGATCGCGGCTCCGCCGTCACCATCATCGATCGTCCCGGCCCGACGCCCAGCTCACACCGCCTCGGGCGTCGGCTGCTCCAAGCCAGCGCAGACTCGGCCGGCACCGGGCTGCCCCCCGTGACGGTCGTCCAGGGCCCCGACCTCTTGCACCTCGCGCGCCCGGCGCCCGGCATGGTCTACCTCTCGGACCACGCCTTCCGCGTCCTGTGGCTCTTCCGGCCCTACCACGCCCTCGGGATCCGGCAGGCGCTGATCGAGGCGACGACCCCGCTACCGGGCGGCTGGGACCGCGCTTTCGTCGCGGACGCCCAGGCCCGGGCCCTCGGCGCGGTCGACTTGCGCAAAACCCTCGGCTGGCTGACCTGGAACCCCGTCGTGGACGCGATCCTGAACGATGGCAGCTTGCCCTATTACGGGGACCTGTTCAGCGAGGCGTTCTTCGACGACCCCGAGCTGCTGGACCGCTTCGAGGGCCGGACCCCGGCGAGGGCAGCGGCCCGCCAGCTCGACGACCTGCTGGGGCCCGGCGCCGCGCTCTCCGAGGCGAACCGGCTGTTGGCTGGGGGCGAAGACCACGTGCCGGCGGCGCTTCGGCGAGGCTGGCTCGCGCGCTACGATCCCGACCAGGACTACGACCTGGTCATCGAGCAGGGCGCCGTCCAGGCCGTCACCCGCACGGCGGCGCCCGGCGCTGCAGCGGAGGTGGTGACCCTCTCCATCGACGGCCAGACTACGCCCTGGCTCACCGCGGCCGGCGCGGACCAGCTCGCCGTGCCGGACGCGAAGGTCGTCCGCATCGACCCACCGGGGCACGTGGACGAGTCGAACCGCGCGAACAACCGGTGGCCGGCGCGCTGGGACGTCATCCTGTCCGGCGGCGCGGGGGGCATCTCCCCGACGCAGGGCAACGTGGACGCCTGGGGCGAGCTCTTGCTCCGGCCACACGGCGACACGCACAACCGCGGGATCGGCATCCTCGACCACGACGAGCAGGACCTACTCGGCGCGTCCATCGGGTACATCTACGCGTTCGGCCCGCTGTTGAACCGCCAGGTGCGCTCCCAGCGGGTGATCGCGCTGGTGGACGGGTCCTGGCTCGACCCCGCGTTCCGACCGACCACGTCCGGGTTCATCGCCGTTGGCGCGTACGTCGGGTGGACGTGGGAGACGCGCTTGGACTCCCAGGCGTTGTCCGGCCACCGCTACGCGCTGCAGGTCTCCGGCGGCCTCATCCCGGGCAGCACCGACCGCTGGGCGAGCGCGGGGGCCTCCACCACGTGGCTCGTCGAGCTCCACCCCCGGCACGTCGTCGCGCTCCGCGGGAAGGCCGGGTGGGCGTCCGGCGACGTCGCCCATCGCCTGCTCCCGCTCGGCGGCGCCGCGGACCTCCGGTCCGTCCCCACGAGCCGTTACCTCGGCAACGAGAAGCTCATCGCGAACGCCGAGTACCGCTGGGCGGTCTTCCGCAACGCGCAGGTCCCGCTCCCGCTCACGTGGTTCTCGGAGCTGCAGTTGGCCCCGGGGATCGAGTGGGGCTCCACGTGGGCGAACGACGGCAGCTCGGCGATGGCCGTCGGCGGGTCGCTCGGGATCCACACGATCAGCGACGAGCTCGGCGCTCGCCCGACGCTGTTCGGCGTGACCCTGGCGGCCCCGCTCTGGACCCGCACCGTCGCCGATCCCGACCCCGCCCTCCAGCCGCTCGGCGACCTCCAGGTCTACCTGGACTTCTCGCAGGGCTTTTGACGTAGCCTGTCAGCGCGCGGCGACGGCCTCGGCCTTCCACAAGCTGCCGAACGCCACCCAGAGCTCCCCCGCCAGGTGCTTGACCTTCGCGCTGTCGCGCTTGGACGCCGCGCGTAGGTAGTCGTTCAGGAGCTGCCCGTTCGCGTCGAGGTGGGTCTCGGGGTCCCGCAGGTTCATCGTCAAGGACGCGATCCCGCTGCCCCCGAGGTGCACCATCCCGATCGTGCCATCGCCGTCCACCCGCACGACCACCGCGACGTGGGTGAGCGGGTCGTTCACGCGCCCGTCGCCGTCCTTGTCGTACGTGTCGTCGAAGAACGCGACGTCCCCCACGTCCGGGCGGTGCCGGCGGTGCAGCACGCCCCGGTCGCGGGCCGTGTCGAACAGGTCGCGGCTGCTGCCCTCGAAGTGCACCCCCGCGCTGTCCATCGCGGCCTCTACGAAGCCGGAGCAGTCGAAGCGGTACTTCACGCCTCGGACGGCGATGGAGCGCGAGCCCTCAAACGCGCAGGCGGCGTCCGCGACGGCTTGCCCGGATGTTCTCTGCCGCGGCGACCGCGCGGCAGGGGGCTTGGCCGCGGCCGCGACCGCTACGCTCGCGGGGGCGGCGTAGTCCCCGTCTTGCCCGACCGCGCCGAGCGGCCCGGGCATCCGGTACACGGCGGTGCAGCCAGAGAGCAGCACCAGGGTCGGGAGCAGCGCGCGCACGGGGGGAGTATACCCTCGACGCGTCAACAGCGCCCCGCCGCTATTCGCCCCGGTCGCTCCGCCCGACCTTCACGGTCGATCGCACAGCCTTCGCCTTCAGCCGCCGCTCCTTCGCCCCCCGGCTCGGCCGCGTCGGCTTCCGCGCCTTCGGCGGCGGCGCAAAGTGCTTCGCCAGCAGCTCCCGCAGCCGCTCCAGCGCCACGCCGAGGTTCTGCCCTTGGCTTCGTCGCTCACTCGCCTGCGCCCGGATGCCGGTCGGCCGGTGGATCAGCCGGACGGCCGTCTCGGTCTTGTTCCGGTGCTGGCCGCCCGGGCCGCTCCCCTTGACGAATTCCACCTCGCACTGCGCGAGCAAGGCGTCGTCGTCGAGCTGGGAGGTGGACACGGCCGCGGGGTAACGCCGGGGGGGCTGCGGGGCGAGCTGCGGGCGAGCAGGAAGATCCCCGGTTGGCTCAAACTCGCACGGCCCGCGCGGTCTCGGTCCCGCCGTCTTCGGCGGGGCCGAACCGTGGGCGAATCTGGCGGGTGTACTCGCCCGCCAGATTCGCCGAAGGGCCGCGGTCGGGGCGCCCTAGCGCCCCGACCCAGCCAGCAAGCGGAGGCGAGAACCGCGGTCCGGCCGGGTCCCGTTCAAGCGCTCACGATCACGGTGACGAGTTGCCTGGCGACACGGCACTAGAGCCCGCCAGTCACGTCGACGTTTTCCACGGCGTTGAACCGGTTGTTCCGCGCGCTGTTGGTGTTGTCCCAGTGAAAGCGCAGGCTGAACCAGCCCTGCACCTGCAGCGGCTGGGCGTACGACGCCCGGGTGACCTCCTCGTAGTTCGAGGCGTCGATCGCCGATGGTCCGGGGATCGCCTGCTCGGTGGCGTCCACCTGGACCGAGAGATCGACGTGGTCGCCGAGCGTCAGGTCGGTCTCCACCGACGCGCTGAGCAGGTAGCGCTGGAAGAACGGGTACAGTTGGGCGCGGGCGGAGAGATCGACCGTCAGCGTGACCTTGTCGACGCGCAGCGAGCCAGACCCGACCAGCAGCTGCGTTGGGAAGATCGCCCGGTCTTGACCCAGCGTGTTCGTGACGTTGTACCAATCGGCCTGGCCGCCGACCAGCCAGGCGATGGCCAGCACGTTCCCGCGCGGGTCGTCGGAGGGGAACAGGTCGTACTCGACGCCCGCGCGCAGCCGGGCCGTGGCCAGGTACTGGCCCTCGGGGTCGTCGTGCCCGGCGCCCGCGTTCGCCCCCACGGCCCAGTGCTTCGACAGGAGCCAGCTCGCGGTGGATCCCCCGACGACGGCGCTGGTGTCCGACGCGAGCGCCACCTCGGTCGTGCCGACCACCAACGAGGGCTGGAGCTCGATGCTCCGGTCGTAGTTGACCCAGATCTCCTGCGCGTCCGAGTTGGTGATGTGGGCGACGGACATGCCGGCCCACCCGGAGAACGCCTTGTAGTCCTGCGACCAGCTCCCGTAGCCGCCCGCCCAGGTAGAGAAGCTCCACGGCGAGGTCTTCGACGCGACCTGGACCCCCGCAGGCGTGGTGACGGTCACGCGGACGGCGCCGGGGACAGCGAGGCTCAGGTACGGGGCGAGCACCCGGAGGAGCGCGGGGTCGAGCGCAGCGCGCTGCTCATCCACCGCCGTGCGGTAGTCGACCTCGACGTCCTGCTCGAAGCTGGACGGCGCGCCGGGGACGCCGGAGCGCGGGTCCGAGACCGCGCGCAGGTGCACAAAATCCGTCGTAGCCGCGGTGGTCGCGTTCAGGTGTAGCACGACTTGCGCTTCGCTCAACGGCACCACGGCGACGACGTCCATCGCGTCGAGGGACCCGCGCACGTACGTGCACGCGTCTACCCGCGCCTGAGTCTGGCAGTCGAGCGCGACGCGCAGCGGGGACCAGCTCGGCCCCTCGGCGAGCGCGACCTGGAGCGCGGCGAGGATCAGCATCTCGCCGGGTATCCTCGGCATCGGCGGTTGACCGCCGCGCTCAGCCCGGGAGGGCCGGCAGCTCGTCCGGGTCCTTCCCCAGCTCCACGAGCCGCTCGCGCAGCCACGCGTGCACCGGCTCGAGCCCGATTGGCCCAGGCGCCAGCTCCGGCAGCGGGTCGAACGCCACGGGCATGAAGTCCGCCTCCGCCGCGCCGAGCTTGGACCGGGCGTCGGCCAGGTACTTCTCCTTGTCGCGGGGGCGCAGCACGTCCACCTTGTTGATCAGCGCCAGCACGGGCTTCCCGCTCGCCCGGCAGCGGTCGAAGTCGGCCTTCTCCCGCGCCTGCACGCCGCCCTCGGCGTTCACCACGTACAGGTAGACGTCGATGTGGTCGAGCACCTGGCGGGCCTCCTCGGTCACCCGCTCCACGACGTCGCCCATCCCGGGCGTGTTCACCAGGTACAGCGCGGTCGCGCCCGGCGCGCGCTGGATCGCGACCTCCTTCGTGGACCCGGCGATCGGCGAGATGTTGCCGGTGTCCACGCCGAAGAGCGCCTTGATGCCGGCGTCCTTCCCGCTCGACGGGCTCCCGACGATGCCGATGGTCACGCGGTGCAGCACCTGCTGGCGCAGCCGCGCGACCTCGAGCACGGCGGCGGCGACCCGGCGCTCGTCCGGCCGAAAGCGCCACCACAACAAGAACGGCAGCAGCGGCACCATCAACGGCCGCACCACGCAGCCGAGCGGCGACAGGTTCAGCAGCGTGAACAGCGCGAGCCCCCCGGGGTCCGCGACCACGTTGACGGTGCGGGAGAGCACGTACTCGAAGCTCCGCCCGAGCTTTTGCGCGGCGAGCGTCAACGCGCCCGCGCTCGACTCGGGCAGCGGCGCGGCGATGCCGAACTCCTGCCAAAGCGCCGTGCGCGTCGCGATGTCCGTCGCGTCCCAGCGACGTTGGAAGTGCCCGGCGAGCACGATGCGCTCGATCTCCCCGGCGTCGGCGGCCTCGGGGACCACCGCGTCGTAGCCCCGCGCCACGCGCCGGAGCAGCTCCTCGTACGGCCGGCCGTGACCCCTGCGGAACGCGGCGTTGGCGATGTCGTGGCTGCCGGCCCGCCGGAGCGTGATGGCGAGCGCCTTCGCGAGGTCCCGGAGGCCCACCCCCTCGGTGCGGACCTGCAGGATCGTCGCGAGCGGCAGCAGCTCCGCCCGGTGACAGCGGTGCAGCAACGCCTCCAGCGAGTCCACGGTCGGGGGGGTGGTGCTCACGCCCAGCCCGCGGTCAGATCTTCGCCTGCACCCAGAGGCGCACCGTGTCGTTCTGAACCGGGTCGGACTCGAGCCGGAGCACGTACCCGGCGCCGATCCGCACGACGTCCGCCATGTCCGGCGTGCCGACGTGGACGATCACCCCGCCGAGCACGTCGGTCCAGCTGCCCAGCGCGCTGTCCGAGAGCCAGCTCACCCGTGCCGCCGGCTGGAACCGCCCGAGGGCGACGTTCAGCTCGCCGGTCACCCCGACCTGGGTGGTCGGGTCCGTGACCTCGGGGCTCGCGACGTCCGTCGCGCCCGGCTTGATGTTCGCGAACGTGCCCTCGCCGAACGCCGTGACCGGGCCCGCACGCAGCACCACGTCGCCCGTCGCGCCCATCGTCGTCGTCGCGACATCAGCCGTGTACAGGCCAGCCGCGCCGAGCCCGACGCCTACGCCGTCGCGGTCCTTCTTCACGTCCCACAGCACGTTCGTGTTGCGCTTCCCGAGCTTGCCGTCCACGCGGAACACGAGGGTCTTCCCCAAGTTGTCGTCGCCGAACGGGTCGAAGCCGCTGTTGAACACCCCGAGCGTCCCGGTGATGCCGCCGCCCTTGGACCCGGCGCGGCCGACGATGCCCGTGCCGCGGTCGTCCGCGATGTGCTCGGCGGCGAGCCCGCGCTCCTCGAAGGTCAGCTCCCCCGACCCGATCATCGCGTCTGCGGAGAACGGGAGCTCGATCACGCCCGCGTCCACCCCGAGGCGGCAGCCGCCGGCCACGTGCTCCCAGCCGAGCGAGGCCTCGTAGAGCGAGAAGTCGCGCTCGTCCTCGCTGAACGCGTCGTACCGCGCACCCGCGCCGCCGACGAGGCCGAGCCGGAGCTCGCCCCAGTCCGCCCGCACCCCCAGGCGCGCGCGCTTGACCTTCACCCCGGGATCGTCCTCGGGATCGCCGTAGCCGGTCGCGTCGGCCTGGGCGTTCTCGTCGAAGTCGTAGACGGTGCCCCAGAGCTGCAGCAGGCCAACGGGGCGGAGCGTGAGCCCGTCCAACACGCCCTTGCGCCCCTTTGCGTCCTTCGTGTCCTGCTGCGCGTCCGCCTTCTGCTGCGCACCCTCGGCGCGCGCCGCTTCCTCCCGCGCAGCGGCGTCGCCGCCGGGGACCCCGTCATTCGCGTGGGGGTCGACAGCGAGCGCAAGGGACGAGACGGCAAGGGTAGCGAGGACCAGGATCACAGGGGCTCCAGAGCCCCCGCATGGTACCCTACTCAGATGCGCTACGCTTCCCCCCGACGCCCGTCTGCCCGCCCCAGCCCAGCCCCGATCTGCCGCCTGTTGGCGCTCTCGTTGGTCACCGGAATTCCGGTGCTCGGGGGCCTCGCGGGCTGCACGACGGACGGCGCAATGGCGCACGCCAGCAGGATTGAGAGCCTCGACCAGGCGATCGGCGGGCCCAAGGCTACCGCGCGCGTCGGCGACTACCTGCTCGAGAACGGCAAGGTCCGCTTCGCGGTGCTCGACGGCCGCTACTCGTACGGGCCTGCGCCGTACGGCGGCACGCTGGTGGACGCCGACCTCGTGCGGAGCGACCCGAAGTGGGGCGGCGGCCACGGCAACGACCAGATGGCGGAGACGTTCTCCGCCGTCGATCTCGACCTGGCCGCGGCGGACACCCCCGAGGAGGTCCAGGTCCTGAACGACGGCAGCGACGGCAACGCGGCGATCATCCGAGTCGACGCCTCGGACGAGCCGTTCCTCTCGGCCCTCGGCTTGCTCTGGGGGATCGTGCACCACCCCGAGATGCGGCTCACCACCGACTACATCCTCGAGCCCGACGCCGACGTGCTGCTGATGCGCACCACCGTCACCATCCTGGACCCCGACGGCGACGGTTCGGTGGTCCCCATGAGCGAGCTCGCGGACGCCCCGGTGATCCCCGGCAGCACCGAGCCCGTGGACATCATCGGCACCGCGACGGCGACGGGCTGCGCCATGGGCGACTTCTACCTGCAAGGCGGCACGATCGACGTGTTCGCCCCCGGCATCGGCTTCGACGAGGACGGCGCGGTCTACCGTGCGTCGCTCGAGGGCCAAAACCTGTTCCAGGAGCCGTTCCAGTTCCCGTTCATCGGCGGCACCGGCACGGACGTCTCCTACGGCCTGGCTGCGGCCACCGGGGACCTCTACGTCCCGCTGTTCACGTCGTCCCAGACGGCCGGCTTCGGCGCGTTCAAAGAGGGCGATGGCACGAGCGAGCGGTTCCCCCAGGGCACTGCGTTCTCGTACGAGCGCTACCTGGCCGTGGGGTCGGGCGACATGGGCAGCGTGTACGACAAGCTCGCGGCAGCGCGCGGGGACGTGACGGGCACCGTGAGCGGGAACGTGCTCGAGGAGGGCTCGTACGAGCCAGTGACTGGCGCGATGGTGTTCGCGTACGAGCCGGGGGCCGAGTACCCGTGGATGCAGTGGGAGGCTGACGTGGGGGAGGACACGCAGGTCGACGGCTCGTTCGGCGGGCACCTGCCGCCGGGGGAGTGGGAGTTGGCCGCGTACATTCGCGGCCGCCCCGAGGGGCAGCGCGTCGCGGTCACGGTCGCGGAAGGGCAAGACACCACGGTGGCCCTCGGGATCCCGCCCGCGGGCGAGGTGCGTGTACACATCGTCGACGAGGCCGGCCGGCCGATGCCCGGCAAGGTCAGCTTCTTCGGGGGCACGTCGCTGTACCCGGACCGCGGTGACCCGTTCATCGGCGGCGACCCGTCCGAGGTCACGTTCGTCCCGTACGGCGACGCCACGCTCAACCTCCCGCCGGGGCACTACACCGCGATCGCGACCCGCGGCTTCGAGTACGAGATCGACCAGGTCGAGTTCGACCTCTCCGCCACTGGCGCGGCCGAGATGACGTTCCAGTTGGTGCACAGCGTCGACACCGAGGGTTGGGTCTCGGCCGACTTCCACGTGCACTCGATGCCGAGCTTCGACTCCGGCGTCACGCTGCCCGACCGCGTGACCAGCATGGTGAGCGAAGGCGTCGAGTACTTCTCCTCGTCCGACCACGACTCCATCACCGACTTCTCGCCCACCGTCGAGGCGATGGGCATGGAGCCCTGGTTGCAGACAGGCATCGGCCTCGAGACCACCACGCTCGAGCTCGGCCACTACATCGGCTTCCCGCTCGCCCACGATTTCGAGGTCGAGGCCGGGGGCGCGTTCGACTGGACAGGCATGGACCCCGGCGAGATCATGGACACCCTCACGGAGGTCGGGAACGACGCCGGGATGGACCCCGTGCGGCTCGTCGCGCACCCCCGCGACGGCATCCTCGGGTACTTCGACCAGTACGGGTTCGACCCCTACACCGGCGAGACCAACACCCCCATCCTCTCGACGGTCAACCCGCTGTTGAAGGATCCAAAGAACATGCGGCTCGACTTCGACGCGTTGGAGCTGTTGAACGGCAAGCGCTTCGAGCTCATCCGCACGCCGACCCAACCCGAGCTGGACGCGTACGCTGCGGACCACACCGCGCTGCGGCCCTACGACATGGTCGAGCGCACGCCCGAGGAGCAGGAGGCGCTGATCAACGACGACTACCGGCTCGGCTACGGCTACGAAGGCCAGATCGACGATTGGTTCACGTTGATCAACTTGAACAACCGCATCCCCGGCTTGGCCAACTCGGACACGCACGACAAGTACGGGATCGAGTCGGGCTGCCCCCGCAACTTCGTCGCGGCGAGCACCGACAACCCCGCCGAGCTCGACGACCAGGCGATCGCAGACGCTGTGAAGGCTGGGCACTCGTTCATGTCGTCCGGGCCCTTCGTCCGGTTCTACATCAACGACGAGAGCACGGGGATCGGCGACCAACTGACGGACACCGACGGCACCGTCCGACTGTTCATCGAGGTGCAAGCGCCTTCGTGGATGAAGGTGGACCGCGTCGAGGTGTACGAGAACGGGACGCTCTTGTACGCCGACACCAACTTGGAGTCCGGCATCGTCCGGTACCTCCAGTACAAGGACGTCGCGGTCACCAAGGACAGTTGGTTCGTCGTCAGCGTGATGGGCGACGACGACATGTCGCCGTTGTTCTCCGCCGTCGAGATCCCGCCGATCCAGCTCCAGGACGTCGTCATCGAGGCGCTCTCCACGGTGCCCGCGGTGTCGAGCTTGCTGGACGCTGCTGTCCCCATCCCGCGCTCTGGGGCCGTGTTCCCGTACGCCCTCACGAACCCCATCTACGTGGACGTAGACGGCGACGGCGAGTGGACCGCGCCCGGCATCCCTGCGTGGATGCAAGAGCCGCAGGCGCCAGAATGACCCGCCGCTCCTGGTCGGTGTCCATCCTCGCTCGCAACGCCGGCGACGTGCTGCTGATCCGGCACAAGCGCCTCGGCACGTGGCTGCCCGTTGGCGGGGAGGTCGAGGCGGGGGAGACCCCGCTGGAGGCCGCGCGCCGAGAGCTGCGCGAGGAGACGGGCTTCGAGGGGGTGTTCGTGCCCGGGCTCGGGGTGACGGGCACACCGGCCGGGCTGCTCGGGTACGAGGAGCACGACGCGGGATCGAAGGGCACCCACTTGAACTTCGCGTTCGTGGCCGATGTACCGGACCGGGCGGTGGTCCCGAACGACGAGTACAGCGAGTTCCAGTGGGTCGCAGACGCGGGAGAGCTCCCCTGCCCGGCCAATGTCCGCGAGCTGGTGCGGATGGCGCGGTTCGCGGGAGAAGGCGCGCTGCACGCGTTGGCGCGCCGCTGGCTGCAGGCGTTCAACGGGCGGGATCTCGACGCGCTGCTCGCGCTCTACGCGCCCGACGCGGTGCACGTGAGCCCCAAGCTCCGGGACCGCCAACCCGAGACGAAGGGCGAGATCCGTGGGACCAACGCCCTGCACGCGTGGTGGCGCGGCGCGATGGACCGCCTGCCCGGGCTTCGCTACGAGCCGCTCCACCTCACGGCCTCGGGCGACCGGGTGTTCATGGAGTACCTGCGGACGGTCCCCGGTGAGCCCGACTTGGTGGTCGCCGAGGTGCTTGTCGTGCGCGACGGGCTGATCCAGCACTCCATGGTCTTCCACGGATGACCGGGGCCGACGCGTGAAGACAACCGCCGAAAAGGCCAAGACCGGGCGTGCCGCGAAGACAGCAGGGCGGGCCGGCAAGGCTGACGCCGGCACCGAGCAACTAAAAAAGCTCTCCAAGAAGCTCGGCAACACTCAAGTCCAAGCGTTGATCGGCAAGAACGACGCCGCGCGCGACCAAATCTACCAATTCATCCTGCACCGACTCCAGAAGCTGCACTCCATCCAACTGCGCGAGAAGCAGGCGATGAAGAAGCAGCGCGTCTGGTTCGACGAAGTCGCGCACAAGAAGGCTGGCTTTGGGCTGCCCGACCCGACGCGCTGGCGGGAGTCGGCGAGCGAGTACAAGCAGTCGGCGCAAGCGCTCTCGCGGGGCAACCTCGGCCAGGCCGTGGACCACCTGGACCGGGCCATGGAGGCCGAGCGGAAGGCGATGGAGAGCTTGCCCAAGCAGGTGCCGCTCGACCACGACGACATCGCCATGGAGCGCCCGACGGCGTCGGTCGGGGTGAACGCCGGCGAGGGCTGCACGCCCCGCGAGGTGATCGAGGCCGTGCACCTGGCCGAGACCATCGAGCGCGAGAGCGACAAGTCGAAGGCCGAGGGCCTGTACCGCACGCGGAAGCACTGGTGGGGGGAGGTCGGGGAGGACGACGAGAAGAAGGATGACGAGAAGAAAGCCGACAAGAAAGCCGAGAAGAATGGAGCGAAGCCAGGGGCGAAGAAGGGAGCGAGCGGCGAGGAGGTCGAGGCCGACAAGGCGGCCCCGGGGCCGGACACCGAGACCCAGCAGGAGCAGCAGCCCGAGCGAGAGCCGGTCGCCCAGGACCTGCGCCCGCAGGTGGAGGACGAGCTGGTGGCGCCGCCACGCCCGGGGCAAGAGCCGGCACCTCCCGCTCGCAAGGTCAAGACGGCGGTGAAGCGTAAGTAGCTTTGGCGGGCTCGCGCCCCCCAATCCCCCGATGGCCGGGCGGAAAAAGGCGGGCGGGGTACCGCCCGCCTTTTTCCTCGCGATTCGGCGGATGCCGAATCGCCCCGGCCGGTACAGCGGGCAGTGGTGGTGCGCAGGGGCGGGCGCGCGGGCTGTAGGCCGCCCCCGAGGTGCCCGTGGAGAACCAAGAAGCCCAGCCCCAACAACGCGACATGCTCGCCGTCGCGTCCGCCGTGCTCGGGGTCGTCGGGTGCGCGGTCTACTGCTGTGGCTCGTTCATGTGCGTCGGGTGGCTCGCCTTCCCCGTGTGGTTCATCGGGTTCGCGTTGGGCGTGTTCGGGGCAGTTCGCGGCGCCGGGAACGATCGCATCATCGCGATCGTCGGCATCGCGTTGAACGTCCTGCCCGGGCTCGTGTTCATGGTGTTGACGATGCTCGGGGTTGGCTTGGCGATGTTCAATCAGAACTAGCTTTGGGGGCTCGCGCCCCCAAGCCCCCGATGGCCGGGCGAAAAAAGGCGAGCGGGGTACCGCTCGCCTTTTTTCTTCGCGATTCGGCTGGGGCCGAATCGCCCCGGCCGGTAAGGCGGGTCGTGGTGGTGCACAGGGGGGGCGGCGCGTGGCCTGAAGCCCGCGCGGCCGAAGAGTTGTGCGCGTCCACCCCTACAATTTTCCGCGCGGTCCCCGCCGCCCTCGGGCTACCTTCGCAAGCCCACCCCCGGATATCCCTTGCAGTTGCTTCGCCTCTCCGCCGTCCTCCTCGCTATCGCCTGCACCGACAAGTCCGCTGACGGCATCGACACGGGCCCGGTCGTACAAGACTCGGACACGCAGGACTCGGACACGCAAGAGACCGGCGCGGTGGACGTCGACGGGGATGGCTACGACGCCGACGTAGACTGCAACGACTCCGACAGCACCGTCCACCCCGACGCCATCGAGGTGTGCGACGGCGTCGACCAGGACTGCGACGACGTGGTGGACGACAACGCGACGGACGCGCCGACCTGGTACGACGACGCGGACGGCGACGGCGACGGCGACGTGTCGACGGCGGTGCAGGCCTGCGACGCGCCGCAGGGGGCGGTCGCCACCGGCACCGACTGTGACGACACGGAGAGCACGATCCACCCCGGCGCGGAGGAGTCCGACTGCTCGGACCCGGTCGACTACAATTGCGACGGCTCTGTCGGCTACGCCGACGCGGACGCCGACGGCTTCGCGGCATGCAAAGAGTGTGACGACGCCTCGGCGAGCGTGAACCCGGACGGGATCGAGACCTGCAACGACATCGACGACAACTGTGATGGCACCACCGACGAAGGCGCGACCGACGCGACCGACTGGTACCTGGACAGCGACGGCGACGGGTACGGCGATCTCGCGATGCCCACCACCGAGTGCAACGCCCCCGAAGGCTACGTCGCCGACGGGACGGACTGCAACGACACCGACCCGGCGGTGAACCCCGGTGCGACCGAGGTCTGCGACGCGCTGGACACGGACGAGGACTGCAACGGCTCTGCGGACGACGCGGACGCCGGGGTGGACCCAAGCTCGCTCGGCACTTGGTACATGGACGCCGACCTGGACGGCTACGGCGACGACGCCAACAGCACGGCCTCTTGCGACGCCGGCACCAACTGGGTCGCGGACAACACCGACTGTGACGACTCCGATCCCTCCTTCCACCCGGGGGCCGACGAGAGCGACTGCACCGACCCCAACGACTACAACTGCGACGGGTCCACCGGCGCGACGGACAGCGACGGCGACGGCTTCGTCGCTTGCGAAGAGTGCGACGACGCCTCGGCCGACGTGAACCCCGACGCTACCGAGACCTGCAACGGCTTCGACGACGACTGCAACGGCACGATCGACGAGGAAGGCGCGGTGGGCGAGGTGCCCTGGTACCTCGACGCAGACTCCGATGGCTACGGCGACGCGGACAGCGCGTGGGACCGGTGCGAACAGCCGAGCGGGTACGTCGGCAACTCTGAAGATTGCGACGACGCAGCGGTGGCTGTCAACCCCGGCGGCACCGAGGTGTGCAACGGCGTGGATGATGACTGTGATGGCGGCGTCGACGAGGCCGGGGCGCTCGACGAGCCGACCTGGTACGCCGACGCCGACGAAGACGGCTATGGCAGCACCATCGACGTCCTCGGCGCCTGCGCGCAGCCCAGCGGCTACCTGGCCTCGACCGGCGACTGCGACGACGCGAACGGCGACACGAACCCCGGCGCGTCTGAGCAGTGCAACGGCATCGACGACAACTGCGATGGCAGCGTCGACGAAGACGGCGCGGTCGACGCGTCGACCTGGTACCTCGACGGGGACGCCGATGGCTTCGGCGGGACGTCGAGCACGCAGTCCTGCACGATGCCGAGCGGCTACGTGGCCGACGCCAGCGACTGCGACGACGGCGACAGCGCCGTCAACCCCGATGCCATCGAGGTCTGCAACGGCATCGACGACGACTGCGACCGCATCGCAGACTCGTTCGACGCGGTGGACGCCACGTCCTACTACCAGGACCTGGACAGCGACGGGTACGGCTCTGCCCTCAGCATGTTGTCCTGTGACCCGCTCGAGGGCTTTGTCCTGGACGGCGGCGACTGCGACGATGACGCCGCAGCCGTGAACCCCGGCGTGACCGAGTACTGCAACGGCTTCGACGACAATTGCGACGACCAGGTGGACGAGTCCGGCGCGGCCGGGGAGTACACTTGGTACCCGGACAACGACTTGGACGCTTACGGCGACCCGGACCTCGCGGTCCTCGCCTGCAGCGGCACCCAACCGACGGGCTTCCTGCTGACCGGCGGGGACTGCCAAGACGCCGACCCGACCACGCACCCCAACGCCGACGAGTACTGCGACGGCGTAGACCACGACTGTGACTCGCTCGTCGACGAAGACAGCTCGGTCGACGCGTCCACCTGGTACCTCGATGCGGACACGGATGGCTACGGCTCCGACACCACCGCGGCGTCCTGCGCGTTGCCCTCCGGCTACGCGGCCAACTCGGACGACTGTGACGACGGCAGCGGCGACGTGAGCCCCGGCGCCCTCGAGACCTGCAACGGCGTCGACGACGACTGCGACGGATCGGTGGACGAAGACGACGCGGTGGACGCCACCGTGTACTACGCGGACGGCGACAACGACGGGTTCGGCAACCCCGACATGCCGCTCAGCGCCTGTGCGACGCCCTCCGGCTACGTCGCCAACAACGCGGACTGCGACGACACGAACGCGGCGCTCTACCCCGACGCGAGCGGTGTCTGCGCCGCGGGCGCATCCTGCGGCGACGCGTTCGACAACGGCGCTGGCTACGACGGGATCTACACGATCGACCCGGACGGCCCGGACGGCGCGACGGCCGCCTACGACGCGTGGTGCGACATGACGGAGGACGGCGGGGGCTGGACGCTCTTGCTCTCGGCGGACGGCGCCTCCACCACCTGGGGCAACAACGCGCCCGCGTGGGCGTCGAACTCCTGGGACTCCTCGGCGCCCCCGTCGACCCTCACCGACGCCGACTACAAGTCGGAGGCCTACGTCGACCTGCCGACCTCCGAGATCCGCATCTGCTACGACGGTACGTCGCGCTGCTACACGTTCAACCACGGGTACGACATCTCGCTGTACGACTTCTTCGCCGACGGGATCACCTACGTCGACTACTCGTCCGGCATGTACGGGATCCCGAACGCCGGGTCCGCCAGCACCATCACCGACTACCTCGCCGATCTCGGCTTCTCGCAACACGAGGTGTCGTGCACTTGGCTCGGCATCAACGACACCCGTTCCATCTCGTCGATCGGGCTGCTCGGCGACTGGAACGGCGGCTGCACCGGGTCGGGCGTCCCGTACTCCGACGACCTCGCGATCGGGGTCGGCCTGCAGTCCTGCTACGACGCCAACGGCTGCAACAACGGCGGCACGGCCAACGCGGCGGGCCAGAGCCGCGGCCTCAACGGCGTGGACGACTCGGGCGTGTTCGGGCCCTGGCACGTGTTCGGGCGGTAGCCAGGCGGGGCCGCTTCGGCGGCGTGTGTAGCTTCATCAAGAGGTGACCGTGGTCTTCATCGCGCTCTTGAGCGGCTGCTTTGCTCCGCTGGATGGCCAGCTCCCGGCCGGCCTCTGGGGCGGGGAGCACTGGTCGCTGACCGTCGCAGAGGACGGGAGCGCCCAGCTCGAAGGGGACTGCTCCCACGCCGATCTCCCCGGGCCGCTCGTCGCGACGGACGGCGACCTGGTCGTGACCTTCGACCTCGTGGGCGAAGGCGGCCCCGTGCCCGACACGGGGTGGGGTCCCGGCGAGCCGGCCGAGCTGGACGCCATGGTCTCGCCGACCCGCGTGGAGGGCACGATCGAGGTCGGGGGCGCGAGCGAGGCCTTCGTCGTCGTGCTCGGTGATGCGCCGAACTTGATGAAGTGCCTTTGACGCCACCTGCGACCCCACCCGGATAGGCTCGCCAGCATGATCTCCGCCACAGACATCCTCTCCGGCATCCGGGAAGCCAGCCGGGGCGTCGAGCCCTGGGCTGTAGCTGAGCTGGACGACCCGTGCCCCCCCACCGCCGCGATCGCGGCCGGACTCCAAGCCCACTTCGGGGTGGTCTTCGGCGCGGGTGACCTCGACCAGGTCACGACGGTGCGCTCCCTCGCCGAGCTGCTTCAGCGCAAGTTCGCGGAGGAGTGACGGCCGGGGGGCTTGGGGGTCACGGCCGGGCGAAAGCGCGCCACGCCGCGCTTTCGGTAGGAAAAAGGCGGGAGGTACCCCGCCCGCCTTTTTCCGCCCGGCCCCTGGGGGCTTAGTAGGGGGCGTGAGCCCCCCAAAGCTATAGGGTCACGGCCGGGCGAAAGCGCGCCACGCCGCGCTTTCGGTAGGAAACGGCGGGAGGTACCCCGCCCGCCTTTTTCCGCCCGGCCCCTGGGGGCTTGGGGGGCCGCACACCCCCCACACACGCAAGAACGCCGCCTCGAACCAACATCGATGCCGATATGGGGGTGCTTGGCCGGCCTCGGCGGATTTGCAACCGTGGCCTCTCGGCTCGCTGCCGGCTCCAGCGGGCGCGATCGACCCGAGTTCGCGAATTCCTGGTATCGGACTTGAGGTCGCGTGGCCTCGGGATGGTCCTCGAACCGTGCTATCCTTCGACAACCCGGAGACAGGCTGATGAACCGCACCACCCTTCTACGCACGGCGATGATGGCGGTCGTCCTTTCCGGCACCGCCAGTGCGGCCTGCCCTACAGGCTACACGGTGTGCAAGCCGGACGGCGTCCACGACGTGTGCAGCACGGACACGCACTCCGTCAGCTGCAACCTGACCGCATACTACGGTGGTCTCGGGAGCACCGAGTCCTGGTTCATTTCGCCGACTTCGACCTCGTTTCGCGGATGGGGCCTGCTCGCCGACGGCTCCAAGTTTTGCTGCGAGTTCAGCGGGTTGGACGATGGCTGCGGCGTCGGAAACGCACCGCTCCCCGTTGACGTCACCGGGGGCGACACCACAGACATCATTCACCTGAACTACGGGGCTACCGACCTGGATTGCAGCTCGGACTACATCTATGGCGCCGACCTCGACGACACGATCTACGGCTCTCGCCTAACGACGACCAGCGACCATCTCTACGGAGAGGACGACGACGACACGATCTACGGTCTCGACGGGAACGACTACATCGAAGGCGGGTTTGACATTGACACTATCGATGGGGGGGACGGGGCGGACACCTGCTACGGGGACCAGCCCACGCCGAACGCGGACGACAAATTGGACTACGTCACTGGCGGACCAGGCGACGACACCCTGTACGGCAACGCCGGTGGCGACTTCCTCTGGGGCGGCGACGGGGCTGATACCATCTATGGCGGCGACGGGGACGACTCCGTAAAGGGAGACGCTGATGGCGACGTGATCTACGGGGAGGCGGGGGCGGATAGTCTTTGCGGCAACCCCGGCAACGACACCATCGATGGTGGCTCGGGGAACGACGACATTTACGGAGGCACTGGCTCAGACACGGTGATCGGCGGCACAAACACCAATCACTGTGGGCCCAGCACAGCCAGCTTCCCATACTCGGATTGTGTAAGCTACAACCTTAACGTGTGCCCGTGGTAGCCGGCCGTGAACCAAGCTTTTCCGCTCTTGGCGCTGTTCAGCGGCTGCTTGGAGTACCGCGTGAAGGGCGCGGATGGCGACGCCGCCAGCGGTGATTCCGCCCCCCTCACCGGCAGTTGCAGTGCGCTGAACACAGGTGCCTCGGGCCCGGCGAGCGAGGCCACATGTTCCGGCCTTGGCGAGGTCGAGTGGGGCATTCAGGTCGAGGACGAATGGGTACCTCCCACCGGCGTATGGCAGTCCAAATTCATCGTGGCGTCCGTCCCCGGGGTTGAGGGGGCGAGAGTAGTCGCCGGTAACGAGACGGAGCTGTACCAGCTGGCTCCGGGCGACGAGCCCGTCCCGCTGGCGCCCTGCGACTCCGGAGGATTGATCGCTCTCGCGTCGGTGGACGGATTTGGTACGCTCCTGACCTGCACCGACATCGGCGACTTCGGTTACCGGGCCAAGGTCCTTTCTCTGGACTCGGGCACGTACGCCTTCGGCCCAGAGAGCTCGGACGAGCCAGACGTTGGCTACGTGTTTCGCGACGTAGACGGCGACGGTGTTGCCGACATCGTCACGGATCATCACGCCTTCGCCGGGGATGCGACTGTGCTCGGCCACTTCGCTGGCCCGATGATGGGCCTTTCCATTCCCGCTGTCGCTGACCTGAACGCCGATGGCAACGTCGAGGTCGTCAACACGCTGGGGATCTCCGACGCGCTCTCCGGCGAGTTGACCCCATGGGGCTCGGGAATCGGCGGGAACACCTTTCTGGGCGGGGTCGTCCTCGACGGCGAGGACGCGCGAATCCTGGGGATCGACGGACTCGTCGTCTTTCTGGCCGACGCCGCGGGCGACCCTCTCTGGACCGTGCCTGGAGTCTCCGCGCCTCAGGCAGATGTCGCGATCGCCGACGCCACAGGGGACGGTCTTGCTGACATCTGTACGTTCGTGGACGGCGCCGTCACCCTTCTTGGGCTGGACGGGGTCGTCGAGAGGAGTTGGCCGCGTTCCGGCCTGTCCGCGGGCGGATGTACGATGGCCGATCTGGACGCTGACGGCGTGTACGAGGTGCTCGTCCTGGACCCCGTCGGATTCGCCATTCTGGACGGAAGGGACGGTTCCGAGCTGGCGAGCGACAACGAGTTCACGACCACCCTCGGTTTCGACGCACCGATCGTTGCCGACATCGATGACGACGGCAGCGCCGACGTCGTCATCCTCGGTAAACCCGCTGGCACTGGCAAGTACGTCATCCGAGCGCTGGGAGCCGCGAGCGGGCGCTGGGCGCGAACACGGAGCGCTTGGCCGGAGAGCGGGTATGTCGCATCCGCATTCGTCGCGGGCGGCGTCACGGCGCCATGGCCCGCCAACCCGTGGGAGACGGATGCGCCCTACCGGGCCCAGCCGTCGTATGACGGGGACCGTCCTGATCTCTCGCTGACCGTCACCGACTCCTGTCATGACGCGGCTGGGTGGCATCTTGCTGTTCAGGCGCAGAACGCCGGGAGCGCCGACGCCCCGCCCGGAGCAACAATCGAGGTTGTTTCTCACCAGGACGGTGCTTTCACCGTGCTGGGGTCGGTCGATCTGGGCGCCATCCCGGCCGGAACGACCGCCGAGGGGGTTGTTCTGGATCTGCCGGAGCCAGGATCCGCTGGGGTGTTCGCGCGGATCGTAGGCGGCTTTGAGGACTGCGATCCGCAGAACAATCGCATCCGGATCGATCCATGATCATCTGCGGGTCCGTGTGACCCGGTCAAACCAAGCGGATGTGGCCTGCCTGCTCGCCACCCGGAGGACGCGGCGGGGGTGATCGCCGGCGTGAGCCCCCCAAAGCTATAGGGTCACGGCCGGGCGAAAGCGCGCCACGCCGCGCTTTCGGTAGGAAAAAGGCGGGAGGTACCCCGCCCGCCTTTTTCCGCCCGGCCCCGGGGGATTGGGGGGCGTGAGCCCCCCAAAGCTAGAAACGCCGCAGGCGCAGCGCGTTGGCGACCACCGACACCGACGACATCGCCATCGCCGCGGATCCGATCATCGGTGACAGGAGCCCGAGCGCGGCGACAGGGATGCCGACCACGTTGTAGGCGAACGCCCAGAACAGGTTTTGCCGGACGATGCGGAGGGTCGCCTTCGACAGCTCGATAGCGGTCGCTACGCGCCCGATGTCGCCCCGGATCAGCGTCATGCCCGCCGCGGCCATCGCGACGTCGGTGCCCGTGCCGATCGCGAACGAGACGTCCGCGGCGGCCAGCGCCGGCGCGTCGTTGATCCCGTCCCCGACCATGCCAACAACGCGCCCCTCGGCCTTCAGCCGCTGCACCAGCGCCAGCTTGTCGCCGGGCGACGCGCCCGCGATCACCTCGTCGATCCCCACGGCCTTGGCGATGGCATCGGCGGTCGCCTGGTTGTCCCCGGTCGCGAGCACCAGTCGAACGCCCATCTTCTTCAACCGCGCCACGGCTTCCGCCGAGGTGTCCTTCAGCGTGTCTGCGAGCCCGATCACCCCGAGCGGCCGACCGCCGAGCGCCGCGAGGATGCCCGTCCGGCCCTGGGCCTCGATCGCCTCGAGCGCTGTCGTGAACACGCCGAGGTCGACGCCGCGCTGCTCCAAGAGCCGAGGGGTCCCGACGACGAGCTCCGAGCCGCGAACGTGGCCGACCACGCCCGCCCCCGTGACCGCCTCGAACCCCTCGACCGTCAGCTCCTCGAACGCGCCGGCCGCCCGCGCGTGCGCGACGATCGCCTGGCCCAGCGGGTGCTCCGAGTAGCGCTCAATGGCCGCGACGATGCGGATCACCTCGCGCTCGTCCAGCTCCCCCAGCACTCGAACGTCCGTGACCGAGGGTTCGCCCCGCGTGAGCGTGCCCGTCTTGTCGAGCACCAGCACGTCGAGCTCCTGCGCGAGCTCGAGCGCGCCCGCGTTCCGGACCAGGATGCCGTTCTCCGCGGCCTTGCCCGTGCCGACCATCACCGCCACCGGCGTCGCCAGCCCAAGCGCGCATGGGCACGCGATCACGAGCACTGCCACGGCGGGCACCATGGCCCCGGTGAACCCGGCCCCCGTCGCGAGCCACCCGAAGAACGTGAGCGCCGCGATCACGAGCACGGCCGGGACGAAGCGGCCCGCCACCTTGTCCGCGAACCGCTGGATCGGCGCCTTCGAGCCCTGGGCGTCCTCCACCATCCGGATGATGCCCGCCAGCGCCGAGTCCGACCCGACCCGCGTGGCTTCGACCAACAACCGGCCGTTGCGGTTCATCGTCGCGCCGATCACCACGTCGCCCGGGCCCCGTGTCACCGGCAGGCTCTCCCCCGTGATCATGGACTCGTCCAGCGCGGAGCTCCCCTCGAGCACCCGTCCGTCCACCGGCACCCGCTCGCCGGGCCGCACCACCACGTGGTCCCCGACGACTACGAGCCCTACCGCCACGTCCTGCTCCACCCCGCCGCGGACCACCCGTGCGGTAGGCGGGCGCAGCCCCGCGAGCTTGCGCACTGCGTCGCCCGCGCGGGCCTTCGCGCGCTCCTCCAGGAAGCGCCCGAGCAAGATCAGCGTGACCACCACGCTCGCGGTCTCGAAGTACAGCATCTCGCCGACGACCGTCGCGTAGACGCTGTAGCCGTACGCTGCCCCGGTCCCGATCGCGATCAGGGTGTCCATGTTCGCAGACCCCGACCGAGCGAGCCGCCAAGCGACTCGGTAGAAGTCCTGCCCCGCCCAGGCCAGCACCACCGTCGTGAGCGCGAGCTGCACGAGCGCAGAGGGCAGCCCCATCACGTCGAGCATGCCGAGGACGAAGACGGGGGCGGAGAGCACAGCGGCCACCAGGAGTCGCTTGCGGGTCCGGCCAAGGTGCTCGGACTCCTGCGCCCCGACGTCGACGGGCGCCGGGGCCGGTGCGCCCGAGGTCACCGCGCCCGGCGCGGGCTCCGGGACGGGGGGCACCGCGACGTAGCCTGCACGCTCGACCGCGGCGGCGATGTCCGCCCACGCTGCGTCGGCGTGGATCGTCGCCTTGCCCGTGGCGATGTTCACGACCGCGGAGTCAACGCCCGGCAGCTTGCCAAGCACCTTCTCGACACGGGCCGAGCACGAAGCGCAGGTCATGCCGTCCACCGCGAAGGTCAGGTCGCCGTTCACGCGGCCTGGGAGCGAGGGCGACGGGAGTGCGGCCATCGGGGAGCAATAGGCACGGGCGACGTGGAAGGAAGGCGGCAAGCGCCCGACGGCGCCTGTCCGACGCGCCGCTACTTTGCCCCGAGGCGCACCAGCTCGGCCTTCGCCTCCCGCGCCCCGAGCGCTGCCAGCTCGTCCGCGCGCGCGTTCCCGGCGTTCCTGGCGTGCCCCCTCACCCACTGCCAACGCACCACGAGCCCCTTCCCGACAATGTGCGCGTCGAGCGCACGAACCCACTCGACGACCGCCGGGTCCACCTTCGCAAAGCCCTGCAGCCGCCACGTCTCGAGGTTCTTGACGAGGCTCTCCACCAGCGGTTGGTTGTCCGAGTAGACCACGACGCTCGACGCCCCCGGCACGGCGGCCAGCGCCTCCGCGATCGCCCGCACCTCCATCCCCTTCGCTTGCGTCCCCACGGCGGCCCCGTGACCCTCGACGTCGGGCGCGCCGGCGGTCCGAAGCAGGTAGCCCCAGCCGCCGGGCGATCCCGCGACGCCCGGCTTGCAGGCGCCGTCGGTGTAGCAATGCCATTCGCGGGGCATGCTCCGCTCACCCACCGAGCGCCGATTGTACCAAGTACACCGCGATCCCGGCGAAGTACCCTACCGCCGCCGGGACCCCGATCACCCGGGCGTACCAGCCGAACTCCAGCCGTTCGAGCCCCATCGCAGCGACCCCCGCCGCGGACCCGATCACCAGGATCGAGCCGCCCGTCCCCGCGCAGTACGCGAGGAACGCCCACGGGAAGTCCGCAGCGGAGCCCGACGCGTACATCCCCAGCGAAGCGGCCACGAGCGGCACGTTGTCCACCACCGCGCTCGCGAGCCCGATCAGCGCGACGATCACGCCCTGGTGGCCCACGTGAGCATCCAGCCAGCCGGCCATCGCGCCCAGCACCTCGGTGTGCTCCAGCACGCCCACCGCGAAGAGGATCCCAATGAAGAACACGATCGAGCTCATGTCGATGCGCGTGAGCGCGTGCACCATCGTGAGCGGCGCCTTGTCCTCGTCCTGCTTGCCCCGGTGGATCACCTCTCCGACGAGCCACAGGAGCCCGAGCCCAAACAAGATGCCCAGGTACGGCGGGAGGTGCGTCAGGGTCTTGAAGACGGGCACGGCGACCAGGATCCCGAGGCCGAGGAAGAACATCACGTTCTTCTCGAAGCTGGTGGTCTCGAGCCGCCCTACTCCCGACTCCACGGGCGGCTCCACCGTTCGTCCGCGCAGCCCGCGCGCTATCCACGCGAGCGGCACCGCCAAGTTCACCGCCGACGCCAGGAACACCGACTGGATGACCCCGGACGGCGTGATTTTGCCCGCGATCCACAGCATCGTCGTCGTGACGTCGCCGATCGGGCTCGACGCGCCCCCCGCGTTCGCTGCGATCACGACGAGGCCCGCGAACAGCATCCTGTCGTCCGCGCGCCCGAGCACCCGCCGTAGCAGCGAAACCATCACGATGGTCGTCGTGAGGTTGTCCAAGATGGCGCTCAGGAGGAACGTGACGAGCCCCACGAGGACGAGCAACGTTGTGAGCTTCCGGGTGCGGATGTGCGTCGTGATGACGTCGAACCCGCCGTGGGCGTCCACGACCTCGACGATCGTCATCGCCCCCATCAAGAAGAACACGACCTGCGCGGTCTCCAGCAAGGTCTCGCCCAGCTGCGCCGCGACGAGCTCCTGCGTGCCGCTCAACATCGCGTAGAGCGTCCACAACACGCCCGCGCCGACCAACGCAGACGCGGACTTGTGGACCCCGAGCGGCTGCTCCAACGCGATGGCCGCGTAGGCGACGACGAACACGAGGACCAGCAGGGGCAGCAGGGCGAACACCGGGCGCCGGGGGAAGGCGCTCCGGCAGGCCTGCGAACTAACCCGCGTCGCGCCTCGGGTGTCCTTGCGTTGCGCACCCGCCCGCCGCGCTACGTCGGGCGGGTGAGCTCATGAGCGCCTACTACGACCGTTGCCTCCCCGAACCACTGTTTCGCCACGTCCGCCCCGGCGGCGGCTTGGACTGGCTCCCCGGCTGGCTGCGGTCGCCGAAGGCGGTCGAGCGCCGCGCTCGTGTCGAGTTCCGGCGCAGCTCGGGGGGGCACAAGGACGGCGCGCTGATGGTGTACATGGGACGAACCCGCACGAAGCTCCTCGGCGAGCCCGCGGACGGAGGGGGCGGCGCGTCCGCCAAAGATCCCGGGTCGCTGGTGGCGATACGCGTCTGCGGCGTCGATCTGCACGTCCCCGTGTGGGCGGGCGCGCCCGAGTGGTGCGATGGCGTTCAACAGGATTGTGCGAACACCGCGTGGCACGACGACGCGGGCGTGGCCACTTGGGTCGCCGGCTCCGGAGAGTCCAGCGACCTGACGCCCACCCTCGCGCAGGGCGAGGACTACGCCCCGATCGACCTGCCGCTCACCGAGTCGGGCGGACTCCAGGTGTGCGCGGGCACGTGGTACGTGAGCATCGACGTGGCGATGGGTGTTCACGTGACGATCTCCGATCCCACGGCGAGCGGGCTCGCGATCCTGGACGGCGGGGACGTGGCGCAGGTGCTGCAGATCGAAGACGGGGAGACGACGACGGTGGCCTCCGCCTCGGACGTGACATTCACACGCGGCCGTTCGGAGGACGATGGCGGCTGCGTCGAGGTCGGGTCGGGAGCGGAGGTCAACCTCACCCGGGTGCAGATCGTCGACTGCACGGCTGCGGACCGCGGCGGCGGGTTCGCCGCCATCACGGGGGATACTCGCATCGAGATCGCCGACACCACGGTCTCCGGGTGCGCGAGCGGAACCCAGGGCGGCGGCATGATGTTCGGCGGAGACGAGGCGTGGTGGTCGAGCGACACCACGCTACAAGGCGTGGAGTTGAGCGAGAACACTGCCGGGGGCAACGGAGGCGGGATCCTCCTGAACGGGCACACGGCGAGGATGAGCTCCCTCTCCGTCCATGGCAACTACGCCAGCGGCTGGGGCGGCGGCATCGGGATGGCCGGAAGCGAGGTCGAGCTCTTGGATTCGACACTGACGGGCAACTCCGCCGGCGCCGAGGGCGGCGGGTTCTACGCGGGTGGCCAGACCACCGTCACCATCACCCGCACGGTGGTCTCCGAGAACTCGACCACCGACAGCGGGGGCGGCGCCTGGGTCGAAGGGTCCATCTGCGCGCTGATCGACTCCTCCCTCTTCGACAACACCGCGACGGTCACCGCGGGCGGGCTCGACCTCGCATACGACAGCGGGGTGTCGAGCGCCTACAACCGGGCGAGCTGCACGGGCTCATCGCTCTCGGACAGCCTCGGTTTCGCCGGGAACCGGGACGGGGAGGACATGGTCGAGGTCCGGGTGCGGACGGGCACGACGTTCAGCGCCACGGAGTGCGACTGGCAGGGCGCCGAGGGCGGGCCCGGGGCTGTGCTTTCGGAGGCCACGGGCACCATCTCGTCCTGGGGTTTGGACGCGACGTTCGAGTGTGGCGACTCAGGCTGCTTCTGACCCTCCGGATCAGAACCGCGCTCCGATCCCCGCTGGGCCCAGCCGCGGTTGGAGCGGTTCCAGAGCGTGGTGCCCTGTTCATACTACTTGTCCTCCGGCTTGCTAACCCCAAAATGTTCCAGGCGACCTGCGTATTTTCGTGTTATCCTATTACATACTGCTTAGTTTGACTATCTCTCACGAGCCGGGGCCCAAAATGCGGGGTTCGCCGTACGCGCCTGGATGATTGCGACCGTTTGCATGTGTGCCAGCCATCCGGTGGTGAACCTGACCCCGTGCGCGTCACACCGTGAACCCGATCGCCCGGGGGTCTGGCCTTCGCTTGGTGCACACACTGAACACGGCTGAATCGGGCGGAGCGACAGGGGTTTCGCGTCGGCACCTGAGTGCGTCATGCACTGATTCACTCGGTTCGACCGAGCGTGTGCTGACTCGTCGAACAGTTGTTTAAATAGCCTATATAAGGACGGGCCTCGCGCCGGGGAATTCGATCTCGCGATGTGCGTTGAAAAAGTTATACTTGTCTTTGTTCCAAGGTGAACATGTCCATCACCCGTCCGATCAGCGATGACCTCCCTTTGGCCGAGGGCCCGTGTGCCGTGGTCATCGGCCCGATGAGCTTCTCAGGTCACATCACGCTCACGACCCGCCGGGTTTCGTTCAAGCCAACCAGCTTCAGTGCCCGAATCGGTGTTGAGCCCTGGGCGGTCGAGATCGCATCGATCCGGAGCGCCCACCTGGGGGGAGCCGAGTCATCGCTCTCGCTCGTCTGTGCACAAACCCTGCCCCGGGTCGTTGGGCTCGGCGCCCGGATCGTCCACGAACGGCTCTCGGCGCTGCTCACCGACGGGGGGGACCTGACCTACCACCCGGGCGAGCGGGTGCTCCTGCACGCGAGCGCGAGCGTGGAGTGGAACGATCTGATGTCCGCGGTGGGTGAAGTCACGGTGACGACGAGGCGGATCCGGTTCCGGCCAAACCGGATGGACCGCCTCCTCTGGCCGGACACCGCATTTGAGACCGACCACGAGCGGGTCACGCACTTTTCCGTGGGTGGGGTCCGCCCGGGGCTCGAGGTGCGGACCCCGACGGACCGGCGAAGGTTCATCGGCGACGTCATCCCGGCGCTGTACGCCGCGCTCCGGAGCAATGCCGAGGTGCGCGGCGGGGAGGTGCACCCGGACTGCGCCAGCTTCGCCGTGTGGCCTGCTGCGCTCTGCTCGGGACCCGTTATGCACCAGGGGGCGCTGCTCCACACGGCAACCCGGCTCGCGTTCGTGGCCACCGGTCTGCTGGACTCCCTCGTGGGGGTGCAGGGAGTCACGGAGTTCCCGGTCGGGACAATCACCGCCCTCGCGCTCCGCGGCCAGTTCGACCACCGGCTCGTCGTGTCCTCGCACTCGGGGCAGATGACGATCGCAGGCGAACAGCTCAAGGATCGCTACGCCGACCTCCTGCCGTGGCTGGCGGCGGGTGGGGCCGGGCCCGTATGGGTGGGGGACGGCCCTCCCCCGGAGGATGTGGCCGCGGAGATCGAGGCGGTGCTGGGACCCTGGCGGGCGTTTCACCGGCTCTCCGAGCGCGTACGGCTGTTTACCCCCGGCGTGGCTGTGGTTGGCAACGTGGCCACCACCGGCTGGTTGTTGGTCACCACCGGGTCCGTGGTGTGGCTGCCGGGCTTGCTGACCCCGGACACAGCGCCCGTCCTGATCCCGCTCACCGCTGGCCCGTGGCGGTGGGATGACGATCCCGACGAGCTTCGCGCGGAGGTCGGCAAGACTTCGCACCGATGGCTCACGAAGGCGCGGCGGGCCTTCCGGGTTGCGCTGTTCCAGGACTTGGCTCGCACGACGGGACGGGCTGCGCACGACCAGGGCGCTGCCGCTGAGCTCGGGAACCGGAGGGACAGTTTTCGGGTTGAGGTGCCCGACGATTGGCAGTCTGCAATCACCGTGTGGGGGACCAGGGACGGAAAGCTGCATTCGTTGGACTGCAGGATCGTCGACCTCTCGCTGGGGGGCATCGGCATCGCGCTCGGGGACCAACTCCCGGCGGGGGCCAGCCTGCGGGTTGACTTGGTGGACGGCCGGCGCACGCTCTCTGTCGATGCGAAGGTCACCAACTCGTGGGCCGGGCCGCACGGGGTGGGTTGGCGCTCGGGCATCACGTTCGCTTCGCCGCAGGCCAATTTCGAGGATGCGCTGCGCACGCTGTGGATGGAGTTGCAGCGCTTGGAGCTCAAGAGGTTGAGCGGAGGGCGCGACGTCGACTATTGAACTCGCGGTTGATAGCCAGCCGGCATGTTTGCGACCTCGTCCACCCCGCCACTCGGCGCCGTCAATCCGGCCGGAAGGTGGCCTCGGGCGATGTTCCGGGCCGACGCATCCGCGGAGATGGGCCTCGGACACGTGATGCGCTGCCGGGCACTGGCGGAGGCGGTCGTCGAGCGGGGTGGCAGCGCGCTGTTTGCGATGGCAGGGTGTTCGCCCTCGCTCGCGGCGGCGCTGGCCACGGTGCCCGCCGACGTGGTCGAGGTGCCGGGCCCGGGTGGGGGTGACGCAGACCTGCTGGCTACGCTCGCGCTCGTGCAGCGGTGGCGACCCCGGGCAGTGGTCCTCGATGGCTACCACTTTCCTGACGACTACCTGGCCGCCCTCCACGCGCGCTCGCGCCTCGCGGTCCTCGACGACATGGCGGATCGCGCGCACCTGCCGTGCGCGTTGGTGCTGAACTCCTCCTCACGCGCACCTGGCCTGCCTTACGCACGCCTCGCGCCGGGCGCGCGGCTGCTCCTCGGGCCGGCCTACGCGCTGCTGCGGCGCGACGTCCGATCGGCGATCGGCGCGGTGCGAGCGCCCCTCGAGCAGCGACGATCGGTCCTCGTCACCTTCGGCGGCTCGGACCCGCTCGCGCTGAGCGCGCCGGTCGTCGAGGCGCTCGCCCCGCGGCTCCCCCCAGACGTGCAGATCGACCTCCTCGTCGGCTCCGGAAACCCAAGCGCGCACTCGTTGCGGGCGCTGGCAGACACGCACGGCGGGCGAGTCTCCGTCGTGGTGGACCCGCCCTCGGTCACGCCCCTGTTCAGCGCTGCGGGCCTGGCGGTCGCCGCCGCGGGCGGAACCGTTCGCGAGCTGGTCGCGCTGGGCATACCCGCGCTCACGATCGTCGTCGCCGACAACCAGGTCGGCGCGCTCGCGGAGGGACCATACCCGTGCATCGACGGGCGGCAGGCGGGGGCTGCGGCGCATATCGCGGACCAGGCTGTGCTCCTCTGGCGGGACTCGCGCGCACGGATGCAGATGGCGGCTCGCGTGGCCGGGATGATCGACGGGAGCGGTGCACTCCGTGGCGTCGACGCCATCCTCGCCTTGGGCGGGCGCTGATGGGAACACCGCGGGTCGTCTGTGTCACACAGGCGCGCATGACATCGACGCGCCTGCCAGGCAAGGTGCTGCTACCCGCGTGCGGCCGCCCGCTCCTGGACCATCACCTCGAACGACTGTCGCGGGCACACAGGGTGGACGAGGTCGTGCTCGCCACGACCGTGAACGCCACGGACGACCCGCTCCTTGCTGTCGCGGCAGCCCGGGGGATCCGCGTGGTGCGAGGCCCGGAGGATGACGTCCTCCACCGCTATGCCCTCGCGGCCGAGGCGGCCGGCGCCGACATCGTGGTCCGCGTCACCTCGGACTGCCCGCTCATCGACCCGGGGCTCATCGATCTCGTGGTCGAGACCTTCCTGGAGGACCCCTCCTCCGACTATTGCGGCCTCGATGTCGGCAGTTATCCGCGAGGTCTGGACGTGGAGGTCTTCCGGCGCCGCGATCTCGACGCCGCGGACCGGGATCCGGCGACCGTCGCTTACGAGCGGGAGCACGTCACCCCCTACATCTACCGCCGACCCGGGCGCTTCACGCTCTCGAGGGTGTCCCACCCCGGACCGGCGGTGGCGTATCGCTGGTGCGTTGACGAGCCGTCGGACCTCGACCTGGTTCGGCGACTCCTGGAGGCGCTGCTCCCGGAAAATCCTCGATTCACATGGCGAGACTGCATGCAGCTGATGACCCTGCACCCGGAGTGGGCGGCCATCAACGCAACCGTTCAGCAGAAGCACGCCTGATCGCGGCACAGCCACGCCTCACCTCCGCGGCCGGAAATTCTCGCGCAGCTGCTTGAACGGGCGCAGCCCGTCAGACGGATCGGCGCGCCACAGGCGATCTGGCAGCTCCGAAGGAACGGGAGCCTTGACTCCATCGCCATCCGCGCCCAGTGCACGCTCGACCTGTTCGATCACCACCCGGATCCGGTCGGGCAGCCAGCAATGGCCGGCGGCGAACTCGTCGCCCGTGCCATCGAGATCGAGGTGGAACTCGACAACCTCCGCGCCCCAGCGGTGGACTGCGCGGTGGATCACGCCTGGCTCAACGGTGTGATCGGACCAACCCGTACGACAGCCAGTTGCCTGGCGCAGGGTCTCGATCGCAGCGAGATTGGCCTCGCGGTACGGGGTCGGGTAGGCCGACGTGCAGTGCAGGAGCACAGGATCAGCGCAGCCGCTGCGCTTCAACACGTCGGTGGCGTGACCGATCTCGTCCATCGTGGCCATCCCGGTAGAGAGAACCACGGGTTTCCCCGTTTCCGCGCACGCAACCAGCAGCTCATCCCACAGCAATTCGTACGATGCTACCTTGTAAAAGTCGACATACCGCTCGAGTTCGCGAACGGCGTCGAGGTAGAACGGCGTACAACCGAATTCAACGTTGCGCTGCTCGCAACGCTCAGCTAGCGCCGGAAGGAAATCTACCGGTAGCTCCCACTCCCTGCGCTTGCGGTGGGTCTCCGACCGCTCGAGGATCTCAACCACGTGGCGCGGGTGTCGGCGTGGCGTGAAGGAACCCGTCAGGTGGAACGCGGAATAGAGCGAGAGCCCAGGGTCAGGGTCGTGTTCAACACGACGCGCGGCCTCGTGCTCGAGTCCGTCGTATTCCCCGAGCGATCCGCTCACCCTCTGTTGGGGACAATCCCCCATGGTCACTACGACTATGTCCCGTTGAATGCGGACTGGTACACGGGCGACGTCGTGAGCGACGCGCCTGGGGAGCGCCGCGTGAGCGACCTGCAGCCGGTGCGGGGCTTGTGCGTCGAGGAGGACGCTCGCGGCGTCGTTGTTCGCGGTCGGGTACCGTTCGGCGACGGCTTCGTAGACAAGCGCATCTGCGTGAACCAGGATGGCTCGATCGACCTCGCGTACGAATCGGACGTGCAGCTTGCCACGCCCTGCACGCTGCACGTGGCGCATCTCACGCTGATGCCCGGGGCTTTCGACAGGGCGTCCCTGTTCTACAGCTGCCACGACGGCGGGGAGGATGTCGAGCGGTTCGAATTGGCGCAGGTCAAGAGCGTGGAGCACCGGCCCGTCTCGCTGCTCGTCTCCTCGAACGCCGTGCTTGGGAATACCACGGGCACCTTTGCGCTCGGCGACGCAACGACCGAGCTCGTGATCACAACCAACCCAGCCGCTCTCGCAGCGCTGCCGTTCATTGAATTTCTTGATGTCCGTGGCCGTTATTTCTTCCAGGCCTGCTTCTCGGTGGCTGAGTTCGACGACACCACGCGGCTGCGCCGCGGAGCGCCCCTGCCAGTGCTCCGCTTCTGTTGTACTATCTCAGCACGTAGCGGACGTGTTGCACCCGGGTGAACGCCTCCTGGGCACGCCAGTCACTACAGGAGGGTGCGCTCGAGGGTCTCGATCACACGGTCGACGTCTTCGTCCCCGAGCGTGGGGTACAACGGCAGGCTGAGGCAGCGTGCGTAGTGGTCTTCCGCGCGGTCGAGGAGACCGGCACGAGGGGCGTCGCGGTGCACCGGGTGATGGTGAACCGGCACGTAGTGGACCTGAGCCAAGATCCCGGAGTCGCGCAGCGCCGCGTGCAGGTGCCGGCGCCGGGTCGCGACCTCGGGCGTACGCTCCCCGTCGCGGCGCTTGAGGCGCACGACGTAGAGGTGGTAGGCCGACCGCACGCCAGCCGGCACGGCCAGCGGCTCGAGCACGGCGGCGAGCGGCCCACCGCCGATCGCGGCGTTGTACCTGGCGACGATGGCCCGGCGAAGCTCGAGGAACCGGTCCAGCCGAGCCAGCTGCGAGAGCCCGAGCGCGCAGGCGACGTCTCCGATCCGGTAGTGGTACCCGAGCGCGACCTGCTCGTAGTACCAGGGGCCGTCGTTCTTCGACATCCGCGCGGGGTCCCTCGTGATGCCGTGCGAGCGAAGCTCGATCAGCTCGCGGTAGGCGCCCTCGTCGCGAGTGAGGATCGCGCCGCCTTCGATCGTGGTGATGTGCTTGACGGGGTGAAAGGAGAGGATCGCGAAGTCGGAGTGCTCGCACGAGCCTGCACGGTACACGCGGCCCTCGTGGGAGTAGGTGGCTCCGAGGGAGTGCGCGGCGTCCTCAATCACGCGGGCACCGACCTCCCTTCCCAGCGCAGCGATCCCCGGCAGATCGACTACGGAACCGGCGTAGTCGACGGGGACGAGGGCGCGAACGGGCACGCCTGCCGCGTCGAGGGCGCCGGCAGCGGCCCGCAGGGTCTCCGTCGTGGTGAGCGCAGTGGCCCCGTCCACGTCGGCCAGGGCGGCCGTCCCGCCGCAGTAGAGCAGCCCGTTGGCGGATGCGGCGAAGGTGATGTCCGAGGTCACGCCGCCGGTCGCCGGACGGACGCCCGCCACCATCGAGGAGAGGTGGAGCGCAGCGGTCCCGCTCGACACCGCCACGCAGTACGGAGCGCCGCACCGATCGGCCAACGCCTCCTCGAAGCGACCGACGGTCGGACCCTGGGTGAGCCAGTCGCCCCGCAGGGCCCCGAGCACCGCGGCTACGTCCTCGTCATCGATCGTCTGCCGCCCGTACGGGAGGGGTTTGAGCGGCTGGGTCACGGGCGCGGGGGCGGCGCGTCGACCCGCGCGAGGTGGGCTTCCACCATCCCTCGGAGCTCATCGACGTTCAGCCAGTCGGTGTTGGTGTCACTCGCGTAGTGGAACCCGGGCGTGACCATCTTGCCCGCGCGGTCCCGTAGGTACTGCACCTCGTCCCACATCGGCGAGGTCGGCAGGATCACGAAGTGCCCGGGGAACTGCGCGGTGCGCAGCGAGTCCGAAGGGGTGATCATCTCCTCGTGGAGCTTCTCCCCTGGCCGCACCCCGATGATCTCCAACCGGCAGTCCGGCGCGACCGCCCGGGCGAGGTCGGTGATCCGGAAGCTCGGGAGCTTCGGGACCACGATCTCCCCGCCGGCCATGACGCCGAGCATCCGGAGGACCTGATCCACGCCCTGGTCGAGGGTGATGTTGAAGCGGGTCATCCGCTCGTCGGTGATCGGCAGGACACCCGATGCCTTCTTCGCGAGGAACGCGTGCACGACGCTCCCGCGGCTCGCCAGCACGTTCCCGTAGCGCACTACGGAGTACCGCACCGGGTGCGAACCCCGCCCGGCGTTGGCCGCGACGAAGAGCTTGTCCGAGCAGAGCTTGGTGGCACCGTAAAGGTTGATGGGGGCGGCCGCCTTGTCCGTCGAGAGCGCCAGCACCCGGGAAACGCCCGTGTCCATCGCGCAGTCGATGACATTCTGCGCGCCCAGCACGTTGGTCTTGATGAACTCGAAGGGGTTGTACTCCGCCGCGGGGACCTGCTTGAGGGCCGCAGCGTGGATGACCACGTCGATCCCCTCGAAAGCGCGGCGCATGCGGTCGCGGTCCCGCACGTCACCGAGGAAGAAGCGCATTCGCCGGTCATCGAACTCCGGCCGACGGCTCATGTCGAACTGCTTCAGCTCGTCGCGCGAGAACACGACGATGCGCGCCGGGCCGTGGGGCATTCGAAGGAGCGCCTCCACGAACCGCTGGCCGAACGAGCCCGTTGCTCCCGTGACCAGGATTGCGGCGCCATCGAGGCTGGAAGCGGGAGTCTGTTCAACCATCGAGCGAGGCCTGGGGGGCCCACGTCCTATCCTGATCGCTCCACGAAGACATCAACTCAGCCACGCGCCACCTCCTTCGCGAGCCGCGTCGCGCCGCTGGAGAAGATGGGTCGCAGCAGGGCGGCTGCAGAGCGCACGACCTCGTACAGCTCCACTGAGGCGTCGAGGCTCTGCGCGAGGTTCTTGCTCTGCCGGCCGC